>JALHPV010000073.1:0-26643 GCA_022842285.1 Kofleriaceae bacterium
GCGTGCTCGCTCCGGCTCGTCGATCGCCCCGCACGGTGCGTGCACTTCGCCTGCACCGACCTGCGCCGCGAGCTCCACGCGCACGGGCGCCTCGACGCCGTGGAAGCGGCCCTCGCGGCCCTGGCCGACGCCGTGGCGCGCCACACCGCCGCCCAGCGGGCCCGCGCGGACCGCGAAGTCCTCGCGCCGCTCGTCGCCGCGCTCGGGCAAGCGACCCGTCGGCCATGATCGCGACCAGCGTCATCGCTCCGCTCCGCCCTGGCGATCCAGAGGCGCGGGTGTCACCTCGCTCTAGAGCGAGCGGAAGAAGATCAGCTTGTTCCCGAAGCCGTCGTCGATCGCCATCTCGCGCGTTCCCCAGTCCATGTCCTGCAGGCCGGGCCGCGCGTACTTGTACGGCTTCGCGCGCAACGTCTCGTGGTACGCGTCGAGGTCGTCGCACTGGATGCGAATGCGCGCGCCCGGGGCGCCGTCGCCGTGGTGCTCGCTGAGGTGAAGGCGGCAGTCGCCGAGCTGTAGCCCCATGTAGATCGGCATCCCGGGCTCGAAACGGTGCTCGAACGCGACGCTGAAGCCGATGTAGTCGAGATAGAAGTCGCGGGCTTTCTGCTCGTCGAAGATTCGCAGGATAGGGACAGCCGCGCCGAACGCCATGCGGCGACGCTACTACGTGCGCCGGCGCTTCGTCGGCTTGCTCGCGATGAGGTCGTAGGCGTGATCGACGAGCTCGCGGATCAGAGCGGGGGGCACCGTGCCGTCGAGGCGGACCGTGTTCCAGTGGTCCTTGTTCAGGTGATAGCCCCCGGTGATGGCCGGGAACGCTGCGCGGAGCATCGCCGAGCGTTCCGGGTCGCACTTGAGGCTCACCGTCTCGACGCCGTCGAGCGTGCCGAGCAGCGCGAACATCTTGCCGCCGACCTTGTAGACGAGCGGCGTCGGGCCAAACGGCGTGGTCAGCACGCTGTTCGCCTTCTCTTCGCACCGTGCCTGCACGGCAGCCAGGGTCATGCGTCGAGCGGCCACGCCCCGATCATGCCCCAGGCGCGGTAGCGTACGGGCCCGTAGCCATGCAGAGCATGCTGGATTCGCTCGATGGCTTTGGCGGCGTCTACCTCGCGCTGTTCATCATCGCGATCATCTCGGGCGTCTTCCCGCTCACCAACAGCGAGGCCGCGCTGATCGCGATCGGCGCTGGCTCGAGCTACACGTGGCCGAAGCTCGTGCTGCTCGCCGTGATCGTCTCCGTCGGGCAGTCGATCACGCACGCGATCTTGTTCTTCATGGCGCGCGGCATGAGCAAGGTCGGCGCGAAGCATCGGCCGTGGCTCGCGAAGCGCATCACCCAGGCGCATGCTCTCGGCGAACGGTGGAAGAAGAGCGAGTTGATCCTGATCAGCCTCGGAGCAACGGTCGGAGTCCCGCCGCAGATCCTCGTGGCGATCCTCGCGGGTGTCGTCGGTGTGCGCTTCCGGATCTTCATGCCGATCAGCTTCGTCGGTCGCGTGGTCCGCTTCGCGACGATCGTGCTCGTCGCGCATCTCTGGTCGTGACCATGGTTGGCTAGCCCGCGCGGGGCCGCACGGCCGCCGCCGGCAGGCTCTCCCAGCGCGCGAGCCACTCGGCCGATACGCGCGCGCCCTCGAGGTAGCGCACGAGATCGGGCAGGGCGTCGGTGCCCCAGAACAGCTCGTCGTCGATCGCCAGCGTCGGCACGCCGAACACCCCGCGGGCGATCGCGGCGTCGGTCTGCGCTCGCAGCAGGGGCTTCGCCTCCGCGGCGCGTGCCACGAGCGCCTCGCCGACGAGCGCACTCACGACCGCCGGGTCGGTGATGTCGCGCCGCTCCGCCCAGGCGGCCCGGTACAGCGTGTCGACCACCTGGAGCTGGTCGATCCCCGGCAGCGACGCCACCCGCAGCGCGAGCAGTGGATTGAACGGGTGCGCGAACGGCACCTCGATCGGCACGC
Organism: Kofleriaceae bacterium; assembly: GCA_022842285.1. Lineage (GTDB taxonomy): Bacteria > Myxococcota_A > Polyangia > Haliangiales > Haliangiaceae > JABFXX01. The sequence goes on from JALHPV010000073.1 coordinate 1,968, forward strand.
CGAGGCGCTGGGCCTTGCGCGCGACATCGCGGATCAGATTCGCCCGCCGAGCCGGCACCTCCGCCGGTCCCTTCGTGCCGTGCGCGTCGAGGAGGCCCGCGAACAGCACCGGCACGGGCTCGATGGGCACGCCCAGCGTGGGGCACTGCGTCCACGCGAGGTATGCGTACGGTGAGATGAAGTCGAAGTAGAAGCGGATCACTCGCAGCCCACGCGGTTCGGGCCGAGCGCCAGGTCATCGAGCCACACGTCGAAGCCGTTCGGTGTCGGGTTCGCCTGGTAGAGCCACCAGCCGAACCACGCACGATCGATCATCGGGAACACGAAGTCGACCGCGTTGCCGCCATGCTCGGTGCGCGTGACCGATAGCTCCGGCTTCAACACGCTGTCGATGTACACGTCGATCGAATCAGTGGCGCCGTCGATGCGGAACTCGAGGCACAGCCAGCGGCCGCCCTCGCTGGGCACGGTCTTCTTCCAGCTCGTCCAGTCGCCCGTAGGCCCGCCGTCACTGCCCACGCCCCAGAAGCTGCCGGCCGGATCACCGGCCGCGAACGACGGGATGTACTGGCCGCCGATCGGGCGCAGGAGCGTCGCGTTTCCCGTGCCCGCCAGCTCGACGAGCGTGTAGTGCGCGTAGTCGGGCGCCATCGGGAACGCGTCGACCCACACGTGCGCGCTGCCCCACAGGCTGTTCCCCGGTGGCGTCAGGCCCGCGACCTGGAGACGCCCGCGACCGTTGCCCGTCGTCGAGATCTTGAGCCCCCGCGCCCCCCGCGCGTGCTCCTCGTCGATCGTCAGCACCCCGTTGGCGCTCTCCGTGGTCCAGGCATCGCTCGCAGCCGGTCCGAGCGCGAGCGCCTCGAAGTCCTCGCAGAACAGGAGCCCGGCCCGTTCGCACAGAGGCACCGGCGATGCGTCGGGAGCCTCGGCATCGGAGGCGGCGTCGAGGCCCATCGGCGCGGCGTCGATCATGACCGCGTCGCCGGTCCCGGCATCATCCCCGCACGCGGCCACCAGCACGAGCACGCAGATCACTCTCATGGCAGCGATGCTACGGGGTCACGTCTGGGCCGACCACACCGGGCGTGATGGTTCCGCAGCTGGGACCTGCCCGACCTCGAGCGCGGGCATCCCCGCCGACCTGCGTGTGCTACCACCGGGCCATGACGAAGACGGTCCGGGCGGTGACGGCAGAGGAGGGAGGGCTCGTGACCATCGTCGCGGCGGCGGCCATGCGCGGTGGCCCCAAGCCCGATCGCACGTGTCTGCGGGTTCGGCTGTCACCGCCGCGGAAGCTCCTGCGCGAGGACGGGCACGTGTTCGACCTCGAGGCCGCGCTCGCCTTTGCTCGGACCAACGTGATCGCTCCGCTTCGCAAGCTCGCCACGTGGACCGACACCGTCGCCGGCGTTGGTCGCCTCACGGTGTCGTTCGCGACGAAGGACGCCGAAGCCGTCGAGCAGGTGCTCGAGGCCCTCGACCTCGCGCCCTACAACATCGAGCAGCTCGTGGAGAACCCCAGCGCGAAGGCGCGCCTGAAGCAGCTCTTCTTCGCGCTCGACCACGCGGAGCACACCATGCCCAAGGGAGACCCGTTCACGACGCTGCCGAAGTCCCCCGGCTCGTTCGCGAAGCTCTCTGGCCTCGACACGCCCAAGCTCGGCGTGAGGAAGGTCATGAAGGCGCTCGCGTGGCTCGACAAGCACCTGCCCGCGGCCGCGCGCATCGAGATCAACGCGCACCCGCAGCAGCGCCGGTTCCTGCTGTTCAAGGGCGAGAAGCTCGTGCGCTCCCCCGCGCTCGCCGCGCATCTGGACCTCGACTTCGGCGCGGCGCGCCGGATCCCCGGCGTCCTGTGGGAGGCCGATACCCTGGACAGCAAGCTGTCGCGCGTCTCGATCTGCTGCGACAACTAGCTTAGCTAGTCCGAACTCGCGAGGGCCCATGCGGCGCGGTCAGCCGCGGAAGACGGTTCCATTGCAGGTCACGAGGGCGGGGCTCAGCTGCACCTCGTGGTCGCTCTCGACACAGCGAATCCACCAACGCTTCACGCGGTGAGGGGCTCGGGGCGGTCGGGGGCCGGTTCGACCAGCGGAATCGCGATCCCGACGACGATCCGCCGGTCCCGCGCCCGAACCGGGCGCTCACGTCGGCTAGGTTAGCCGCATGACACTCCAGCTCTCCACGGCTCACCACGGCGCGCTCCAGACGGTCGCTGCCCGGATCATGGAGACCACCAATCTCGAGACCGACCCGCCGCGGTTCGCGCGCGAGCTCCTCGAGGCCTTCATCACGGTCTGCCTGCGCACCGGCCAGGACGGGCTGCTGCAGGAGCTCGGACTCTCCGACGATGTCGAGCCGAGCCCCGAGCTGCAAGCCGCGGTCGCCTCGCGCCTGGGGACGAAGGCGACGTTCGATCCACGCGGTCCGCGCAATGCCAAGCCGAAGCAAGCCGCCGACTGCGTGACGACGGCGCTGGGGCTCACCGTGACGGACACTGCCGATCCTCCGCTCGCCATCGCCGGCGAGGTCCGCGCCGCCATTGCCTCCGCCGTCTCCACCGTCCTGAACCGGGAGCTCGGCGTGCCGAAGATCCGGGAGGACATCATCGCGTGGGCGCGGACCCGCTGCCCCGAGGAACACTGGCCGGTCTTCGAGAAGATGGTCGCGGTCCTCGACGAGCGGGGCGTGCGGCCTCTCAAGCAGGTGAAGGTTCCGCTGCACGTCGAGCAGATCGTCAACGCGCAGCTGGTGCAGGCGCGGGCCGAGGTGGTGACGCGCGCGATCACCGCTGCTCTCGACCGCGCGCTCCCGCTGCTCGCGGAGGCGAATCCCGAGGCCGCCGCTCGCATCGACCAGCCCATCTCGCTGCGCCTCACGCCGCGCGAGGTCGCGGTTCGCCGCGCCACCGAACCCCAGGCATCCGTGGCTCCCGAGTCCGTTGCCCGCACGTTGCTCGCGGATCTCAGCGAGCTCACGCGGCTCGCGTGGGCGGCCGCGGAGAAGACCGCGCGACCCTACGGTGCGAGCACCACGTTCGCGCTGGGCGACGTGATCGAGCATCCGAAGTTCGGGCGCGGCACCGTGGTGTCCGTCGCCATCTCGCGCGTCGAGGTCGAGTTCTCCACGGGAAAGGTCGCTCTCGTTCACGCAAAGAAGTGATGGAATCGATGCGCGCCAGGGGGAGGTGGGGCAGGTTTCTTCGTCCACCCCGCGTTCGTGCTCCACGCCGGGACCGGCATGCCCGGAAATGCGCGGAACAAGAGCCGCGCGGAGCGCAGGCGGGGGATGCGAACGATCTCGGGCTCGAGCGGGTCCACGCCTAGAACGACGCGGGGAAGACGCCCGTGTACTTCAGGGCCGTCCGCGGCTCCGCCATCATGTCGGCGACCGCATCGCGCCACGTCTGGTAGTGCGCGGTCTCGCGATGGGCGGCCTGGGCCTCGGGGTTGCGAAAGATCTCGACGAGCACGAACCTCGTCGGGTCGTCGGCGAGCTGCAGTACGTCGAAGCGGGCGATGCCTGGCTCCTGGATGCTCGCCTGGGCGTTGCGAAGCGTCGCCGCGCGGAAGGCTTCGATCGACTCGGGCTTCACGTGCACGGCGACGTGAACGACGAACTGCGACATGCAGCGAGCATACGCCGTCAGAGCGGGTGCATCTCGATGGCGACGCCGCTGAGGACGGCCGTGCCGGACAGCGGATCGCGCAGGTCATCACCGAGGAGCGCGTTGAGGTTCGCGCCCGGGCGCTGACTGGCGACGGCGAGCTGCGTACCGGCGAGGTCGTGCCCCCAGCCGTGGGGCAGCGACACGACGCCGGGCATCATGTGATCGGAGATCTCGACCTGCACGTCGATCGCCCGGCCCTCGCGCGAGATCCGGGCGCGGCCGCCGTCCTGGAGCGCGAGGCGTGCCGCGTCGTCGGGATGCACGAGCGCGGTGCCGCGGAACTTCCCCTTCGCGAGCGTCGGCAGGTTGTGCATCCAGCTGTTGTTGGAGCGCAGCTGCCGGCGGCCGATGATGACGAGTGGTGGGGCAGGGCGGGCGAGGTCTGCGCGGGCTCGCGCGACATCGCTGATGAGGGCCGGCGGGGCGAGCTCGATCATGCCCGAGGGGGTGCGGAGCAGCTCGGGGATCCGCGGGGCGAGCTCACCGAGATCGAGGCCGTGCGGGGCGGCGCGCACGGCATCGAGGGTCAAGCGATACGGTCCGGCGCGCAGCGCGAGATCGAACAGGCGATCGGGACCGCGGCGCGGCGCGACGGCGGCGAGGACCGCTTCGGTCATCGGACCGGCGAGCCGGCGCACGTCATCCGCGGCGAGCTCGTCATCGAGCGCGGCGACGTCCACGTTCGCACCGCGACCGCGCACGATGCCGATCAACCGGACGAGGAGCTCCCACTCGGCGGGATGCCCGGCCGGCGGCGCCACGAGCGGCTCGCTGTAGCGCGCGGTGTTGCGCCAGGCGAGCTGCGGGAACGCCACGTCGAAGTGCGGCTCCGCGAGCGAGGAGTAGCCGGGCAGGATCACGTGGGCGTGCCGCGAGGTCTCGTTGAGGTAGATGTCGAAGCTGACCATCAGCTCCAGCGAGGCGAGCGCCTGGGCGAGGCGGGGGCCGTTCGGAGCCGACAGCACAGGATTGCCCGCGATCGCGATCAGCGCCCGGACCTGGCCCTCGCCCGGCGTCTCGATCTCTTCCGCGAGGCACGTGACGGGCAGCTCGCCGAAGACCTCGGGGGCGCCTGACACCCGGCTGTGACGGCGGCCCGTCGTCACGCCCTTGCCTCGACCGGAGGCCCCGGCCGTGTTCGCGGCGAAGGCCGCGGCCTTGGGAAACATCACGCCGCCCACCGCGTCGAGGTGGCCCGTCAGCGTGTTGATCACGTCCACGAGCCACGACGCGAGCGTCCCGTACGTCTGCGTGCACGCGCCGATGCGCGCATAGAGCGCGGCCCGGGGCGTCGTCGCGAGCCGGCGCGCGAGGTCCCGGATCGTCGCCGCCGGCATGCCGCAGCGGTCCGCGACTACCTCGGGCGCGAAGTCACGGGCGGCCTCCGCCACCGCGTCCACGCCGGTCACGTGCGGCGCGAGGCGACCGAGCCGGACCAGCCCCTCGGTGACCAGGGTGTGCACGATCCCGAGCAGCAAGAACGCGTCACCCCCGGGGCGGATGAAGTGATGCTCGTCGGCGAGGGCGGCGGTCTCGGTGCGGCGCGGATCGATGACGACCAGCGTCCCGCCCCGCGCCTGGAGCGCCTTCGCCTTGCCGCGAAAGTCCGGGACCGTCCACATGCTGCCGTTCGAGGCGACGGGATTCGCGCCGAGCACGACGAGCAGCTCCGTGCGGTCGAGATCCGGGACGGCCACCGACAGCCAGTGCCCGAACAGCAAGCCCGACGCGAGCTGCTTCGGCATCTGGTCGAGCGTCGACGCCGAGAACACGTTTGCGGTGCGCAGCTCGCGCGACAGGCGCATGCCGTAGAGGAGCAGGCCGGCCTTGTGCGCCGTCGGATTGCCGGCGTACGTGGCGACCGCATTCGGCCCGTACGCGTCGATGATCGGCGGTAAGCGCGCGGCGATCTCCGCGAACGCCTCGTCCCAGGTGGCGGCGACAAACCCGCCATCTCTCTTGATGAGCGGTCCGCGCAGGCGATCCGGGTCGTCATGCAGCTCGCCGAGCGCCGCGCCCTTCGGGCAGATGAAGCCGCGCGACAGGACGTCGTCAGCATCGCCGCGGATCGCGGTGACGTGGCCGTCCTCGACGGTGATGTCGAGGCCGCAGCATGCCTCGCACAGTGGGCAAATCCGGCTCGTCACGCGTCCGCGTCCACCCACTCGACCTCGTCGGTCGGCTTCTCCGTCTTCTCGAACGTGAGCACCCAGTAGAGGTCGCTCTTGCCCTGCTTCTCGGTGGCGGTGAGCAGGTACGCCACGTCCTCGCCGACGATCACGCCCCGCCAGGCGACGGCGGGTCCGGTATCCGGCGGTGGCGCGCCCTTCTTGCCCTTCGGGCCGGCCGGCTTCTCGACGGCGTCGAGCACGCCGCGGAATACGTCCGGCGGGTACGTGTTCCGGTCACCGCGGGGCGGCGCCACGTGCAGGGCCAGCCCTTCGCTGCGCTTGAACCCGTGCAGCTCGTAGGCGACGTTGTTGATGACGCAATCGCCGAAGACGTCGGGCTGACTGGGCTTCTTCTTGTCGGGGTTCGTGAAGAACTTGCCGCGATCGGGGACGCTCGACATGACCCGAGAGGTAGACCACTCTTCTCGTCCGCGCCCAACTGGCTGATCAGGAAGTTGTCGTGGATCTCTCGCTTATTCAGGCCGTCCTCGCCCGCGTGCGGGCGGCCGCCGGCCCCCAGTCCCACGTCGACCTCTACGGCTCGGCGGTCTACGCCCCCGAGCACGCCCACGACATCGACGTGCTGGTCTCGCACAAGGACCCGGTGAAGCTCGCCACCGCCCTTGCTTTCGAGCTCATCCCCACCACCCCGCCTCGCCTGCACGGTGTCATCGCGTCGACGGCGGTGGACATCACCGTCGTCAACGGCAACGACGATGCTGCGCGTCGCATGCGCCTCGGCCCACGCGACGCCACGGCGCTCGCCGCCCAGCGTACGGAGGCCTTCGCCGCCGCCTGGCCGTACGTCCGCCGGTTCGTGCGCCTCCGCGCCCTCGGCAACAACGGGCTCGGCTACTTCGGCAGCTTTGGCTGGGCGCTCCTCCTCGCCGTCCCCTTCGTGACGACGCTCCGCGGCACGGCCCCCGACGCCGCGCTCCCCGCCTGGTTTCGCTGGCTCGCCGCGCTCCCCCCCGGGGCGCGCATCGGCTTCGACGGCGACCAGCGCACGGATGGTGAACCCCTCTACATCGCGGCGCCCACCCCGCCCATCCGCGATGTCGCTCGCCTCTCGCGCCGGGCCGCCGAGCATCTCTTCCGCGAGGCGCGGGACGCGGTGAGCGCCGCGACCACCAACGACGCCGCGATCGCGCGCATCACCGACCTCGCCCGCGATCCCCCTGCCGGAACCACTCTCGTCGTCAGCGGCGACGATGAAGCGAGCCGCGGCCGCTACGACGGGATGTTTCGTCGCCTGCTCCGCGACCTCGAGGCCGTGGGCCCGACCCGCTCGTGGGGGCGCTTCGACCGCCTCGCCGACGGCACGTGGCAGCACCGCATTACGGTGCTGCGCCCCGAGCCTGCCACCGACCTCATCGAGCACTGGCTCTCGATGTCGAACATCGACGCGATCGTCGAGTGATCAGGCAAGGCCGACGTACAGGTGTTGCACGTCATCGTCCTCGTCGAGGTCCGCTAGAAACGAGAGCACCTCGGCGCGCGCGTCCGCGTCCTCCACCGTCACCGGATTCTTCGCTCGCCAGCCCAGCCGAATGCCATCGACGGCCCAGCCGGCCGCCGTCAGCGCCTTGCTCACGGCGTCGAGATCCGTCGGCTCCGTGTAGAAGCGCGAGGCGCCCTCGGCATCGGTCTCGACATCCTGCGCGCCCGCTTCGATCGCCGCCTCCTCCGGATCCTGATCGGCGGTCCGGACGGCGTCGATGAGGCCCACGTGCTGGAAGTCCCACGAGACCGAGCCAGTGGTGCCGAGCTGACCCTTGCGAAACAGCACGCGCACCGAGTTGGTCGTCCGGTTCTTGTTGTCGGTCAGGCACTCGACCATCACCGGGACCCGGTGGGGCGCGAAGCCCTCGTACGTCACGGTCTCGTACGATGCGCCATCATCGAGGAGGCCGGCGCCCTTCTTGATCGCGCGATCCAGCGTGTCGCGCGGCATCGAGACCTTCTTCGCCGCCTCGACGAGGGCACGCAGCTTCGCGTTCATCGCTGGATCCGCGCCGCTCTTCGCGGCCACCGCGATCTCCTTCGCGAGCTTGCTGAACACCTTGCCCTTGGCGGCCGCGCTCGCGACCTTGCCGCGGACCTTCCACTGTGCGCCCATACGTCGCTTCTAGCACCTATCGGTACGTGGCTTGCTTGAAGATGAGCTCCCGCCACGCGGCTTTCGCGAGCAGTCGCGACGGGTCGATCGTGTCGAGCGGCGCGACGGGCGCACGACGGCGTCGCGTGGTCACTCCTCGACGATCGACGGCGGTCCGACGACCCGGTTCGGGGGGCGCGGGTTCCATCCGCGGCACGGTGCGCCACCAGTTGATGAGCATCGTGATGCGCGGCCACCGACCGGGCGGTGCGGGCAGCACGCCGTGCAGCCGGTCGCCGGGAAACATCGCGAATCGACCGGTCCGAGGCTGGACGGCGATCGCGCGGGTCGGCGCGGACGTCCTCGCGGGCGTCGCGTCGACGATCACGGTCGGTCCACCGGCATCGCTCAGGTAGAGGATCGAGAGGAGGTCAGGCGACACGACGCGGGACCGGATGCCCTCGTCGCGGTCGAAGTGAAACGGGAAGCCCGTATCGGTCGGGGTCGCGCGGAACCACCACTCGGCTCCGACGTAGTCATCGCCGCGCGGCACGAAGTGGCGGAGGTGCTGGATCACCTGCTCGAACACGAGTCCCGGGGCCAGGCCGAGTGGATACCAGTGCGTGCCCGAGTCGCCGGGGCGGGCCCGTCGGGCCTGCGCCTGGATGATGCGAGTCCGGAGCTCGCCAACGACAGTGGCCGGGAGGACCTGGTCAAACGCCGTACCGCGCACGGTCGCCAAGCCTACGTCAGCTCCCCGACCGTGCGCGGCAACGCCACGCGGAACGTGGTGCCGGCGTCGGGCGTGGACTCGACGTCAACCGTCCCGCCGTGGGCCTCGACCACGAGCTTCACGATGTGAAGTCCGAGCCCGACGCTGCCATGGGCAGAGGAGGCCTGGGCGCCCGCGCGCTCGTAGGGCTCGAACAGGATCGGCAGCTTCTCGGCGGGGATGGCCACGCCCACGTTGTGGACACTCAGCACGACCGCGGTGGCCTGCTCGCCCACGCTCACCGTGATCGTGCTGGCGGGCGAGCTGTACTTGACCGCGTTGGTGATCAGGTTCTGGACCACCTGCGCGATCCGGTCCGCGTCCCACATCCCGACGCTCTCGACGCTTGGGCCAGTCTGCTGGAGCTCGATCCTGCGCTCGGGATAGGTCGTCTGGGCGTCCTCGATCACGGTCTGGATCACCGCACCCAGATCGCAGGCCGCGCGCACGATCGCGAGCCCGCCCCCATGCCGCGCCTGGGTGAAGTCGAGGAGGTCGCCCACCAGTCGACTCGCGCGCTCGGCGGCGGCGCCAACCCGGAGCGCGTGCTTCGCGGTCTCGGGGGAGAGCTCGCCGCTCTCGAGCAGCACCTGGGTCCCGAGGCTGACGACGTTCAGGGGATTACGCAGATCGTGACTGACGATGCCGATCAGTTGCCGCTCGAAGGCGGCCTGCTTGGCGAGCACGCTCGACCGCTCCTGCGCCATCGCCTCCCGCTCCGCCTCCAGCTGCAGGCGTGACGAGATGTCCTCGAGCAGAGCGACATAGCCGGTCACGCGGCCGTCGTCGTCGCGTTGCGGCACGAACGTGGCCCGGATGTCCCGCTTCCCTCGCGGGTAGGGCACGGCCCGTTGCTCGAACGAGAAGCGCTCGCCGGCCAGGGCGCGGAGCACCTGCGGACGCAACCGCTCGTAGGCGGCTTCCCCGACCACCTCGACGAGGCGACAGCCGATGACCGACTCCTTGCTGACCCCGAACCAGTCCTCGTATGCCTGGTTGACCAGCCCGTAGCGCTCGTCGGGGGTCACGAACGAGATCAGAACGGGCAGCGCGTCGATCACGAGTTGCAGCTGGGCCTGACTCGAGCGCGCGAGCGAGGTGAGCTCGTCCACGCGCCCGTGAGCCGCGACGAGCTGCGTGTTGACCGACGTCGTGCGGGCCCGCAGGCGGGTAGGGGCGCCGGTCGTGCGGGCGAGGGCGAACCGCAACAGGCGCTGCGACTCGGCGTTGGTCAGCGTGTAGCCCCGCGCGTCGGCCGCCTCGACGATCGCGGCCATCAGCGCGTCGAAGCCGAAGGACGGCAGGTCGATCTCGACGGCGCCACCGCTGGCGCGCTCGTCACCGAAGCGCAGCTCGGCCTCGAGGCTCTCGAGCACCCACCGCATCGACTCGGCGAGCTCGGGCGACACCGCGCGCCCACTCTCGGTCACGAGATGGCGCCAGCGATCGAGGAGGGCCGGTCCTCGATCTCGCAGCAGATCGGCGAGCACGGGCGCCACTGTAGCGCCTCGCATCGTGCGGTGTGGGACGGGGCGAGGCCTTGGCACACACATCGCGCAGTCCGGCGGAAAACTCGATGTTCAGACCAACGTCTCGCCGAACCGACGGCCCGAGCCGCTGGCGGTCGCGAGCCAGGACCCGAGCCGTGATGCGCGACCCGTGGTACTGACGGTGATGAGCTTCGGACGCAACCCGCATGTGGCGAAGGCCGAGGCCGCCGAGCAGAAGGCCCACGACGCCCGGGACTCGTCCGCGTGGGAGCAGGGCTGGCTCGAAGCGGGCCGGATGTGGGAGCGCGCGGCGGATCGCGAGACGGATCCGAAGCGGCGCGCGGCGTACATGGAGAAGTGCGAAGCGGCGCGCGTGCATGCCTCCGAACCGCACCTGCCGAGCTGACGGAGTCGTCACGCGTCCATACGGCGGAAGCGGTGTGGTTCTGGAGGGTTGACCCGCGTCGTTAGCGGAGTTGCGCGTCGTCGCGTCCGCGGCCTATCAACGACGACATGACGTGGACCCAGCTCGGCGACATCAAGCGGCGCTACACCAAGGTGACGCTCGTCGCGGGAGACCTCGAGGTCATGCGTGCGTGGCCGGGCTACGAGGCCGCCGGCTTCCCCGATGACGAGTACGAGCTGCCTGCCGGTGAGGTGATGATCTTCGATCTCAACCTGCTGCAGCCGATCGTCTTCCACGCGGACGGTGCCGTCCGCCTGCTCGCCAGCTTCGACGACATGGGAAGCAAGAACGTCGACGAGGCGACGCTTCACTCGGCGGTGGAGCTACCCGGCAGCGACGAGGTCTGGGGAGCGTTCGAGGTCGAGAGCGGCGCACTGGCGCTGGTCTGTGCCGACTGGCCCGCGTCCGAGCTGGCTCTCGCGTCCACCGACCGACCGATGGTGGGCCATGGGTTCGCCGTGATCCCGTGCCCGAACGGACGCTACGAGGTCAGCCAGGCCGCGTCCGTGGAGGTCGCGGGCGCCAAGCTCGGCAGGCTGATCACGCTGACGATCCGCCGCGCCACGTAGCGCGGTTTTCTGCGAGACTCGGGGGATGCGTCTCCTCTCCCGCTTCTCTACGTCGTTGGTGCTCCTGGTCGCGTTCGCCGCTTGCGGCGGTGAAGAGGGGGCAGCGGATGACACCACCGACAACACGGCGGATGACAACACGGCGGATGACAACACGGCGGATGACACCGCCGACGATACGGCCGATGACACCACGCCGCCCGACGCCACCCCGGACACGGCGACGCTGGAAGCCAACTGCAACGCGCTGGATCTCGCGGCCGCACCCGCGATTCCGATCGTCGTGCAGCAGATCACGCCCAACCCGCAAGGCGGCAGCGTGGTCGCCGGCACCTACGAGCTGTCGAGCATCAAGCTCTACGCCAACGGGCTGCCCGTGACCGGTACCGCACAGGGCCGCGTGGAGATCGTGATCAGCACGGCGACGGCGGGCGCGGCGCGCGTCGCGATGGCCATCAATGGCATGGCGCTCGGCCAGGCCGTGATGGAGAACCTCAGCGGCGCCGGCCTCTACTCGATCACCGGCGCGGATCTCACCGTGGCCGATGGCTGCGGCGGCACCGAGCCCCTCCCGGTCCTCAGCTACACCGCGACCGGGACGTCGCTCACGCTCTGGACCGAGTACATGATCACCGACCCGATCGCACTCACGATTCCGCTCGAGCTCGTCCTCGACCTCGAGTAGCGGTCGTCGGCGCTATTGCGCTTCGGTGGCCGGGCCGCACTTGCCCTCGAGGGCGGTGCGGATGGCCGCGGTCTTGTCGGTGCAGTCCGTCTCGACCGCGGAGATGCGCTCGGGCGTCGCATCCTGCTCCGCCTTCCAGCTCGTGCTGTCCTGGTCGTACGTCGTCTGGATCTGGTCGCGCTCGCCCTGATCCATCGCATCGCACGCGATGGCCTGGGTGACCGCCTTCTGGTAGTCGGCGCAGCTCTTCGGCGACCACGACGGAATCGTCGGATCCACCGCGGCTTCGTCGGCGCTGCCGGCCCCGCCCATGGTGGTGTCCGGCTGGTTGGACTTGGAGCCGCCGCACGCGGCGACCAGCAGGACGAAAGCGATCTTGAGAGCGGTCATCCTGCCTCGTAACACGCGGCGGTCTCGAGGCTCCGGTAGCCCGTGGTGAGATGGCCGCACTATGCGCCGAGGTGCGAGAGCACGGCCGTCTCGCCGCCGTACAGCAGCTCGACGGGCGACTCGGCATCGAGGACGTCGCGGTCGACGAGCTCGGCGACCGCCGCGCGGTGATTCGCGCACTGGAGGCGCGCTCCGCCGATCACGAGCCGGTCCCCCGTCTTCAGCTCCATCACGACGGCGCGTCGCCGCGCCCGCCGCGACGACGACATGTCGACCGCGATGAAGTCGCCGCAGAACTTCCGCTGGTTCGCTCGGAACAGCCAGAGGTTCCGGCGGCGGGACAGCAAGATCTTCACGAACGCACGCTCGTGGCTGCGCATGTCGAACCGGTCGTAGTGGCACGCGCCGAGGCTGCGGCCGATCGCACGATGCTCGTTCGCGATGACGCGTGCGAGGTCGAACGACTGGCAGAGCCAGGACGGGAGCCGGAGCGTGAGTGGATCGGTCATGGGCATGGCGGGCCTCGGGCCCATTCGTCGACGCGCGAGGTACGATTCGGGGATGTCGCTTCTCGTGCGCTGGCCCGTCGTCCTGATCCTCGTCGGCAGCTGCGGACCGAAGTTGGTGGTGCCAGCGGAGGCCCAGGGCCCCGAGCTGCTGATCATCGAGAACCGGCATACGTCCGCCCTGTGCAGCTTGACGCTGACCCTTCAAGGGACGGCGTGGAGCCGCCGCTGGCTCGAGGGCAAGCTGAAGCCGGGCGCTCGCGTCGAGGCGCGGGTCAAGCCAGGAACTTACGAGGCGTACGGAGAGGGGTGCGAGAACGACTTCGTCGCCGGGGACAAGCTGACCATCACGGGGCCCACGGCGCTGGGCATTGGCGGACAGCCCGACACGATCGACGGGCGCGCGTCGGTGATGGTCACGGTGAACCGACGGTCGGCCTATCGGGGAGGAGTCCGGTCGCCGGGCCCGGCAGCGGCGCCCGCCGAGGAGCGCTCGTGCACGGGCATGTGCGGCGGCCCCGAGGGTCAGTTCGGCAGCTGCTGCCCGGACGAGGGCTGGCACTGCGTGATCGATCCGAAGGATCGCTCGGATCCCAGCGCGACCGGCGTCTGCTCGCTGCAGTAGCCATGGCCTGCGGCCGTTGCTGTCAACGACCGGTGGGCGTCTGAAGTGGAGCGGGAGAAGGGATTCGAACCCTCGACGTCAACCTTGGCAAGGTTGCACTCTACCACTGAGTTACTCCCGCAGCTGGTAGCGGCGGTGTTTGTAGCGGCGTGCGCCCGAGGTGTCAAGCGCGTCCGCGTTCGAGTGCGATCCACCGACGGAGATGGGTGTCAGGGGCGCCTGGGACTATCCGGGGATGGCCGAGCAAATCGAAGATACGAGCGACCCGCGGCTGTGGAAGCGGGACGGGTGGATTGCGAAGGTCATCAAGAACGAGGATGACGACGGGTGGGCCGTGGAGATGTCCCGGCACGGGGAGAGCGAGCCGGCGCTGACGACGCCGTGGACGATGGGCCGGGACAAGAAGAACCCGAAGCCGCTGGATCCGCCCTCGTTTCACACGCTGGTGAAGACCGCGCGCGAGGTCCTCATGCGCCACGAGCAGCAGCTCCGGGCCAAGCTGCACCGGTCGGTGTCGGTCACGGTCGATGACCGGGCGGTCAAGGTCGACCTGGACATCGTGCCGGACGAGGACGACCCGCACGCGATCATGGTCGCGGTGGACGAGCGGAGCGGCGAGGAGCTGCGGAGCGCGCGCGTGGCGCCCACCGTGAAGCTGAACGCGACGTCGGCGGCGCGGTTCGTACGGACGGGCGAAGCCTAGGAGTCGGTCGCGCCGACGCACTTCGCTTCGGCGGTGACGGGAGCGGTGGTGGCCTGCGCCTCGAAGGCGTCGAGGCTGTAGACGAGGTTGTCGGAGCGGACCCCGGCGGGGCCGCGGAGCTGGGCGGCCTTGGCCGGGAGGACGCCGCGCCAGGCGAGCTTGCCGTCGATCCAGGCGATGAGCTCGGAGCCGCGGAGCTCGGCCTGGAGGGTGTGCTGGGTGCGCGGGGAGAGGTGCGGGACGGTCGTGCTCCGGGTGGGCTTGACCTTCGTGTAGCCGTCCGCGCCGCAGTCGCCGTGGTCCTTGGCGCCGGGGTTGAGCTTCACGGAGACCTCGAGCTTGGGCTTCGGGTCGAGGCGCCACATCACATAGACGAGGTTGCAGCCGTTCTCGGCGCGGAGCTTGAGGCCGAGCTGGCGGCGGACCTTGCCCGAGGCGAGGGCGGAGGCTTCGTCGGTCGCGCCGCTGTACGTGAAGGTCAGCGAGGCGGCCTCGCCGGTGGTGTGCGGAGCGACGGCCCGGAACGATGGATCTCCGATCACGCTTCCGATCGTCGCGTCGGGCGAGCCCTTCGTGATGCAGACGTCCGCGGCCGCCAGCGTGCCGAGCGTCGCCTCGGGGGTACGCGGCTTGCCATCATCCTTGGTGGCGGCGGCCTCGCTGCGGGAGCCGCATGCAGCGAGCGCGAGCAGCAGCAGGACTCTCACTTCGAGCCTCCGGCCACGACCTGCGCGAGTGCCGCGGCGTGAGCGGCGTGATAGGCGTGCTCGGCGCGCATCTTCACGAGATCGAACCAGACGGTCTGGCGATACCGGCGGGTCTCGTCCCCGCTCACCTTCTCCAGTGCCTCCACCGTGCGCTCGAGATCCGCCTCCAGCGTGGCGGTCTCCTCGGCGCGGCGGGCGGCACCTTCGGCGAGGGCCGTCGCGGCGGCCACGGAGAAGCCGCTGCCACCACCGGTCTCGAGCATGCGCGCGCGACCGGCGGCCGCCTTCGCGTTTGCGTTGCCCTGGAACAGCACGCCGAGGTTGAGGCCCGCCGACAGGACCGCGAAGTACGGCGACTGCTGATCGACATCGGTCCCGAGGAACGAGTCGACGCCGAACCGGACGTTGAGATCGAAGCCCGCGGCCCGCCGGAGGCGACCTTCGTGCTTCTCGACCTCCGCGTCCGCCGTCCGGACCGCCGCGAGCGCCCCCGTCATGTCCGCGCCCTGCGCGGGCGGCAGCGCGGCCAGCGCCCGGTGCGTGTCCTCGGCGAGGCGGTGCAGCTCCTCGATGCGGAGCTTCGTCGCGTTGGCTTCCTGCGCCGTGGTGCGCCGACCCTGGAGGTCCTCGCTCACCTGCGCGCCGATCTTGTCGGCGGTGGCGAGGGCCTCGTCGAGGATCTTGGCGCGGGCCTCGAGAGCGCGGACCTGCGTCTCGCGCGAGACCTGGGTCACCGCCGCGTAGCGCTTGCACTCCGCCTTCGCGCGCGCACGCGTCTCGAGGCCCTCGTAGATGCCGTCGAACCGCAGGCGCACACCCCCGATGAACCGCAGGCCATCGACCCCCACGTCGGGGTTGTCCGTGACCGGCGACTGCTCGATGTAGCCGAACTGCATGAAGACGTCCGGGGCGAACATCACCATCGACTCCGCCGCTGCTTTGCCAGTGACGTACTCGCAGTAGCCATCGTCCTCGGCCGCAGCGACCGAGGTGGACAGCATCAAGGTGGCGACAACAGCAGCGCGCATCAGAAGAGGAGGGGACGGCCGCCGGCGAACAGCACGTCTTCAGAGGACGCTTCCATCTCGTCATCGTCGAGCTTCAGCTCGAGCATGCGGCCGCGGAGCATCTTGTCGCGGTGGGGGTGCTTGAACTGCACTTCGCCGGGCAGCACTTCGAGGATCGTGCCCACGTGGTAGCAGATGATCATGCCGACCTTGCAGGCGTAGAGGTCCTCGCCCTTCTTGGCGTCGCCGAGGTTCGCGTAGGGGACGAACGCCACGCTCGCGCCGTCCTCGACCGCGCGGAGATACGCGGACGACTTGAACGATTCGATCATCTTGTCCTGGCGCTCGAGCGCCGACTGCAGCGTGTCGCGGGTCTCGACGGCCTTGGCGAGATCGAGACGCGAGGCTTCGTACTCCTGCTTGATGCGCAGCACCTCGTAGGACAGCGCATCGTTGTCGCCGGCGCTCGCCGAGTCGAGGATCAGATCCAGCGAGCGGGTCTGGGCCTCGAGCTCCTGGGCGCGCGTCTCGAACTCCGCCTGGCGCTCGGCCAGCGAGAGGTTGGCGCTCGTGATCTGGGCGAGCTGGAACTTGCCCGACAGCATGGCGTTGCGATCGATGAGGCCGGCCGCGTACTCCTGCGCCATCTGCTTGCGCGACTGCGACGCGTACGCCGAGCTCTGCGACTTGATCTGCTGCCGCGTCGCCGCGGCGGCGGATGCGAGGGCGCGGACCCGACCGAGCGCGGCGTTCCGACCCTCGAGGTCGCCCTTGATGGCCTTCGCGAACTCCTCCTGGAACGCCTGTTGCGCCTCGATCGCGCGCTCGGCTTGATCCAGCTCGTCGTCAAGGCGGTCACGCTGCGTCTGCAGCTCGGAGAGCTGGGCCTGGAGGGTCACGACCTTCTCGTCCGTGGGCGAGACCGCCATCGGGACGACCCAGCTGTCGGAGACATAGAAGAAGGCCGTGGTCGTGATGTAGCCGATGAGGATCACGACGATGATCGTCAGGATGCCGAAGCCCAGCAGGCGGTACACCGACACCAGGAGCTTGGCGATCTGCTGCTGACGCGGCGTCGCGTTCGCGGGGAGGGCGAGCTTGGGCGGCCCGAGGCCGAGCTGCTTGTACGTCGACCACTGGTCGTGCGGAGCGGGGGCTGGTTCCGGGACCGAGGGAACCGTCACCGGCGCCGCTGCTGCCGGGAGGGGCGGCAACAACGGCGCCGATGAAGGAGACGGGGCCATGGGCGTCGGCACGACCATGGAGGGCGGCGGGGTGGCGGCAGGCACCTGCGACGGCGCCGGCATCGCGACGGGGCGCGCGGGGAGGAGCGGCACCGGGGCCGGCTGGGCAGGCTGCACCGAGGAGACGGGCTTCAGCGCGACGTTGGTCGGCGCGTCCACCACCGGACCCCGGCGTGCAAGATTGGTATCCCGGATCACAAGCGAGCTGGGGTCGGCGGCGGCGATGGTCGCGATGGCGCGCGGCTTCGTGAACGGGATGACGTTCTCGGGCGGCGCGGTGCCCTTGGGGGCGCGTGCCGGAATCGTGGGCTGCGCGAGGATCGACGACGGGCTGGGCGTCCGCGTCAGCTTCTCGCGGCCGGCGATCCGGGTCTCCGCGTCATCGCGGAGCTTCTGGGCCACGGAGCCGTTGCCGGCGTTGCGCGCGGGCCGCGGAACGATATCGACCATGGTGCGATCGATGTCCGCGGGAGCATGTGACCGCGACATGACACGCATCTGCTGGGAGTCGCGGCGCCTGGTCGAGCTCATGAGCGTTTTGCCCTAGTGCAAAGGCTCCGCCACTGGGGATCGAACGGCGCTCTCGTCGAGAAGTGCGTCGAATCGCCACGCGAAAAGTGGAACGCGCCGTCACCACATGGCGTGGACTCTCTCCCCTTGTCCCACGCTGACTCGCTGCAACTAACAGGATCGTGGTGCGCAAGTTGTGCAATGCGATCCCCAAATTCGCGGCTCGCTACTTGCTGCCTGCGTCCGCGAGCGCAGCGTGGAAGTCTTCCCGGTCTACCTCTTCATCTTCATCGTCTTCTTGAACCGCTACGTCTTCGGTCTGTACCTGACGTTGCTTCGGCGTAACAAGCTCGACGAGACGATCGAAGGCTACGAGCCCACCGTCACGGTGGTCGTGCCCCTCTTCAATGAAGGGCGCTCGATCTACGACACCATCGTGTCGCTGGTGAAGCTCGAGTACCCGGCGGACAAGCTCACGATCACGATCGTCGATGACTGCTCGACCGATGACTCCTACGAGTGGGCCTGCAAGGCGGCCGCTCTCTATTCGAACGTCACCGTCCTGCGCAACCCCCACAACATGGGCAAGCGCAAAGGCATCAACCACGCGGTCAGCAAGGCGACCAGCGAGATCATCGTCAGCGTCGACTCGGACGTCATCATCTATCCGACCGCGCTGAAGGAGCTCGTCGCTCGCTTCGTGTCACCGGACATCGCGGCGGTCGGCGGTCGCGTTCACGTGAGCAACCCGAACCAGAACTGGCTCACCCGCCTCCAGACCATCAAGTACTACTTCGGCCAGGAGCACCTGAAGAACCTCGAGCGTGGCCTGCGCCAGGTGCTGTGCCTCTCGGGCTGTCTCACCGCGTACCGGCGCCACGTGCTGATCGAGCTCGAGCCGATCCTCGAGAACCGCAACCTCCTCGGCATCCCGATCAAGTACGGCGAGGACCGCTTCCTCACTCACATGATCGTCCGCGCTGGCTATCGCACCGTCATGACGATGAAGGCGATGTGCTTCACGAAGGCCGCGCCGAACCTC
The DNA here is from genome assembly GCA_022842285.1 of Kofleriaceae bacterium. GTDB lineage: Bacteria > Myxococcota_A > Polyangia > Haliangiales > Haliangiaceae > JABFXX01. The sequence continues at coordinate 20,626 of JALHPV010000073.1, forward strand.
GCCGGGTACTTCCAGCAGCAGCTGCGCTGGAAGCGCTCGAACATCGTCGACTTCATCGTGGGCATCCCCGACGCGTGGAAGCTGCATCCGCTGCTGTGCCTCCAGTACGTGTCGATGCTGATGCTCCTGCTCGTGTACCCGTTCATCATCGCGGTCCACGTCCAGCGCGGTGACTTCTTCGAGCTGGCGGCGTTCCACCTCGCGGTGATCGCGTTCTTCGGGATGGTCTATCACTTCGCGCCGAGCGTGCGCGCGCTGCCCCCGTGGCTCCGCGTGCACCCCATCGCGTTCCTGCCGATGGCGGTGCTGATGCCGGTCGCGTACCTCCTGATCACGCCGCTTGGCCTCTTCACGCTCGACACCTCGAGCTGGGAGACGCGCGGTCACAGCGGCACGAAGCCCAACGCCTCGATCGCGGCGAACGGCGAAGTGCTCCCGGCGGTGACGAAGTGATCGTCGCCGCGCATCAGCCGGCGTTCCTGCCGTGGCTCGGGTACCTCGACAAGCTGGCGAAGGCCGACGTCTTCGTCGTCATGGATGATCTGCAGTACGAGGAGCAGAACTTCCAGAACCGCAACCGCATCAAGCTGAACGATGGGGCGCGGTGGATCACCGTTCCGCTCCTGCGCGGCCGGCAGACCGATCGCATCTGTGACAAGCGGATCGACAACACGGGCTTCGGCGGCCGGCATCACTGGGCGCACCGGGCGTGGCGCTCGCTCGAGGTTCACTACGGCCGCGCGCCCGGCTTCGGTCACTACGCCCCCGCGCTCCGGGCGGTGTTCAGCCGCCGCTGGGAGTCCCTCCTCGAGCTGGACCTGCACGTCCTCGAGCTCGCGCGCGGATGGCTTGGCATCACGCGGCCGATCGTGCGCGCGTCGTCGCTGAACCTGCGGGGCGCGAAGACCGCTCGCATCCTCGACTTCTGCGAGAAGCTGGGCGCGAAGGTCTACCTCTCGGGCAAGGGGGGCTCGGCGAGCTACCTCGATACCGAGCTCCTCGCGAATCACGGGGTCACCACGATGTGGCAGCGCTTCGCGCACCCCGTCTACCCGCAGCGCTACGCGGGGGCGGGCTTCGTATCGCATCTCGCCTTCATCGACCTGCTCTTGAACGTCGGGCCGGAGGCACACGCCGTCCTGTGGCCGAGCACTCACTCCGCGGAAGGAACGACTCCATGAATCGCCTGCTCAAGGAAAATGGTCGCGTGCTCGCGTTCGGTGCGCACCCCGATGATCTGGAGGTCGGAGCAGGTGGCCTCCTCGCGCGCCTCGCGGCCGAAGGCGCCGAGGTCACGATGGCGGTCGTTTCGATCCCGAACAACACCGACGTGAGGCGCGCGGAGGCGAACGCGGGGGCCGACGTGATCGGGGCCGACCTCTACATCCTGTTCGACGAGAAGCCGCTCCGCGTCGAGGACATCCCGATGCACGAGCTCGTCCGGAAGTTCGATCACATGGTCGGCGACGTGCGCCCCGATCTCGTGATCACCCACTCCGCCCACGATCTCCACTGGGACCACGGCCTCGTGAACCGCGCGACGGTCTCCGCGCTCCGGCGCACGCCGTGCGACCTCCTGGCCTTCCTGTCGTCGCCGGAGATGAACGCCCAGGCCCGCGCGATCGGGCAGTGCTTCGCCGACATCTCGACGACGATGGAGACCAAGATCTCCGCCATCAGCGCCCATGCGTCGCAGGTTCCGAAGCTCGATCTCGAGTCGAGCCGCGACCTCGCCCGCGCGATGGGGCGCATCTCCGGGTGTCAGTACGCCGAGGCGTACGAGGCGCTCCGGGTGCGGGTTTAGACCGTCAGAACTGCGCGGAAACTGCACATCGAGGCGCGCGGGCACATGGTAGCGTCGCCTCCATGCGCACCCTCCTAGCCTCCGTCCTCCTCGCTGCCGCCATGGTTGGGACCTCCGCCTGTGTTGGCAAAGGCGGAAAGATCATGGCTGATACGCCGATCCTCGAGTACCAGGCGCCCGACGTCGACGAGCTGGCCGGTATCGAAGAAGTCGAGGAGCCGGAGGAGCCCGAGGAGCCGGAGGAGCCCGAGGAGGGCACGGAGCCTGCGCCTGCGCCGGTCAAGTGAGGCGCTAACTCCATGTGCGGGATCATCGGCTACATCGGTAACCGGCAAGCTACGCCCATCCTGATCGGTGGGCTGCGCAAGCTCGAGTACCGCGGGTACGACTCGGCGGGCGTCAGCGTGATCGACCCGTCATCGGGCGCCGGTTCGCGCGTGGTTCGCTGTCGCGGCAAGCTCTCGGGCCTCGAGCAGAAGCTCGTCGCGGAGCCTGCCGTCGGCACGGTCGGCATCGGGCACACGCGGTGGGCGACCCATGGTCGACCGAGCGACGAGAATAGCCACCCCCACAAGGTCGGCGCGATCAGCGTCATCCACAACGGCATCATCGAGAACCACCTGACGCTGCGGCAGGAGCTCGCCTCCGCCGGTGCGAAGTTCTCGTCCGAGACCGACACCGAGATCTTCGCGCACCTCGTCGACCACGCGCTCACCGCAGGCGCGCCGGACCTCGTCACGGCCGTGCGTCGCTCGCTGCAGAAGGTCCGCGGCAGCTACGCGTTCGTCGTGATGTCCGACAAGGAGCCGGGCACCCTCGTCGCTGCCAAGAACAGCTCGCCGCTGGTCGTGGGGCTCGGTGACGGCGAAAACTACGTCGCCTCGGACGTGACGGCGATCCTCTCCGAGACCCGCAAGGTCATCTTCATCGAGGAAGGCGAGATGGTCGTCGTCACCCGCGACGCCGTGACCATCACCGACTTCGACGGCAACGTGCACAAGCGCGAGCCCAAGATCATCACGTGGTCCGCCCTCCAGGCCGAGAAGGGGGGCTTCAAGCACTACATGCTGAAGGAGATCCACGAGCAGCCGCGCGCCGTCGCGGACACGCTCGTGGGGCGCGTCGACCTGGAGAACGATGACGTCCTCCTCGATGGCATCGAGCTCGACGTGAAGTCGATCAAGCGCATCATCTTCATCGCGTGTGGCACGTCCTTCCACGCGTCCCTCGTCGGCGAGTTCCTCATCGAGGCGCTCGCCCGGATCCCGGTCGAAGTCGACGTCGCCTCCGAGTTCCGCTACCGCGATCCGATCATCGGCAAGGGCGACCTCGTCGTGGCCGTCTCCCAGTCCGGCGAGACGCTCGACACGATGGAGGCCATCCGGGAGGCGAAGAAGAAGGGCGCGAAGGTCCTCGCCATCTCGAACGTGCTCGAGGCGTCGATCCCGCGCCTCGCTGACTACGCCTTCTACACGCACGCCGGTCCCGAGATCGGCGTCGCCTCGACGAAGGCGTTCACCACGCAGCTCGTCGGCATGGCCCTCCTGGCCATCTACCTCGGCCGTCGCACCGGTACGCTCAAGCCGGAGAAGGCGCGCGAGCTCCTCGCCGAGCTGGTCGCGCTCCCCCAGAAGCTCCGCGATGTCGTCGAGAGCGGTGCGCAGATCCAGGCCATCGCCCGTCGCTACGGCAACGCGACCGGTTTCCTCTTCCTCGGCCGCGGGGCGCAGTACCCCATCGCCCTCGAGGGCGCGCTGAAGCTCAAGGAGATTTCCTACATCCACGCCGAGGGCTACCCCGCCGGCGAGATGAAGCACGGTCCCATCGCGCTCATCGACGAGCACCTGCCCGTCGTGGTCCTCGCTCCGCGCGGTCCGTCCTACGAGAAGACGGTCTCGAACCTCGCCGAGGTCCGTGCCCGTCAGGGCAAGGTCATCGCGATCGCGTCGCGTGGCGACAACGAGATCGGGTCTCACTCGGACGACGTCATCGTCGTCCCCGACGTCGCGCTCGAGCTGCAGCCCATCGTCACCGTGCTGCCGTTGCAGATGCTGTCGTATTACGTGGCCGACTTTAAGGGCACGGACATCGACCAGCCGCGCAACCTCGCGAAGTCCGTCACCGTCGAGTAGCTGGCGTCGAGTAGCGGCCGTCGAGTAGCCTCGGCGCGTGGCCAAGCTCACGCACTTCAATGACGCCGGCGCGGCCCATATGGTCGAGGTCGGCGCCAAACCGGAGACCTCGCGGGTCGCCATCGCGAGTGGCCGCATCGACATGGCCGCCGCCACCGCGAAGGCGGTGAAGGCCGGCGCCATCGGCAAGGGGGACGTCCTGGGCGTCGCGCGCCTCGCCGGTATCCAGGGCGCCAAGCGCGCGAGCGATCTCATCCCCCTCTGCCATCCGCTCCGCATCACCGGCGTCGATGTCGATCTGCGCGTGGTCGGCACGTCGGTGGTCATCACCGCGACGGTGCGCGCCTTCGATCGCAGCGGCGTCGAGATGGAGGCGCTGGCTGCCGTCAGTGCCGCGGCGCTGACGGTCTACGACATGTGCAAGGCGATCGACCGCGGCATGGTCATCGGCGCCGTCCAGCTCGACGAGAAACGCGGAGGGAAATCGGGCACCTGGACCCGCCGCGCGGACGCCGCGCCTCTTGCCAAGCGGCGTTAGGGGCGTGGCTTTCCCCCGTGGCCGGGTTCGGCCATGCTCCGCGGCATGAAGGGGACCGCGCTGTTCGTTGCATTGAGCCTGGGATCGAGCGCGGTGGCGCTCGCGTCACCGACGAGCGGAGGCGAGCAAAACATCATCGGCGGGACGGCCGCGACCGAGGGGCAGTTTCCCCAGACGGTCGTGCTGTCGATCGGCCAGGGGCTCTGCACCGGCACGCTCATTCACCCCGAGTGGATCCTGACCGCCGCGCACTGCGTGACGCCGTCGATCGTGCAGCTCGCCGATCAGGCCGCGGTCACGGCGCGCACGCGCGTCCACTTCGACACGGTGAACCTGAACCGCGACGCCGGCCGCGTGGTCGCGGCGGCGATGACGATCCCGAAGCCCGGCTTCAGCGTGAACGCGCTGGGCGCGAACGACATCGGGCTCGTCAAGCTCGCGACGCCTGTCACCGACATCGAGCCGGTCCGGGTGAACCTCGACGCGGCGAATGCCCCCATCGGCATCACGGTCACGCAGGTCGGGTACGGCGCCACGCGAGGCGGCAATCCGCCCGGGGGCTCGTTCGGCGTGGCGAACGTCCTCGTCGATCGCACGTCGACCTCGTGCGCACCGTACGGTCAGAACAACGCGACCGTCCTGTGCTTCAACCAGACCGACTCGAAGGGCAAGTGCCAGGGCGATTCGGGGGGGCCGTCGTTCGCGGTGATCGATGGCGAGCTCACGCAGGTGGGGGTGACGTCGTTCGGCGATCAGACGTGCGGCCAGCTCGGCGTGGACACGCGGACGGACGCGGAGAAGGCCTGGCTCCTCATGTACGTGCCGTCGCTCGAGGCCGAGTGCGAGGAGACCGCGGACTGTAACGACGGCCAGGCGTGCTTCGACAGCCAGTGCATCGCGGAGCCGTTCACCACCGGTGGGCTCGGGGCGTCGTGCGTGGACGACCCCGACTGCGAGAGCGGCCTCTGCGGCGGCGGCCCGGGCGGCCCGCTCTGCACGATGCTCTGTACCCCCGGGTCCAACGTTGGCTGCCCGGAGGACTTCGAGTGCCGCAACGCCTCCGACGATCAGGGGGCGTGCTGGCCGGCAGATGCGCCCGACAACGCCGGCGATGCGGAGGACGACGGTGGCTGCTGTTCGTCGTCGAGTCGGTCACCGGCCGGCGCGATGCTCCTCGGCCTTGGCCTCGTGCTCGCGATCGGTCGCCGGCGCCGCCGCGAGGCGTAGCGTGTCCGGAATTCGGACAGTGTCGCAGGGGTCGGACCCCTGCGACAGCCGGTGATCAGCGCTGCGCGACGCCGATCGACTGGACGATCGGGATGGGACGCGGAGGCACGGACGGCGCCTTGACGCCCGACTCCGGGGCCAGGAGCGACATGCCCACGAGCCCGACGCGAACCGCGCCCATGATGCCTTCACCAGCTCCACCCGTGACGATGGCCAGCTCCTCGGGGTCGAGGGCGGCGAGGACGCTGAAGAGGTCGGGCGGGGGGGTGGGCATGGGTGTCGAGGCGTAAGAGCACGGCCCAGGCCACGTTCAAGTG
>JALHPV010000073.1:26653-28056 GCA_022842285.1 Kofleriaceae bacterium
GAAAATGCTCAGCAGATGGCGGCTGGGCTGCCGCTCGCCGGATGCACCTGCGTGGGGGCCAAGTCACCTCGGAGCTGCACAGACTGTGCAATCGACATGGCCGCAGAAAGGACCCGTCCACGTCGTCCGGCAGGCATGCCATATAGGCCGCCATGCGTCGCCTATCGATGTTCATGGCCATGGCTCTCCTTGCCGCGTGCGGTGGTGATTCGAAGTCCGATGACGACTCGACGGACACCACCGACGAGTCGAGCGACGAGGCCGACGCCACCGACGAGCAGAATCCCGATGACCTCAACCCCGACGACGCGATCGACATCGACGCCCCCCCGGTGAGCTCGACGGATCCTGCCCAGGACGGCGAGAGCACGTTCACCGAGATGACGACGACGATTCCCGGCTCGACGGGCTCGCGCCGGCTGCCGGCGACCGTGTACGTGCCGAGCGATGCGGGCCCGCGGCCGCTGATCGTGATCTCGCCGGGCTTCCAGCTGGATCGCGTGCAGTACGAGTCGTACGCGCGGCACCTCGCGACGTGGGGCTTCGCGGTCGTCCTCACCGACTACGCCGATCGGGGCTTCTTCGCGGACCACGCGGCGCTCGGCGCCGATCTCAAGAAGGTCGTGGACTGGTCGGCGACGCAGACCATCGTGCCGGTCGACGCGACGAAGATCGGCTTCGCGGGCCACTCGCTGGGAGGCAAGATCAGCGTCCTCGCGGCGAGCAGTGATACGCGCGTGAAGGCCGTCGTGGCGTGGGATCCGGTGGACTCGACGAGTCCGTCGGTCGCCCCCGAGCTCGTGGATACGGTGGCGGCGCTGGCGGTGATCGGCGAGACCACGAACGCGACCGGCGGACAGTTCGGCATGCCCTGCGCGCCGGCGGCGGAGAACTTCCAGAAGTTCTACGCGGCTGCGCCGAGCCCGGCCCTGCAGATGACGGTGAACGGCGCCGACCACATGGACTGGATCGACGATCCGACGTGCGGCTTCGTGTGCGATGCGTGTGACCCGGGCTCGGCGACCCCCGAGGCGGTCAAGACGCTGACGCGCCGCCTCGACGTGGCGTGGTTCCGCAAGCAGCTGTTCGCCGACGCGAGCATGGACGTGTGGCTCGCTGCGCCGACCGACGGCAGCGCGACCGTCGTCACGAAGTAAGGCGTCGCTCGAAGACGAGCAGCTCGCCGAGCGTGTCGTGATCGCGCACGCCGATCTGCGTCATGCCGAGCTTCGTGATCACGCCGAGCGACGCACGGTGCCACTCGAAGGTCGTGGCCTGGACCGCGGCGATGCCGGGCTGGGCGAGGGCCCATTCGACGCACGCGCGGGTGGCCTCGGTGGCGAAGCCCTGGCTGCGCGCGGATTGCTCGATCGAGTAGCCGACCTCGGCGACACCATCGGACG
>JALHPV010000074.1 GCA_022842285.1 Kofleriaceae bacterium
ATACCGCCGATGCCTACGCGCTCGAGGACGCCGACGTCGGCCACAACGAGCGTCTGCTCGGTCGCCTCGTTCCCTCCGACGCGGTGATCGTCACCAAGGGCGGTCTCACCCGACCAGGGGGCCGCTGGCACCCCGATGGCCGCGCGAAGCACCTCGCCACCGCCGCGCGCGCGAGCGCCGACCGTCTCGGGCGTGCGCCCGACCTGTATCTCCTGCACGCGGTGGATCCAAAGGTGCCGTTCGTCACCAGCGTGCGCGCCCTGGGGAAGCTCCTCTCCGACGGCGTGGTCCGCCGCATTGGCCTCTCCAACGTCAGCCGCACTCAGCTCGTCGAAGCGCTCGCGCTCGCGCCCATCTCGGCCGTCGAAGTGGAGCTGTCGCCGTACAAGCTCGACGCCGTGCGCGGCGGACTCGTGGCGCTCTGCGCCGAGCGCGGCATCCAGGTGCTCGCGCATCGTCCGCTCGGAGGACCCGCGGGCGTGAAGCGCATCGCGAAGGATCCGGTGCTCCGCGCCATCGCGTCGCAGGTGGGCCACGACCGGTTCGCGCCGACGCCCGCCGAGGTCGCGCTCGCATGGATCGCGTCCCTCGCGCCCGGGGTGGTTCCCATCCCCGGCGCCACGCGCGTGGAGACGGCCGCCAGCCTCGGTCGCGCGGCCACGCTGTCACTCGCTGCCGCCACCCGCGCCGAGCTCGAGCGGCACTTCCTCGACGTGTCGAGCGCACCCGAACCTCATGACCCGCGGTTGGCGCGTGAGGTCGTGATGCTCGTGGGCATGCCCGCGGCCGGCAAGTCGACCTACTCGACCCGCTTCGTCGACCAAGGCTACGTGCGCTTCAACCGCGACGAGCGCGGCGGGAGCTTGCTCGAGCTGGCGCGCGCGGTCGATCGCGAGCTCACCGGCGGCGCGACGAAGATCGTCGTGGACAACACCTACGCGTCGCGGGCCACGCGTGCGCCCGTCATCGCGATCGCGAAGCAGCACGGTGCGACCATCCGCGGCATCGTCGTCGCGACGCCCATCGAGCAGGCGCAGGCGAATGCGGCCGCGCGCATCCTCGCGAAGCACGATGCGCTTCACGGGCCCGGCGAGATCCTGCCGAGTGCGCAGTTCCGGTATCGCCGCGAGTACGAGCCGCCGGCCCTCGACGAAGGCTTCGACGCCCTCGACGAGGTGCAGGCTCCGCCCCTCGTGACCGGCACGCGGCCCGGCGTGATCATCGAGCTCGACGACCTGATCTGGGGCGGGCGGCCTCGTCGGCCACAGGACGTCGTGCTGCGCCCGGCGGCCCGGGACCTCGTCGCGCGGCATGCCGACCTCCCGGTCGGAGCGACCACCTGGCAGGTGGGCGCGACCTCCAAGGACATCGCGGATCTCGAAGCGCGGTTGGCCGAGCTGCTCGCGCGTGCCATTCCGATCGTCGGGTGCGTGCATCCCGCCGGTCCGCCCGTGTGCTGGTGCCGCAAGCCGCTGCCGGGGCTGGCCCTGCTGCTCGCGAAGCGACTCGATCTCGATCTGTCCCGCAGCGTGCACGTGGGGCAGGGAGCCGCAGACAAGGGCTTCGCGGTGCGAGCCGGGATGGCATTCGAGTTAGGCTAAGCGCCGTGCATCCGTCGTCGAAGCGCGTGATCGCAGACCTCGAAGAGCTGGCCGAGCTGACCTCCGATGCGCGCGGTGCGCAGCGCGTCGCGTGGGGACCGGTGTGGAGGAAGTGCCGGGACTGGTTCAGCGCCAAGGTGAAGACCGAGCTCGGCGTGACGACGGAGCGCGATGGCGCCGCGAACCTGTGGGCCACGCTGCCCGGCGCCTCGAAGACGAGCCTCGTGCTGGGCAGCCACCTCGACTCGGTGCCCGGCGGGGGCTGGCTCGACGGCTGCCTCGGCGTGCTCGCCGGCCTCGAGGTCCTGCGGCGCGCGAAGGCCCAGGGAACGCCGCCGCTGACCTTGCACCTCGTTGATTGGGCAGATGAAGAAGGCGCGCGGTTCGGGCGCAGCCTGACGGGGTCGGCGGCCTCGGCCGGGGCCCTGGATGCGCACGGCGAGCTGGGGCACCTCGTGGACCGGGCCGGCGTGAAGCTGCCCGATGCCCTCGCGGAGAACGGCGTGACCCTCGACGGGATGGGGACCGCTCGGTCCTACTTCGACAAGCTGAACGCGAAGGCCTATCTGGAGCTGCACATCGAGCAGGGTCCCGTGCTGCAGGAGCTGAAGGAGCCGGTGGGCGTGGTCCTGGGAACGATGGGCGTGGAGCGCTACCAGCTGCGCTTTCAGGGGCAGGCCGCGCACTCGGGGGCGGCGCCCATTCACCTGCGCAAGGATGCGTTCCTCGCCGCGGCCGAGTTCGCGCTCGCCTGCCGCGATATCAGCGTGAAGTACTCGGGGAAGACGCCGAAGTCGCGCGTGGTGGCGACGTGTGGTGTCGTCAAGGTCGAGCCGAACTTCGTGACCGCGGTACCCGGTTCGACGGAGATCTCGATCGATCTGCGCGCCCTCGACGCGAAGATCCTGAAGAAGATGCTCGCGGATGCGAAGGCCGCGTCCAAGGTGGCGGCGAAGCATCACCTGGTGGACGTCTCGTGGAGCCCGCTCCTGCACATCACGCCGCGCATCTTCGACGCGACCCTCACGAAGTTTGTCCGGGAGTCGGTCAAAGAGGTGACGGGCAAGGCGCCGGAGCTGCCGAGTGGCCCGTTGCACGACGCAGCGGAGATGGCGGCGGTCGTGCCGACGGCGATGGTCTTCGCGATGTCGAGCCCGGGCGTCTCGCACACGCGCATCGAGGACACCCCGCGCCCCGCGCTGGACAAGTCGATCCGCGCCTTCCTCGGGACCGTCGACCGCACGCTGGCTCACTTCGCGGCGGCTCCGAAGGCGCGCAAGCGCTGAGGACCCCACCGCGGCACGTGCGACGCCTGCGACACGCGACGGATGTCGACGGTTGCACGCAACGTTGCGAGGTCACGGGGAATACCGGTCGACGCAGCCCCTGTACGATCGGACTTGATGCGGACCCTCACGCTGGTGGCCTTGTGCGCTCTGTCTTCACCGGCCATCGCCGACGAGCCCGTCAGTGAACCCGCTAGCGCGCCCTACCAGGCGCCGACGTTTCTGACCAAGACCCCCGCGCTCCCGGCGACCCTCGCCGAGGGCGACATCATGCGGCTCTCGCTCGACGAGGCCCGCCGCATCGCCGTGAAGTCGAACTTCGACGTGCTGCTCGAGACGAAGATCGTGCGCCAGACCGAGCTCGCGGTCGACGCGGCGAATGGCCAGTTCGAGCCGACGGTGAACGCCCGCTACAACCACAGCGATACCGATTCGCCGCCCGTCACGCTGCAGGAGGGCCAGGGGGGCCAGATCATCACGTACATCGAGGACGCCTGGTCGCTCGAGATCGTGAAGGCCTGGAAGACGGGCACGCGGACCTCGCTTGGCGTGCAGTCGGGACGTACCCGGTCGTCGGCCGGCACGGCCGTCGAGCCGCTGAACTATCGCTCGCAGGTCCAGCTCGGCGTCACGCAGCCGGTGCTGCGCGGCTTCAGCACGCAGGGCGACCTCCAGCAGATCGAGGTCATTCGGGCGCGCATCACCTCCGAGCGCGAACGCGAGCAGCTCCTGGTGACGCTCATGGCCACCGTCGAGAGCGTCGAGGCTGCTTACTGGGAGGTGGTCCGCGCGATGTACCGCTACGACGTCGCGATCCGGTCGGCGCAGCAGGCCACCCGGCAGATGGATCTGACCCGGCGCCAGATCGAAGCCGGCACCCTCGCGCCGAGTGACCTCATCGGCGCCGAGAGCATCCTCGCCGAGCGCGAGCTGACCGTGCTGCAGACGGAGCAGGCGATCCGCGCCGCTTCGGATGCGCTCCGCGCCGTGCTCAACCTGCCGCGCGAGCAGTGGACGCGCCCGATCGTGCCGACGGACGTGCCGAGCTTCAACCCCACGCCAACCACCGCCGAGGCCGCCCTCGAGCTCGCCCTGCAGCATCGCCCCGAGGTCGCGCAGCTCGATCTCGAGCTCGACACCGCGAAGCTCGCCATTCGCGCCGCCGAGAACAACCAGCTGCCACAGCTCGACGTGGGGCTGACCGGCACCATCGTCGGTCAGGACACCACGTACACCGGCTCGGTCGATCAGGTCTCGGAGCTCGAGGCGAAAGGCTGGAGCGTGTTCCTGAACTTCTCGTGGACGCCGCTCAATCGCACCGCGAAGGCGAACACCGCGATCGCGAAGGTGCAGGTCGACCAGGCGCAGCTCCGGCGCGATCAGATCATCCAGACGATGTGGCTCGAGGTCCGCGATGCGGTGCGGGACCAGGAGAGCGCCGAGCAGCAGATCGCGGCCGCGGCGAAGTTCCGGTCCCTGGCCGAGCAGAGCCTCGCGATCGAGGAGCGGAAGTTCCTCGCCGGCCAGTCGCAGAACCTCTTCGTCGTCCAGCGCCAGGAGCAGGTGCAGTCCTCGCAGCTCTCGGAGCTCGAGGCGCTCGTCGCATATCAGCGTGCCTCGACCACGCTCCTGCGCCGCACGGGTCAGCTCCTGACCGCGCGCAACCTCGACGTCGCGAAGCGCTGACCAGCGCCGCCGTCAAGACGGGTCCGGTTCCGCGACGCAGACCGAGGCCCGACAGGCGGCGCGAAGGACGGGTGCGTGCACGCACGCACTGCAATGTGGCGGATCGGGTGGGAAGGGTGGGTTGGGCGCGTCGACCTCTGGAGCGGGCGGCGAGCACTGGATGGCGGGATAGCCTCGCGGGACGAGGAGCTGACCGGGACAGAATCCGCAGGGGCCGGGACAGCTCAGGTGTCCGGGTGGGACGAGGGCGCATTCGTCCGCCGTGGTGCAGGGAATCGGCTCGCCGTAGCTCCAGGTCTCGAGGGAGAACGCGTCTGCAGGTGGTCCATCCGTCGGCGCATCGATGACCGGCGCCGGCGCTGACCTCTCTGCCGGTCGAGGCGCCCGCCCACAAGCTGCCATGACGACGCATCCGAGGACATAGAGCGTGAGACGCATGCCCCGAGCTTACTCGGCGTGCAGCGCCTGGATCGGATCGAGCTTCGCGGCGCGGACGGCAGGGTAGAGCCCCGACGCCACGCCCACGCCGACGGAGACGCCGAGCGACAGCGCCACCGACCACGTCGTGACGACGGTCGGCCAGTCGGCGTAGGCCGCCACCACGCGCGCGATGCCGAGGCCCATGGCGATGCCCAGCGCGCCGCCGGCCATGGCAAGCGTGAAGGCGGTGATGAGGAACTGGAAGCGAATGTCGGAGCGGCGGGCTCCGACGGCGCGACGGACGCCGATCTCTCGCGTCTGCTCGAGGACCGTGGCGAGCATGATGTTCATGATGCCGATGCCGCCGACGAGGAGCGAGATGCCGGCGATGAGCCCCATGACGAGGTTGAAGAGCTCCTGGGTCTCGCGGCTGTGGCGGAGCAGCGCCTCCGGGACCACGATCTCGAAGTCGCGCGTGCCGCCGTGCAGGCGATCGAGCAGGGTCCCGATGACGGCGCCGGTCTCGCTCGCGGGGGCATCGGGGTCCATGCGTACGACGAGCTCGTTGAGCGGCGCCTTGAGCGGATCGCGATCGAGCTTTCGCATCGCCGTCGTGTACGGCATGTAGATCTCGCGATCGGTCGATGCGACCGAGACGTCCTGCACGGAGGTCACGCCACTCTGATCGCGGGCGAGGACGCCAATCACCTCGCACCAGAGGTCGTTGACCTTGACGTCCTTGCCGACGGCGGCATCACCACCGAAGAGGTCACGGCGGACGGCGGCGCCGATCACGCAGGCCTGCGCGTGGTGCTGCTCCTCGGACTCGTCGAAGAAGCGGCCCTCGGCGAGCGGAAACGGGGTGAGCTCGCGATGCCGCCACGAGATGCCGAAGACCTTCGCCTCGGTCTTCGTGCCGGCGGCGATGATCTTGTACGGCTCGATCTCGATGCGCGGGGCCGCGAAGGCCACGCCGGGGACCGCTTCCTCCACCGCCTCGATGTCGCGCAGCGAGAGACCGAGCGACTTCTTGCGGATCTCGGTCAGCTCCTCGGGCTTGTACTGCTTCGCGCGCACGACGACGTTGCGCGTGCCGAGGCGCTCGATCAGCGCCATGGCTTCCTTCTCCGCCCCCGCTCCGATCGAGAGCATCGCGACGACGGCGCCGACGCCGAACATCATCCCGAGCATCGTGAGCGTCGTGCGGAGCTTGTGCTCGAGCAGGCTCTCGACGGCCGCCGCGAAGGCATCGAGGATGCGCCTCACTTGCCACCTCCGCCCTGGGTCGGGCCGGCGGCCTGCTCCTGCTCGTCGGAGAGCGTCTGGTCGAGCGAGCGCGTCGGATCGCGCAGCGCGATCTTGTCGCCGGCGGCGAGTCCACTCTTCACGAGCACGCGGCCCGATGTGGACGCCCCGAGCTCGACCGCTACCTGCTCGAAGCCGCCCTTCTCCGAGCGGCGGTACACGAAGTTGCTGCCGTCCTTGTTCACCACGGCCTGGCGAGGCACCACCAGTCCTTGCTCGTCAGCGAGCGTCAGCTTGGCGCGCACGCGCTGGCCCGGCTTCATGATGGCGGGGTCCGTCTTCTCGAGCTCCACGACGACGGCGAAGTACTGCACCGGCACTTCACCGATGCGCGGCTTCGCGAGCTTCTCGACCTGCTTCACCTTGCCCTTGAACGTCACCCCGGGGCGCGCCTCGACGACGATCTCGACCGCCTGCTTCTCGGCGAGGCCATCGCCGTCGACCTCGAGGACGAATAGCTCGACCTCCATCGTGTCGAGGAGCGGAATCTGGGCCACCGTCTGGCCCGGCCACATCTGCTCCCCGATGCGCGGCAGCTGACCGCGCCAGTCGCGCTCGAGTACGAACAGGCCGGGATGTGGAGCCTTGACCTCGGTGCTCGAGAGCTCCTGCTGGGCGTGGGCGATGGCGAGCGCCGCCTTCTGCTTCTCGACCTCGATCAGGCTCGTCTTCGCCCGCGTCACGCGGCGCTCGACTTCCTTCGTCTGCTCCGCGTGCTGCTGCTTGGCGCCCGCGAGCCCGGAGTCGATCTCCGACTCGATGATCTGATTGCGCGAGTAGATTTCCTCGTCCTTCGACTGGAACTGCTTCGTCTGCTCGAGCTCCTGGCCCGCGAGTGCGGCCGCACTATCGCGCGCGGCCTCGGCGGTCTTGCCCTTGATGCGCTCCTCGGCGAGGCGCGCTTCGGCCGATGCGCGATCGCTCTCGCCATCGACCATCTTCTTCTCGGCGTCGCTGCGGTCGAACTTGACGACGATCGCGTCCTTCTCGACGCGGCCCCCGTCGGTCGCGAGCCAGGCGATCTTGCGGGGACCAAACTCACCGCCGGCCTTGGGCACGACGAGGTGCACGGCCTCGACGGCGCGCAGGTTGCCCTCGGCGCTCACCTGTCTCAGCAAGCGATCCTGCGCGACGGTGTACGTGGGCACGGCTGTCGGGGCCGTGCCTTCACGCTTCACGAACCAGACGACGCCCCCGGCGATGCCGCCGAGCACGAGCAGCGTGATGAGGGCGCGCTTCACGACGAGCCCCTGCGCGTCGGATCGGTGCGCGACACGCGATCACCGGGGGCGAGGCCACTCACCACCTCGATCACCGTCGCGCTGCGCCGGCCGAGCTGCAGCCGCACCGCTTCGAGCTCGCCGTCCTTCTCGCGGTACGCCACCGGCCCATCGGGGGTGACGAACACGGCGTCGCTCGGAATCTGCACGACGTTGGGGATTCGCTCGGCCTCGACCTCGCCGCGGAAACGCATGCCCGGCCGGAGCGGCGACGTCGTCGGATCGAGGTCGATCTTCACGCCCACGACGTGGCTCGGATCCGTCTGCGACTTGTTGTGAACGCGGCCCGCGATCGGTCCGACCTTGCCGCGCAACACGACATCGGGGAGGGCATCGAGCTGGAGGGCAACCGGCTGGCCGCCCTTCACGTGCGCGATATCGACCTCGTCGACGTTGCCCTTGCCGACCATCTTGTCGAGCCCGACGATCTGCAGGACCACTTCCATGCGCCACGCGCCGTCGCCGACCTTCTTCTTCTCGCCGCGCCAGCTCACCGGATAGACGACGGTGCCGGCACGAGGGGCCGCGACGTTCATCTTCATCACGTCGCCCTGCAGCTGCTGCGCGCGGAACGAGACGTACGCGAGCTTCTCCTTCAGGGTCTGGAGGGCGGCGGCGTCGGCGCGCTGGGTCTGCGAGGCCTTCGCCTTCGCGAGCTCGAGGCCGATCCTCGCGGACTTCTCCTCGAGCTTCAGCACCTCCAGATCGACCGAGGCGATGATGTCGCCGGGCGTATCCGTCTTCAGCGTCGCCTTGCGCACGAGCGCCTCGGCCTGCGCCAGCTCGAGCTCTTGCTCGCGCTTCGCGAGCGCCATGTCGGCGAGCTTCTTGTCGACGTTGCGCTTGGCCGCCTCGACCTCGTTCATGACGGATTCGAGCTCGCGCATCTGCTCCGACGGGTCGAAGCCGACGACCGGCTCGCCGGCCTTGACCTCGGCGCCGTCGTCCGCCATCGCCGCGATCTTGAAGTTCCACATGTTCACGGACGGCGGCTTGATGTCCGTCGAGTCGATCGCGGCGAGCTCGCCTGTGACGGCGACACCGATCACCAGATCGGCGCGCTTGATCTCGACGAGCTGTTGCTCGGCCGCCCCGCGCCGGCCACATGCGGCGAGGGCGATCAGCAGGAGCGCGCGCTTCATGGCCACGCCTTACCCGGCAGCTCGACCTTGACCGACATCCCCGGCTTCATGCGCTCGTGATCCGTCGTCGCGAGCGACAGCCGCACGGCGAAGGCCCGCCGCAACGAGTCGTGGCGAACCGAGCGGGCCACGGGGGCGAGGTCGGTCACCGTACAGGGCACGGGGTCACGCGGATACGCGTCGAGCGTGCACGTCCCCGTCATCCCCACGGCGATGCGCCCGTCGTCGACGTCGGATAGATCCGCGCTGACGATCAACGCCTTCGTGAGGTTCGGCATCGTCACCACCACGAAACCGGGCTGCACGACGTCACCGGTCTGGAACGGTCGCTGCTCCCACGGGTGCTCGCCGACCATCGCGAGGCCGTCGCGGGGAGCGGTCATCACGAGATCGCCGATGGACTTCTCCGCCGTCGCGACGGTGCGCCGGGCCTTCTCGAGCGCGATCTGCTGCACCTTCGCCGCGAGGGCGGCCGTCTTCCGCTCGGTCTCGAGCTCGGCCTCGGCCTTGGCCACGTCGACCTTGGCGCGTTCGAGATCGAGCTTGCGCTGCTGGACCGTGCGCGTCGGCAGGAGATCCGCGGGGACACTCGCGAGCACCGCGGCGCGCTCGACGGCGATCTTCTTCTGCGCGAGCTCGTTCTCCTTCGTCGTGATCGTGAGCGCGGCCAGGTCGCGCGCGGCGCGCAGCGTGCTCTCCGCTTCCTTGACCGCGACCTTCTTCTCCTCGAGGCCCTGGGTGAAGACGGAGTTGTCGAGCTCGAGCACCTTGTCGCCGGTCTTCACGGGCGTGCCGTCCTCGGCCATCCAGCGGATCGAGAGCTGCCACGCCTCGGTGACGGGCACGTCGAAGCCGATGGAGTCGGTCGCCTCGAGCTCACCGGTGAGGAGCACGCGGTTGGTGCGGCCGGCGTCGGTGGCGCGCTCCCCCACAGGATCGACGGGGGGCGCCGCCTGGGCCTTGGTGCCGCCGGCCTCGGTGCAGCCGGCGAGCGCGAGGAGAACGAGCAGTCTCACGAGGCCTCTCGCCGCGGAATCGCGAGGTAGGCGACTTCCTCGCCCGGTCCATCGGCGATCACCTTGCCGTCGGCGATCCGGATCGCGCGGGGACACTTCGCCGCGATGGTCGGCTCGTGGGTCACGATGACGATGGTGTTGCCCTCGGCGTGAAGGGCGTGGAAGAGGTTCATGATCTCGGTGGCCGTCGAGGAATCCAGGTTTCCGGTCGGCTCGTCACACAGGAGCAGCGACGGCTGGGTCACCAGAGCCCGCGCGATGGCGGTGCGCTGTCTTTGCCCGCCCGAGAGCTGAAATGGTTTGTGGTCCATGCGCTTCTCGAGGCCCACCCGGATCAGCGCCTGCTTGGCCTTCTCGACCCGCTCGCGGCGGGGCGTGCTGCGATACGTGAGCGGCAGCGCGACGTTCTTGATGGCCGTGGCGCGGTGCAGGAGCTGGAAGCTCTGGAAGACGAAGCCGATCTTGTGATTGCGCGCGTGCGCCCGCTCGTCATCAGAGACGTTCTGCACATCGCGCCCGTCGAGCCGGTACACGCCGCGCGAGGGCGTATCGAGGAGGCCCAGGATGTTGAGGAGCGTCGACTTCCCTGACCCCGACGACCCCACGATGGCGACCATCTCGCCCTGGTTGACCGCAAACCCGACGCCATCCAGCGCCGCGATGCGCTCGTCGCCCATCGTGTAGAAGCGCGCGATGTCGACCAGCTCGATCACTGGCGACGTGTTCGGGAGCACCGGCGCCATCGGCAAAATCGTACACCGCTCGGTCGGGCAGGCATTCCCGCGTTCTCGTCGGAGACGCCGATTTTTCCGTGCAATTACATGCGACAACAGGTGTCGCAGTGCGACGCGTTCCGATGCCCATTTACGGGCACTTTGCGCCGCATTGCGCTAAGGTCCCCGGCCCGGACATCCCTAAGGAGTACCCATGTCGAATCGCAAAGCTACTTTCGCCAAACGCCAGCGCGAAGCGGATCTCAAGGATCACGCAAAGGCGAAGGAAGCACGCCGTCTCGAGCGGCAGAACCAGCAAGGCACTGGCACCAAGGGTCCCGTGATTGCGTGGGATGAGCAGTTCGTTCCGCCGGAAGCCGACCCGGCCGACGCCGAGAACAACGGCCTCCCCGCTCCGACTCCGCCCGCGTCCGAAGATCGTCCCTGACCCCTACGCCGTCCGCGCACTGCGGATGGCTCGGATGACCTCATCGGGTTCCGGGAAGCGCTGGGTCGTCTTTTCAACGACGACCTGGTCCCCGACCCAGACGGTGAACTCGCCGATGGTCCCGATCTCCAGGGACATGGGCTCTCCGAGCACCTTCTGCACTTCAGCCGCCACCCGGGCGGCTCGAGGCTTGTACCCTCAGGAGTTGCAGTAGCGGATCTTCAGCATCGTGGGGCAGCGTACCTCGGGTCCACGCTCGCCGCGAGGCGTCGTAGACACACGAATTGATTACGTGATCCGGTATTCGCGAATGGGCGGTCACGAATCGCCGTGATCTCCGCACGTGGGGGGCGATGAGGACCCTCGCACTCGCTCTCCTGGTCATCGCTCCCGCCGTGGCCCTCGCCGACGAAGCCGCCGTGGTCGCCCCGAGTGGCAGCAACGTCGCGCTGATCACGTCCTACGGCAAATCGATCGCCGTGAAGGTCGGCGGTGGCAAGGCCGCCACCGTGCACAAGGGGATGGCGGCGGGCGCACTCGTCACCGGCCACGACAAGACCCTCGTCGCGGTCGCCCCGAGCAAGGCCGCCTTCTTCGTCGTCCCGATCGATGCGAAGGGCAAGCGCGGCGAGCCGATCACGATCAAGCGCCCCGGCGAGCGCACCGACGATCCGTTCGCTGTCGTCGGCACCGCGACCGAGGACGGCTTCGCGATCTTCTTCCAGGAGGTCGAGCGCCAGGATCCGACCGCCGCCCACACGTACCTCGCCATCCTCGACGCCGACGGCACGCCGCAGGGCGCCGCCACCGAGGTCCAGGTGCCGTGGGCCCTCGCCGCCGCCATCGACAACGGTCCCGGCTACCACCTCGCCCTCATCTACCCCGGGGACGGCATGCGCATCAGCATGGTCTCCCTCGACGCGAAGGGGACGCCGCAGCAGCATCCCGACTGGGCGAGCCCCCCGGCGATCATCAGCCAGGTCTCGCTCTTCAAGACCGGCGAAGCCATCCACGCGCTCTACCGCGGCGGCAAGAACAACGATCGCATCCTCGAGCTCGACGTGACGACGATCGGCCAGTGGGGCCAGCAGACGCAGACGCCGACCGACCACGGTACGATCTCGACGAAGGCAATTCTCGCCGTCGACGCGAAGGGCAAAGCGGTCAAGGTCGCCCGCTGATACGACGTCGAACAGACGTCCGACCACGACGTGTGGTGGATGTCCCTTCGGCGAGCAGGGCCACATCGAGCAAGTCCTTCGCTCGACCACTCGCCCGCTTGTTACGAATGTAGTCGGCGCGGCTGATCACGTTGACGCGATGCGTGCCAAAGACACCTCTGGCTCGATTCCGCCACGCAGTCGCGAAGCGCACGCCCGAGATCTCGTTGAGAATATCGATCCGCATCGGCTCGCGTCCAAGTCTGAGCATCCGATCGGGGACGGCCATGTGTTGCCATTCGGACGCGATCCCCGCGAAGCCAAACTCAGCGAGGGCGGCGCCGATCTGGCGCGCGTTCTTCAGGCTCGGCTCGACGAATACGTCGAGAACCAGGGTTGCTCGGGGCTTGCCGTGGATCGCGAGGGCGTGGGCTCCAATCAACAAGAATCTCACCCGATGACGCAACAACAACCTGATGAACTCGTTCCAGTCGCGGGGCAGCTCGACCACCATAAACTCCCGGAGTGAGGCGGCGAGCGAGCTCGACAGCAGCCACGCGCTCGGAGCTGGGACGCGAGCGCCAGTAGTGTGCGTCCTCGCGGGCGGCGTCGTCGTGCGTGACCCAGCGACCTTTCACGACTTCGAGCGTACCGGACAAATGTGGTCAGGCCGTGACCAAGGCTCGGGCCCGTGAGACAGCATGCGTGAACGCCTGGTCGCGGGCCGCCAGGACGGCCGCCCGGCTCGGAACACCGCGGCGGGCGAGGGCCGCATCGCGGTGAGCGAGCACGATCGACGTCGTCGGTGTGGGGACCGACGCCACCGCCGCGCGTGCGGAGTCGGGCGCGACGTCCATGACCCAGGTGAGGACGGCCCACGCGAGGCTCGCGTGACCGGCTTCGTCGCGCGCGATGGCGGCGAGCATCGACTTCGTCTCGTCCTGCGCGGTCTCGGCGGCGAAGTGCGCCTCGAGCGACGCGGCCCCTTCGTTCAGGGCGCCCTCGGCGTAGGCCTCGGTCGCGAGGAGCTCGAGCGCACGCGGGGAGCGGGAGAGGAAGCGGGGCTGCGCCGCCGACGGGGGCAGCGGGATCAGGGCGAGCTCGCCGGCGGCGCGGGCGCAGGCTTCGGCGTGGCGGACCTCGTCCTCGGCGGCGTCGAGCGCGGCGGCGACGAGCTGGGCCGGCGCGCCGACGGCATCGAGCTCGGCAGCGAGGCGGAGGAACGACCACACCGACGAGTACTCGGCCCGGGCCGAGCGTTCGAAGTGAGCGGCGACGGCGCGGTCCTCCGCGGACCGACCGAGGGTGCCGTGGCGGATGATCTCGGGGTGGACCATGCGACCGTCGATCGTGAGCGGGCGACCCTCGACGGTCGTCGACTCGAGCCACGACCACGGCGAGAGGCCCACGATGAGCGAGCCGCGCTGCTGCGCGGGCGGAGCGCCCACGGGATTCGAGATGGGCACGTACGTCTGAGCCGCCGCGTACGCGACCGTCGTCCCGTAGACCGCGGCGAGATGCACCCCGAGTCGCGCGTCGAGGTCGAGGCCGACCCCGGCTTCGAGCCCGAGCAACTCCACGCCCTCCTGCGGGCCATCGCCCGCGAGCGGCGAGATCCGGGCTCCGCCGATGATCCGCGGCCGTCCCCCACCGATCTCGATGCGGGCCATCACCTCGGTCTCGCTCGACGTGCAGGCGCGCGCTTCGATCCCACCCACCAGCGAGAACTTCGGCGCGAAGTCGAAGCCGATGGTCACGCCGACGATCTTGTCCGTGCCCGTGTCATCACACGGGGTGGCGGCCGCCGTGGATGCGGCAAGCAGACTCCCACCAACCAGACCGTGGCGAACCAGGGCGCTCCAGCGTCTCGACATGCGCCGCTCGAATTGCAACGCAGCGGCCAGTCCCGGCCCCTGGGCCAAGTAGCCGTTGTTCTTGATCCCGCCTGACAGGACCCACGACAGCCGTGTCGCGATCGCCGGGCTTCAACGCCAGTGCGGCTGGGTCCAGGCGCGCTGGTCTCCCTTGCCCCGCACCACGGCGCGCAGGTAGCCGCGCTCCGGCACCTGGCGTCGCCCGGACGGACCGGGCACGGTCTCGACGACCTTGCCCGCCTCGACGAAGTCGATCGTGGTGTCTGCGCCGGCCTCCACGACGAGCCGGCCCTCGACCACCTCGACGCGTGTGAGCGTGACCCCCGTGGACGCGTAGAAGTCCCCGGCCGCGATCGCCGCGAGGATCGAGGCCTGATCGCGCCGCGCGCGCACCATGATCCACCCCCCGCCGGGCACGTACTTTCCATCGCCCCGGTAGTGATGAGCATCGTCCGTGGCCACCCCGTAGAGGCGCGCCCCTCGCATGAGTGCCTGGTCCCACAACGTGATGGTCGACCGGGCTCGCCGCCCCGCCGCGCGGTCCCAGCCGACGAACGCCGCGTTGAAGATCTCGACGAGGCCATAGCCGTGCTCGGCGAGCGTCACGAGCAGATCCGTCGTCATGCCGAAGTAGTTCGTCGGATGGTTGAGCTGCACGAGCCCGCCGAGCTCGCGCTGCTTCGCGAGCGCGGCGTCATACATCGCCACGCGATCGCGCGTGCCGAAGTTCGCCCAGTCGAAGCGGCCCACCGGCGGCGACGTCACGCCGAGCAAGTTCACGTGCACG
Organism: Kofleriaceae bacterium; assembly: GCA_022842285.1. GTDB lineage: Bacteria > Myxococcota_A > Polyangia > Haliangiales > Haliangiaceae > JABFXX01. The sequence continues at coordinate 14,719 of JALHPV010000074.1, forward strand.
CGACACCGCCCGCTCGCGTGCTGGCGCGGCAGGCACAGGTTCGGGTTGTGCGTCAGCTCGACGCCGGGGATCACGATCAGCTCGTCGGAGGCCGCGGGCGTCACGACGTTGTGATCGGTGATGACGATGAAGTCGTAGTCGTGCTTCGTGTACCAGTCGAGCACGACGGGGAGAGGCGTCGGGCTATCGGCACTACCGCTCGAATGCACGTGGGTCGAGCCGCGCAGCCACTCGACGGGGACGGGGTCAACGTTGTCCACCGGCGCGACCTCGACGACAGCGGCGTCGAGCGGTAGGTTGACAAGGTTGGCCCCGTCCCCGGCGGGCGACGCGTCGACCGCATTGCGATCGCCGCCCGCCTGACAGGCGCACAGCGCGGCGAGGGCTAGGAACCGCACCGCGCGCGAGGATACCGCTTAGTAGCGGTAGTGGTCCGGCTTGTACGGACCGTCGACCGGCACGCCGAGGTACTCGGACTGCACCTTCGAGAGCTGCGTCAGCTTCACGCCGACCTTCTGCAGGTGCAGGCGGGCGACCTTCTCGTCGAGCTTCTTCGGGAGGACGTACACCTGGCCGGCGGCGAACTGCATGCCGGTCATCTCGTCCTTGCCCTTGGTCGCGTTCGCCCAGAGGGCCATCTGCGCGATGGTCTGGTTGGTGAACGAGTTCGACATGACGAACGACGGGTGACCCGTCGCGCAGCCGAGGTTCACGAGGCGACCACGGGCGAGGAGCGTGATGCGCTTGCCGTTCGGGAAGATGAACTGATCAACCTGCGGCTTGATGTTCTCTTCCTTGATCTCCTTGTTGTTCTCGAGCCACGAGACCTGAATCTCGCTGTCGAAGTGGCCGATGTTGGCGAGGATCGCCTCGTCCTTCATCGCCATGAAGTGATCGCCCTTGATCACGTCCATGCAGCCCGTCGCGGTGACGAAGATGTCGGCCATCGGGGCGGCCTCTTCCATCGTCGTGACCTCGTAGCCTTCCATCGCCGCCTGGAGCGCGCAGATGGGGTCGATCTCGGTGACGAGCACGCGGGCGCCGAGGCCGCGGGCGGCGTGAGCGCAGCCCTTGCCGACATCGCCGTAACCGGCGACGACGACGACCTTGCCGGCGACCATGACGTCGGTGGCGCGCTTGATGCCGTCGAAGAGCGACTCGCGGCAGCCGTAGAGGTTGTCGAACTTCGACTTGGTGACCGAGTCGTTCACGTTGATGCACGGGAACAGCAGCGAGCCGCCCTTCGCCATCTCGTACAGGCGGTGCACGCCCGTGGTGGTCTCCTCGGAGACGCCCTTGATCTCGGCCGCGAGCTCGGTGAAGCGGGTCTTGCTCGCCTTCAGCGACTCGGTGAGCACGGAGAAGATCACGCGCATCTCCTCGTTGGTCGCCGTCTTCGGATCCGGGGCCTTGCCCGTCTTCTCGGCCTCGGCACCCTTGTGGACGAGGAGGGTGAGGTCACCACCGTCGTCGAGGATCAGGTTCGGGCCCTTGCCACCCTTGAACGCGTTGAGCTGCATGCCGATGCACGCCCAGTACTCCTCGAGGGTCTCGCCCTTCCACGCGAAGACGGGAACGCCCGACTGCGCGATCGCGGCCGCGGCCTCGTCCTGCGTCGAGTAGATGTTGCACGAGGTCCAGGTGACCTCGGCGCCAAGCGCGGTGAGCGTCTCGATGAGGACGGCCGTCTGGATCGTCATGTGGAGGCAGCCGGCAACGCGCGCGCCCTTGAGCGGCTGGGCCGCGCCGTACTCGGCACGGAGCGCCATCAGGCCCGGCATCTCCTTCTCGGCCATACGCATCTTCTTGCGGCCGAGCTCGGCGAGAGAGATGTCCTTGATCTTGAACGCGGGGAACTCGTTGCGGGTGTCCATGGTGATGTCCTGTCGCTGGTCTTGGCGGTTAGTGGTACGTGCGCATCGGCTTCTTGCCGATGGCGAGCTGCATGGGGAGTGACTGAATCATCGGGAGATGCTGGAGCGCGACGGGCTCGAGCGAGGTGGCGTCGAGCCACGTCTTCAGCTTCTGGGGCTCGAAGCCGAGCCAGACGTCGCCCTGCTCACGCATCGATTCGTCGTCGTGCGGGAGGTAGTCGACGAGGACGAGATGGCCCCCTGCGCGCACGAGGCGCGTCGCGGCCGCGATCGCATCCTGCGGCCGGGCGGCGTGATGAAGCACGCGCGCCATGACGACGAGATCCGCCCCGCCGCGCTCCGCGATCTCCTCGGCGAGACCAGAGTCATCGACGTCGCCTTCGCGGAGGCGGACGTTGGAGAGGTTCAGCGATGCGATCCGCGCGCCACAGCGAGCGAGGCGCGCGGGGGAGCGGTCGACGGCGATCACGCGATCGAAGAGCGGGGAGAGCAGCGGCAGGAGCGTGCCTTCGCCCGTCCCGACATCGACGGCGAGCGCCGTACCCGGCAGGAGCGGCCGGAGCACGGGCAGCCAGGCGAGCAGCTCGGGGGCGGCCGTCGGCAGGGCCTCCGCCTCGGCCTCGTCGAAGAACTTCTTCGACAGCTCCTCGCGCTGGGCGACGATCTTGGCGATGCGGGCGAGGCTCCCATCCTTCGCCGAGAGGGCCCGGCCATCCTCGACCGCCGCCGCCACCAGCGGGTCATTGCCGATCTGGGCCTTGAGGAGGGTCCGGGTCCCGTCGCGGCGGGCCAGCAGCAACCCGGCCTCGCGCAGAGGCTGAGACTTCTTGGTCACCTGGGGCTGGCTGGCCTTCAGGATGGTCGCCAGCTCGCCCACGGTCAGCTCTTCCTCGGTACACAGCGCGAGGAGCTGCATCCGATCCTCGTCTCCGAGGAGGCGAAAGAGCTCGGCGCGGGACATACTTTCGTATATGCGAATAACGGCATGAACGCAAGCTGGACCGTTTGACTCCGACGAGACGCCCCCCTACCATCGAAAAGTAGCGGCATGTCCACGGGTTCGGGCAGCAAGCCTCCGAGTGGGGGTGGGTCGGGTCGGCCCGCCGCCGATACTCCGCAGCGGCTCGTGGTGCGTTCGCTCGACCAGGGGGCCGACTCGCTGATGGGTGCTCACGACACGGCAGTCGCGACGGCGGAAGATCGCAAGGGGTCATCGCCGGGGAAGACGCCCGTGCCGACCGAGAGCGGCGACACGCCGTCCGCGGGGACGCCGCAGTTCTCTGGATCGATCACGCCCGAGATCATCGGCATGACGCTCTCGGAGCGCTACCTCGTCACGCGCAAGGTCGGGCAGGGCGGCATGGGGGCCGTCTACGAGGCGACGCACACGCTGATCGGCAAGCGCGTCGCGGTCAAAGTTCTCCTCGAGAAATATGCCCAACGCGAAGCGATCATCGCGCGCCTGAAGCAAGAGGCGCAGCTCGCGTCGTCCGTCGGCAACGAGCACATCATCGACATCACCGACTTCGGAACGACCGCGGACGGACGGACCTTCGTCGTGATGGAGTTTCTCGAGGGGGAGTCGATGGCCGAGTGCCTCTCCCGCGAGACGCGTCTGCCCGAGCAGCGGATCCTGCGCATCGTGCAGCAGACGCTCTCGGCGCTCGGTGCGGCCCACGACAAGGGCATCGTCCATCGCGACATCAAGCCCGAGAACCTGTTCCTCCTGCGCCGCAAGGAGACCGACTTCGTGAAGGTCGTGGACTTCGGCATCTCGAAGTCCCTGCGCACGACGGGCGAGGACGAAGAGCAGGTGCGCCTGACGCAAACGGGCATGGTGCTCGGAACGCCGCTCTACATGTCTCCCGAGCAGGCGCGCGGCGACGACGAGCTCGATCATCGGGTGGACCTCTACGCGCTCGGCATCATCATGTACGAGGCGGCGACGGGCCGCGTGCCGTTCTCGGGGAACAACTACCTGTCCGTCATCTCGCAGGTCCTGAACGAGGACCCGAAGCCGATGCGCGAGCTCCGGCCCGAGCTCAGCGACGAGTTCGAGGCGATCGTCAGCAAGGCGATGGCGAAGGATCGCGTCGATCGCTACGCAGATGCGGCTGCCATGCTCGCCGATGTCAGCGCGCTCATCGAGGATCCGACGCACTCGACGGAGCGCGCGCGCATCTCGGGGCCCCGCCGCCGGCTGGCGAAGTCGAAGAGCTCCGGCAAGGTAGCCCTGTGGATCGGCGCGATCGCGCTCACCGTCCTCGCGCTCGTCGTGACGGTGCGCTTCCTCATGGGCAGCTCCTCGAGCCAGAACGTCGTCGCCTCGCCGAACGCCGATGCGGGCGTGGCCGCGGTCGCCGTCGACGCCGCTCCGAAGCTCGAGCCCGACGCCTACGTCGACACCAACCGCTACGTCTTCCTCGCCGTCGACTCCTCGCCCACCGGCGCGTCACTCGAATGCGACGGTTTCCCGAAGGGCACCGCGCCGACGACGATCAAGTTCGTGGAGGAGCGCAAGGAGGTCGAGTGCTGGGCCATGCTCGACGGCTACGACAGCAAGCGCTTCGTCGTGAATCCGCTCGAGCTCCCGAAGGAGCAGGTCATCATCAAGGTGAAGAAGCTCGAGGCGGGCAAGAAACCCACCAAGGTTCCGACCAAGGGTTCGGAGCAGGGCTCGGGCAAGCTGCCCGAGCAACCCGGGAGCCGCACCGGCGGTGAGACCGGTGGCTTCGCCCCGCCCGTGACGAAATGAAGCGCGTCGCACTGGCGGCGGGGCTGCTCTTCGGTGCGCGCGTCGCCACCGCCAACACGCCCGAGGGCTACATCGGCAAGCCGAAGCCGATCCTCGAGATCGACAACTGCCCGGCCGCCCCCGACGGCATGACCGACGCCGAGAAGGTGAAGCTCGGCGAGGAGCGCTACCTGCGCGGCGAGACGCTCTACATCCAGGGCGACTACAAGGGCGCGATCAGCGAGTTCGTCGGCAGCTACTGCCTCGTCGGCTACTACACGATCCTGAAGGACATCGGTCAGGCGTACGAGCGCGACCTCCAGTACGAGAAGGCGGTCGCGTACCTCGAGAAGTACGTCCTCGCGATCAAGCCCGAGTACAAGCGCGCGTCGGCGTGCGCACCCGATCCGCAGGTCGACCGCGAGAACGTCGATCGCCGCATCTTCGTGCTCAATCGCCTGCGCGCGCAGGTCAGCGTGCAGACGAATCCCCCCGACGCCACCATCACGCTGCAGAACGACAGCGGCGTGGCCGCGCGCGGTGGATCCGGCCAGACGCTGAAGGTGCCAGGCGCGACCTACGAGATGGTGATCGAGCGCCCGGGCTACGAGAAGCGTATCGAGACGATCACCGTCCAGATCGGTCAGCCGTACACCTACTTCTACACGCTCGAGCCGCTCCGCGGTCAGCTCTCGGTGACGACCACGCCCGCCGACGCCCGCATCTTCATCAACGATCGCTTCGCCGGCATCGGCCGCGTCGAAGAGGCGGTGAAGAGCGACGCGTACACGCTGCTCGTCGAGGCCCCCGGCCGCCAGGAGGTCGAGCAACGTGTAGAGGTCCTCGCCGGCGAGATCAACCGCGTGCAGATCGATCTCGCGCCGCGCCCGCAATTCGGACGGCGCCAGCTCATCATCGCGATGGGCATCGGTGGCGGTGGGGCCATCGGCTCGCTGATGGCTCCGTTCGACGACGGTACCGTGCAAGGCGCGGGCACGCTCATCGGCGCGACGGCCGGTCTCGTCGGGGGCTGGCTGCTCCTCCCTGAGCAAGTTCCCCTCGGCACGAGCAACCTGACGATCACGTCGGGACTCGCCGGCATGGCCTTCGGGCTTGCAGGCTCGCTCGTGTTCACGGATAGCGAGGACGTCGTGCAGGCCTCGACCGGCGCGGGCACGATCGCCGGGGCGGCGGCGGGCTACTACCTCGGCGACCGCGCGAAGATCTCGACGGGAGACGCCGCCATCATCAACACCGGCGCCACGTGGGGCACGGTCTCGGGCCTGCTCTTCGGCCTCTCGTTCGATGCCGATCGCCGCATCGGCTCGGGCCTCGTGCTCTCGGGGCTCGGCATGGGCATGGCCGGCGGCGTGCTGCTCTCCAACTACTACGACATCAGCCGCACGCACGCCGCGCTCATCGACCTCGGCGGGGTCCTCGGCGTGGTCGGCGGGCTCGCCGCTGTCGGCCTGATCTATCCGTCGACGCAGTCCTCTGAGCGGCTGGCGAATTTCGCGCTGGGCGGCATGGCCGTCGGTCTCCTTGGCGCCGGTATCCTCACGCGCAACGTCGATACGCCGAAGATCCCCGTGGCACCGAACCTGGGCGCCACCACGGATGCCGCCGGGACGTCGACGACCACGTTCGGAGTAGGGGGAGCATGGTGACCATCCACAAGAGCGCGTGCCCTCTCGACTGCCCGGATCTCTGTGGCCTCGATGTGACCGTCGAGAACGGACGCGTCACGAAGGTCGAGGGCGATCACCGCAGCCCGATCACCAATGGCTTCATCTGCGGCAAGGTCCGCAAGATCGCCGACCACCTCTACTGCGACGAGCGGGTGATGGCTCCGCGCATCCGCGTGGGTGCCAAGGGCGGTGGTCAGTGGCGCGACGTCAGCTGGGACGAAGCGCTCGGCGTGATCACCGACAAGCTCGCGCGCATCAAGGCCACGAGCGGCGGCGAAGCGATCCTTCCGTATCACTACGGGGGCTCGAATGGCTGGCTCACCGAGGGCGGGCTCGCCGGGCGCTTCTTCCGTCGCCTCGGGGCGTCCACGCTGAAGCAGACGTTCTGCGCCGCCGCCACGATGGCAGCCGTCCGCGGCATGTACGGTGTGATGCCGGGCGTCGCGCTCGAGGACTACGCACACGCGCAGCTCATCGTCCTCTGGGGCGTGAACCCGTCGGCCACGAGCATCCACCTCGTCCCGATCATCGAGAAGGCGCGCGAGGCGGGCGCGAAGCTCGTCGTCGTCGATCCGCGGCGCACCCCGCTCGCGCGGCGGGCCGATCTGCACCTGGCGGTCCAGCCGGGCGGCGACCTCCCCGTGGCGCTCGCGATCGCGAACGCGCTCTTCACCCGTGGCCTCGCCGACCAGGGCTTCCTCGAGTCGCAGGCCGCCGAGGTCGACGAGTTCGCCGCCCGCGCCGCTCGCTGGTCCATCGCCGATGCGGCCGCAGCCGCACAGCTCCCCGCCGCTGACATCGAGACGTTCATCGAGCTCTACGCCTCGAGCTCGCCGGCCGTGATCCGTGTCGGCTGGGGCCTCGAACGCAATCGCAATGGTGGCAGCGCCGCTGCGGCGATCATGGCGTTGCCCGCCGTCGCCGGAAAGTTCGGCGTCCGTGGCGGTGGCTACACCATGAGCAACGGCGACGTGAAGTGGACGCTCGCGCAGGAGACCGGCATCGGCGAGCCGGCCGCGAAGACGCGCGCCATCAACATGTCCGACCTCCCCGGCGCCCTGCGCCTCACCGACCCGCGCGTCGAGGCGCTCTTCGTCTACAACTGCAACCCCGCCGTCACCGCCCCCGATCAGCGCGGCGTCCTCGCCGAGCTCGCCCGCGAGGATCTCTTCGTCGTCGTCCACGACCAGGTGATGACCGACACCGCGAACCTCGCGGACATCGTCCTCCCCGCGACCGCCTTCCTCGAGCACCGCGAGCTCCGCCGCGGCTACGGCGCGATGCGTCTCTACGACTCGCCCGCCGTGGTCGCCCCACCCGGCGACGCCCGCAGCAACACGGCCGTCTTCGGCGAACTGCTGCGGCGCTTCGATCTCGTCCGCCCCGGCGATGCCATGACCGACGATGAGCTCGTCGCGTCGACCCTCGCTGCCTCCGAGCACGGCGCCAAGCTTCGCGCCGAGCTGGACGCCAACGGCGTGGCCCTCCCGCCCCTCGGCGACCGGCCCATTCCCTTCGTCGACGCCTTCCCCGGCACACCCGACGCCAAGGTCCACCTCGTCCCCGTCGCCCTCGACCGCGAGGCCGCACCCACTGGTGGTTTGTACGCATACCAATCCGATCCCGGCACCGCGGAGTATCCGCTCGCCCTGATCTCGCCGGCCCTCGCCACCCAGATCACCTCGACCTTCGGCCAGCTGCGGTCAGCCCCCGCGCACCTCGAGCTTCACCCCGACGACGCCGCCTCACGTGGCATCGGCGATGGCGACGCCGTCCGCATCTTCAACGCGCAGGGCGAGATCCGCTGCGACGTGAAGCTGTCCCGGGACGTGCGGCCGGGCGTCTGCTCGCTCCCCAAGGGCCTCTGGCGCAAGCACACCGCCAATCAGCTCACGTCCAACGCGCTCATCCCCGCACACTTCGCGGACCTCGGCGGTCAGGCGGCCTTCAACGACGCCCGCGTCCAGGTCGAGCGCGCTTAGGGCTTCGTCGGTTCGTCGATCTCTGCCTGGGCGATCTTCGCCTCGACTTCGCGGATGTGCTGCGCATCCATCGCCACGCGCATCTCGCGGAACTGGGCCTTGGCTTCCTTCGCCGTCATCTTGGACTTGGCGAGCTCGACGCAGATGAGGCACATGCCCCGAGAATAGCGCTGTTCACCTCATGCGCAGACTCGATTGAGCGGCCCACTGGCACACCAGGTCGTAGTGGGCGGGGCTGGCGCGGGCGTTGTGGGGCCCGCGGATCTGACCGACGAGACGGAATCTTGGATGGACCTCGATCGTGAGGACCGAGCGGCCGTGCTCCTCGTCCAGCCAGCGGAAGCGCAAGGACCAGATCGAGGCGTAGCCCGCGGCGCAGCGGCGAACGTAGCTCGACACGCAGTGATGCATGGTGCGGCCCTCGAGGAGGAGGGCGCGACTGTCGGTGAGCTCGTGAATGGTCCACTCGGCCGCGCGCGGTTGGTGTCGAGTGGCCGCGATCGGAATGGTGAGCGGGTGGAAGGGCGCCGGCGTCCACCGGACGAGGCGATGGCGCTGCTTCGCGAGCCACGCGTGCCACTCCTCGACGAGTCGCATGACCGACGCGTAGGTGCGGCCGCGCAGGTCGAGGTCGGGATGCGCGTGCAGGTAGTCGATGATCGGTCCGACCTGATTCAGATCCACGTCCTCGAGCCGCGCGAGCCACGTGAGGCGCCTGCGCCAGTCGGACAGGTCGCTGCCGAGGTGCGTGGCGAGGACGGCGGCGACAAGTTCGTCGGACGCACCGAGCGCGAGGAGCTCCGCGCGGCGGAGCGCGTGCGGGATCGAGTAGTGGTCGGGCGTGGCCAGGAACAGGTGCCCCATGCGCCTGGTGAGGGCGATGGGCAGGGAGAGCGACTTCACGCTCGCGCCCTGAGCGATCGCGATGAACCAGCGCTGATGCTCGCAGTTGTCGGTCAACCACGCGGACGCGAGGAAGCGCGATGTCGGGTAGGTCCCGAAGACGTGCTGGGTGAAGGCGTGGACGACGGCCAGGGGATGGCCGGTGGGACGCATGATGGGGAACGGATCGCGGACGAAGGATTCGCGGTACGCGAACGCGCGGCGAATCACGGCGTCGACACGCACACGGGCGTGCCGACGAAACGTGTCGGTACTCATGGACAGCTCCGAAAGCGGGAGAAGACCGGGAGCGCGCACCGCGTCGGCGCACGCCACTACCAGGAGTCTTCGGGCCGCTTAGGAAAAGAGCGTCAACACGACAGAGCCAGCCTACCAGAGACCGAGGGCTTGCCAAGACCTCCAGAGTTGGCGCCTCGAGACCTTCAGGACGACGGACGGCCGATGGCCAGTTTGATCTCGCCGCCTCGCCCGGCGGCATCGAGCTCGCCCGCGTTCTCCACGGCGCCCGCGACCTCGACCTCCTGTTCTGAACCGCAGAGCCAAAGCGAACGACTTCTGCCTGCTCGATGGCACGCCGTTCGCCGTCCGGGCCTGCCGTCGCCGCTACGAGAGACCGAGGCGCTTGCCGAGACTTCTTCGCGCCTGGCGCGAGACGGGGATGCGCGCGCCGCTGTGCGTGATGGCGATGGCGCCGCCGGTGGAGGCGGCTTCGAGGCGGGCGATCGCGGCCAGGTTCACGAGGTGGCGGCGATCGACGCGCACGAACGACGGGCCGAGGCGCGCTTCCAGATCCGCGAGCGACAGGTCCGTCACCCACTGCTCGGTGGCCGAGGCGACGGTCACGAGCGCACCGTCGAACCGCGCGTAGGTGATCGCGGCCGGATCGACCAGCACGGTGCCGGTGCGCGTGGCGATGGGCAGGCGCGGCGGGGGCGCAGGCGTGCGGCGGGCCTCGCGGACGCGGGCGATGGCCTTGGCGAGGCGGGCGGCGGTCACGGGCTTCAGGACATAGTCGACGGCGCCGACGTCGAAGGCGGTGACGGCGTGCTCGGCGTGCGCGGTGACGAAGATGACGGCGGGGCCATCGGCGGGCAGGCGGGCGCGGGCGTCGAGGCCGGAGAGGCCGGGCATGGAGATGTCGAGGACGAGGACATCGGGGCGATCACGCGCCACGACGGCGAGGGCCTCGGTGGCGGACTCGCAGGTGCCGATGACGTCGATGTCGGGCAGGGCTTCGAGGAGGCGGGCGACGCGCTTGCGGGCCTGGAGCTCGTCGTCGACGACGAGGACCCTCACGTGGTGATCACCGCGAGGGTGCGGTCGCCCTGGCCGGAGATGGCGAGCTGTCCGCGCGCGCCGTAGGAGAGGGCGAGGCGTTGTCGCACCATCGCGAGGCCGCGGCCCGGCACCGTCGGAGCGAACGTCCCCGGATTCTCGACCTCGAGGCGCAGGGGCGCGCCGATCACCCGCACGGCGATCGGTCCCTTGTGGCCCTTGCGGGGGCCGTGCTTCACCGCGTTCTCGACGAGCGAGACCAGGACGAGTGGCGGGACCTCGGGGGCGCCGGGCGGAGCCTCGGGGAGCGAATAGGTGAACGCGTCCGGATCGCGGATGCGATGCAGCTCGAGGAGGTCGCGCACGACGGCGAGCTCGCGGGCAAGGGGCCAGGTGCGGCGCTCGAGGCCTTCCAGGATGTCACGCAGCATCGCCGCGAGCCGGAGGGTCGCGTCCTCGGCGACCTTGGGATCCTCGACGCACCACTCGGCGATCGCGTTCAACGTGTTGAACAGGAAGTGCGGATCGAGGTGCGACTTGATCGAGTTGAGGCGTGCGTGCTCGACGTCGAGCTCGAGGTCGATGTCGCGCCCGAGGCCCCAGCCGCCGACGCACCACACGACGACCGCGACGACGAGGCTGCCCGGGTCGGTGATGTACGTCGGGCCCATGCGCAAGGCCCATGGCAGCACCGCGCCGAACAGCCCGACCACGAGCACGGGCAACGCGACATAGATCGCCCAGCCCCCCGCCGAGCCGTGGAATGCGCGCCACGACCACGGCGCGAGCACGAGGAAGCCCCCGCCCATCCCGAGCGGGACGAGCGCGGTCTGCCAGTCACGCATGTACGCGACCTGCACGACCGCCAGCGTCACGATGATCGCGGCGAGGGGCAGGCTCCGGCGCACGGGCAGGAGCGCGGTCAGCGTCGCCTTGAAGCGATCCATGAGCGGAGCCAGCTGATCCTGCCATACGCCGCGGAGAGCGCCGCTGCGATCGTGAGGACGGGCGCGACGAGCACGAGGGCGAACCAGGCGATGAAGTAGCCGGCTCCCAGGAGCGGCACCCCCTCGCCGGCGGGCTGGCTGCCGGAGAGGAAGCCCATGGCGTCGCGTCCCCCCAGCGCAGCGAGGACGAGGAAGGCGACGACGATGATGACAACCCGCTTGATCACAGCGTCTCCCAGAGCGGGCCGTGGCTGAGCGCGTACAGGATGACGGCGTCGGCGAGGTCGTTGCCCGCCGCGAAGTGCAGCTCGCCGTCCCCGTTGGACACCGGGAAGGCGCCGATGCCGAGGCTCGCGATCAGGCCGGCTTGAAACTCCGCGTCGTCGAAGGCGGCGGCCCCGACGATGGCGAGGCCACTCGCGCCCGCGTTCGCATTCAGGAGCGGGATCGTCGGACCGGAGTCGACATCCTCGGGGCCCTGCCACGAGGCCGGCCACTCGCTGGCCCACGCGAAGCCGAGGGCGCCACCGGCGAGCTCGTGCTTGGCCCGGGCGTACTGATCGGCGGCGAACGCCGGATCGATCACCTGCAGCATGTCGGCGACGAGCCAGATCGTCGAGCCTTCGGGTCCGTCCTGCACGGTGCCGTCGTAGGTCGTCTCGGAGACGAGCAGGCCCGTCCTGCGATCCACCAATCTTGATTTCGCCGAGATCAACCAGCGCGCGATGAGGTCCGAATGATCCGTGCCGAGCGCGCGGTCACCAAGGCGCAGCGCCGCCAGCGCCACCGTGTTGCAGAACAGCCAGACCTCGTCGGGATAGCTCTCGGCGAGGAGCGCTGGCCCGCGCTCGATCTGTGCCGCGATCAGATCCAGACGCTCGCGCAGCCACGCCGCCCGTGCCGGATCGGGCTTCACCGCCATCCGCGCCGCCACCATCAGCGCGAGCTCGCCATCGACGAAGAGGGATCGGCCGGCGCGATCGCGAAACGGCGCGCGGTCCACGTAGCCGAGCAGGAAGTAGCGCTGCCCGTGCGCGCGCTCGAGGCGCAGGGTGTCGTCGATGATCGTGTCGATGACCGCGAGGTACTCGTCGGCATCGTCGCGCAGGGCGAGGTTCGCGAAGGCGAGTACGGAGAACGTGCGCGCCATCAGATCCCACTCGGGGTTCGCGCGTCGGAGCGCTTCGCTGTCGAGCGGGCCGCGCCACCGGCAGAGCTGGGCCCTGGTCAGCCCCTCGCGCAGAGCGTCGGGATCTTCATCGAAGCATGCGTGGAGCGACGGGAACCAGATCGCCGCCGCCAGGATCAGGCAGATGATTCGTCTCACCCGTCGAACCTGCGATCGCGGGGGCGAGCGAGCCAGGATTGGCTCCGCGAACGGTCGAAACTCGACCGCGAACGGTCAGGGCTGCCAGCGCCACGTCAGGATCATCGATTCAGGAGGACGAGCACGAGGGCCGCGGCCCCTCCGGCGACGAGCAGGAGCGCGAGCACGAGCCAGACCTTGCTACGGGCCGGTGGTGATGCGGGCTTGGGCTCCACCTTCGAGCCCGTGATGGTGCGTGGCAAGAGCTGCAGCGGCGGCGGCGGGACGCCGAGCGTCGTCGCGTTCATCCCGGAGTGCGAGCTCGGTCCGGCGAGGCCGCCCATCGCGGGAAGGGCGCCGTGCGAGCCCTGCGCGGGCATCGACGTGGGGAGCGACGCGGACGATGGGCCCGGCGCCGCGGGCGTCATCGGTGATGCTCCGAACTGCGCGGAGACCGCG
>JALHPV010000075.1 GCA_022842285.1 Kofleriaceae bacterium
GCCGCTGGTCATCACGTCGACGACGGATCGCTCGTCGGGCGTCACGCCGCCCCCGACCCGGGCGGCCCTCGCCCTCGCCGATCGACCGTTCACGCCGCCGCGCGTGCTGCCGGTGCCCGAGACTCCCGAGCCGGGCCTCCTGGTCGCGGCCAAGTACACCGTGCGGTTTGCGCGGGCGCGCTATCAGCGGCGCGGCGCCATCAAGACGCTGGGCGTCGAGATCAAGCAGGATACCGAGGCCCTCGATCAGGTGCTCGGCGCCCTCGGGCGCGTGGCGCGCAATGTCGGCGTCGAGGGCCGCGTCTTCTCGGCGGAGAACACGGCCATCACGCAGGCCGAGGAGCGCATCGCGGCCCTCGGGAAGGAGCTCGGAGAGGTCGACAGTCGCAAGGGCGACGAGAACAGCAAGTTCATGGATGTCGAGCGCGAGCGAAACACGAAGCTCGGCGAGGCGGAGCGGCTCGTGGACGAGGCGCAGAAGGAGCTGGCCCACCTCGACGGGCAGCGGCGCGCCCTGCGCGAGGCGCGGAAGACGCTCGAACGACGTCAGAAGGCGTACCTCAAGGCGGCCGAGGACAACGACAAGCAGTCCGGCTCGGCGCAGATGGGCGACTCGCGCGGCGAGCTGCGGCGCAGCGCGGAGATGAATCGCAAGGAGGCGGCGGCCATCGAGCCGGAGCGTCAGGACACGGATCGGCGGATCGCGGCGCTGGAGCGCCCCATCTCCGAGGCCACCGCGCGGCTCGATGCGGCGAAGGCCGAGCTCGACGCCGCCAAGCGCAGCCTCGCGGATGTCCGTGAAGGGCACACCCACCGGCTCGCGGAGCTGGATGCCGAGCAGAAGCGCAAGGCGAGGGAGATCGGGCTCGCGGAGGGCGAGATCAGCCGCCGCATGGTGACGCTCGGCACACTCATTAACCTGAACCGGATCGAGCACAGCGAATTCCTCGAGCTGTACGAGCGCATCGACCGCCTGCGCGGTGCCATCACGTCGCGCACCACCGAGATCGAGAAGCTGGCCGCGGAGCGCGAGGCCTACGACAAGGGCACCATCACGCGCGGGCTCGCGGCGATGGGTGGAGCGGTCATCGCCTTCATCGCTCTGATCGTGATCCTCCGGGCGATCTTCTAAATAGCTGTGCTGTGTTAGGCTCGTTTCGCGCGTGCCGAAGGTCCTCGTTTCGAACACCAGCGAGATCCTGCGGCACTTCACCGCGCCGCCGTTCGCACGGCTCGGCATCGAGCTCCTGATCGCATCGGGGCCGGAGCAAGCGCGCGCGCTCTTCAAGAGCGACGAGCCGGCTCTCGCGGTGCTTGACGTCGAGATGGGTGGCTTCGAGGTGGCGAGGGCCATCAAGGCGGCGAATCCGTCGACCCGCGTGGTGCTGATCGCGGGCAAGCGGCTGACGGGCGATCAGATGCGCGAGGTCTCCGCGTCGGGCTGCGACGAGCTGCTGATCGCTCCGATGACCGCCGACGAGCTGCATGACGTCGTCGCGATCCAGCTCGGCGAGCCGCGGCCGGGCACCGAGTCGTTTGGCGTCGCGATCGAGGTCGGCGGCAAGCGCGTCGACGCGACCGTCTCGAACCTCTCTGTCGACGGCGTACGCATCGTCGCGGCCGCGCAGATCAGCGAGGGCCAGCCGCTCACGCTCTCGATCACCCCGGATGGCGAGCCCCCCCTCGTCATCGCCGGCAAGGCCGCGTGGGCCCAGCCGCGCGACGGCAAGACGGTCGCCGGCGTCGCCTTCGAGTCTCTCGACGAGCGCGCGCGCGCCGTGCTCGCGAAGCTGACCCAGTGGCAGGTCGTGCGGGATGGCGAGCGCACCCGCGTCGTCCTGCGCGGCGACTTCACCGAGGCCACGCGCTTCGACGAGCTCGTGCCCGCGATGGTCGGCCGGGTCGTATTCGACATGGCGCAGGTCACGTACATGAACTCGCTCGGCGTGCGCGCCTGGTGCGAGTTCTTGCGGCAGGCCCGCATCCAGGGCTACGAGTTCCATGCCTGCTCGGTGCCGTTCATCCTGCAGGCCTCGATGGTCCGCGATGTGATCGGTCGCGGCACGGTGACGTCGTTCTTCGCCCCGTTCCACTGCATCGGCTGCGATCACCAGGAAGAGCGACTCGTGCAGTCGGCCGCGATCCTCGCCGCGAACCTCGAGCCACCGGTGTTCAAGTGTCCGAGCTGCGGTGGCGCGCTCGAGTTCGACGACCTGCCCGAGCGCTACTTCGCCTTCCTCCAGGATGACGAGGAATGAAACGACTGTTCGTGCGGTCGCTCGCGATCGCCTTCGTCGGATTCGCCGTCTTCTTCGCTGCTGAATTCCTCCTCGAATGGAGGGCCGCCGGGTATCCCGCGTGGGGCTCGCACTCGTGGGCCGGCGTCCGGAACGACAAGCTCGTCGACGTGCTGTCGCCGATGGCGCGCGCGTACAACAACATCCTCGCGATGCTGATCGCGACCATCGGTCTCGGCATCCCGCTCACGGCGAACATGCACACGCCGAAGCTGATCGAGATGTTCCTTCGCGACAACGTGAACCGCTGGGTGCTCACCTACATCGCGTTCGGGGCCGCGCACGTGTTGTGGGTGGACTTCCTCATCGGCCCCGAGTTCGCGCCGATGGTCGCGATCGTGCTGTCGATCGTCCTCGCGCTGATCGGCTGGGCGATCCTGATCCCGTACTTCTTCTACGTCGTGCGGTTCATCGATCCGTCGCGGCTGATCCTGCGGCTGCGCGATTCGGCCGAGCGCATCGTCGATGCCGTCGCCGAGCGCCGGCGCGATCCCATCGCGTCGCAGCAGGAGCTCTCCACCCGGGTCGGCCAGATCGGGACCATCATCATCAAGTCCCTCGACCGCGGTGACCGCGACGTCGCGGCCGAAGGCGCCTGGGCGCTGAAGCAGCTCCTCGACCACTACGCGAAGCTGAAAGGGCGCGTCCCACGCGAATGGTTCGTCGTCGACCGCGCCGACTTCATGGGGTTCTCCGACGAGGCCCTCGAGATGTTGACGGAGTGCAAGACCTGGTACGAGATGCGCTGCCTCCTGCAGCTCGAGCTCGGCTTCTTGCGCGCGGTGCATGGCCCGACGGACACCGTCTCCGTGTTCAGCGACGCCGTGCGCGTGATCGGCACGCGGGCCGACGAGAATCACGACGAGCAGGCGCTGCGGCTCACGATCCGCTTCTTCAACAACTTCCTCCGCGAGGCCATCAAGGCGGGGAACCTCCGCGCCGTCTATGACGTCTTCCACCAGTACCGGAAGCTCGCGCGCGGCCTGGTGGATCGCCCCGAGCTCCTCGTCGAGATCGGGAAGCACTTCACCTACTACGCGTCGATGGCCCGCACGTACGGCATGGTCTTCGCCCCGCAGCTCGCGGTGTTCGATCTCGGCTTCGTGACGCGACGGGCGTACGAGCGCGCCTCGCCATCCGCGGCATCGCTCCTCGCCGATGTGCTCTCGCTGCCACACCGCACCGGCGACGACGTGCACTCGATGGCCGTCAAGGCGAAGCTCCTCCTCGGGGGCTTCTTCGTTCGCTACAAGCACACGGAGGAAGCCGACGCGGTGCGCGCGAACCTCGCCGATGTTCCGCGGGCAGAGATCGTGAAGGCCGAGACGGAGCTCCTCGCGGCTGACCGCTCGTTCTTCGAGGTCACCGACCGCCAGTTGAACCTCGAGTACGTCCCCCCTGAACGCCGAGAACCGCTGCAGGAGTTCTGCGCGACCCTGGGCAAGTAGATGCGGGCCCGCGTCCTCCTTCTCCTCGCCATGGCCGCTTGCGGCGACAACATCGTTCCGCCGCCGTACAGCGATGCCAACGGTCGGAGCGGCACGCGCCTCGAGGTCCAGTGGACCGAGCTCGACGGCACGTGGCTCCCGTCGACCTCTGACTTCTACGATGCCGACCTCGGCCTGCCGTGCACGCCACGGCGCTGGCTGGATGGTGAATGGCGCTGCAATCCCAGCTCGGGCGAGGTCGTCTTCACCGACACCAGCTGCACGAACCTGGCCGGGCGCTCGGCGAGCGGCGACGTGCCGCCCGACTTCTTCACCGTGACGGACGTCAACGCGGAGCTCGGGTTCGTCGGGGTCGCGGCGATGTTCCGCCGGGGCGAGCAGCAGAGCTCCCTCGAGCGGACGTTCCGCCGCACTCCGTCGGGTGCCTGCATCGAGAATCCCGCGGGTGACTTCGAGTACTGGGCGTTCGACGGCAGCGTGCGCCGCGACCGGCTCGCGCAGATGTACCGCAGCTCCGGTGGCGGCATCTCCGATCTGTTCGCGATCGAGCTCGACAGCGACGACGGGATGCACGTGCGCGCGGGCGTGTCCGATCGCCGCGGGTTCGACTGCCTGATGGCCCCGACCCAGGATGGTCAGCAGGCGGACTGCCTGCCCCCGGCGCCGCGCATGGCGGAGCTGTACCTGAATGGCTGCTTCGAGCCGATCGGCACCGAGCAGGTCGTTCACGTCGTCCCGCAGTCCGCCTTCGGTTCGCCCGGTGCATGCCCGCTGTACGGCTTCCCGTCGACCGAGCCGGTGTTCATCGGCCCGAACGACGTCTTCCGTCGGACGCCAAACGGTTGCGAGCCGACGACGTTCGAGCCCGGAACCCAGTTCTACTACCTGAGCCAGGACGTCGCGGTGCGCACGCGGCGCCTGCCCCTCGACGAGCCCAACCGTCGCTACCACCAGATCATCTTCGGCACCGGCACCACGCCCGTCGTCGGGAGCACGCTCTTCGATACCGAGGCGATGGTCGATTGCCGGCCCGACCCGGCCACGGGCATGTGCTCGCCGGAACCCTGGCTGCCGGTGACGACCGCGTACACGAGCAACGACTGCGACCGCGACTCGCAGATCGAGATCGCGGTCCTGTACCTGCGTTGCGACCTGGATCAGGAGTACGCCCGCCGCGCCAACGGCGAACGCGTCCGCGTCGGCGCCCTCCGCACGCAGCCGGTGTTCGTGCGCTCGGAGGCCGATCCCGACATCTGCACGCAGGTGCCCACGCTCGAGACCTCCGTGCATCTGGTGGAAGACCCGTGAAGAGCCTCGTCCTGCTCGTGCTGGCGGCGACGATCGCGGCGGCCGACCCGAAGCAGGACCTCGAGACGGCGTACGCGAAGGATGCCAAGGCGCGGGCGCTGGCCCTCGCGCTCTACGACGAGACCGGTAGCATCGCCACCGTCGGTCCGCGCGAGACCATGGATGGCGGGTACCGGGGGCTGATCGAGCTCGTTCCGCAGCTCCCCACGGGCAAGTACCGCAAGCATCTGCAGTGGACGCTCACCGCGCTGCGCCACATCGACGGCTTCTTCGAGGCGCTCTACGCCGGCAGCTCGGCGACGAGGAACTACCGCACGGACCACCTCGAGTTTCGCTTCATCCGCTCGCTGAAGAAGCGCACCCCGAGCGCCTACGCCGTCAGCTGGGCCATCGCCTACAACGTGAACGGCTCGCTCATGACGACGGCCGCCAAGGTGGAGGAGACGCTCTTCCACGAGATCTTCCATCTGAACGACGGCGCGCATGCGTGGTCGCAGGTGCTCGCCACCGACTACGACGCCATCGTGGCGAAGTGCGGCACGGCCGTTCCGTGCCTCGCACCCTACGCGCCGAACACCACGAAGGTCCGCGGCGGGACCTACTACGCGTTCCAGCCGAACAACGGCAGCGGGGTGGGCGAGTACGCCGCCGAGCTCGCCGTGCGCTACTGGAAGGAGCACCGGCGCATCCTGGCCGGCCAGGCGGTCGACGCGCCCTTCAAGTGCGGTCCGCCCGAGAACCGTCGCGCCTGGGATGCGCTCGTCACCGAGTTCTTTGGCGGTCGCGACCTCGTACCCGCGTGTTCTTGATCGAATTGCGCAGCGGGAAGGCGCAGTTGCCGTCAACTCGGGATCACGCGGGCGTCTCTCTGGGGCAGCGAAATCGACCGCGTAACTACGCGAGACCTCGATGAAAACCCCTGGCACTAACCCTGCTAGAGCTCTCGGCAACCCTCAAGGAGCAACCATGACGACTATTGATCCCGCTTGGCTGGCGTCGGTTACCGGTGGCGCGTCCCGTTCGGCGTCGAACCAGGCTCTCACCACCCAGATCACGCAGCTGAAGAGCACCCTCGACGACGCAGTTCGCTCGTCGAAGGAGAACAGCGGCATGAGCATGGAGAAGATGCTGCCGATGATGATGATGATGAAGATGAAGAACCGCTAGCTACGACTTCGGCTGCGGCACGAGGCGCAGGTACGGCTTCACGGTCTTCCAACCGTCGGGGAACAGTCCCTTCGCATCGGCGTCGTTCAACGACGGCACGATGATCACATCGCCGCCCTGCTTCCAGTCGGACGGGGTCGCGACCTTGTGCTTCGCCGTGAGCTGCAGCGAGTCGATCACGCGCAGGACCTCGTCGAAGTTACGGCCGGTGCTCGCCGGGTAGGTGAGCGTCAGCTTGATCTTCTTGTCCGGACCGATCACGAAGACGGAGCGCACGGTGAACGTGTCGCTCGCGTTCGGATGGATCATGCCGTACAGGTTGGCGACCTTCTTGTCGTGATCGGCGACCAGCGGAAAGTTGAGCGCGTGACCCTGCGTCTCCTTGATGTCGCCGACCCAGCCCTTGTGCGAGTCGAGCGAGTCAACGGAGAGGCCAACGACCTTCACGTTGCGCTTGTCGAACTCGGGCTTCAGGGCCGCGACACGACCGAGCTCGGTCGTGCACACCGGCGTGAAGTCCTTCGGGTGCGAGAAGAGCACGCCCCAGCTGCTGCCGAGGTACTCGTGGAACTTGATGGGACCATCCGTCGATTCGGCGGTGAAGTCCGGGGCGTCGTCTCCAAGCTGTAGGGCCATGACGTCCGTTTTAGCGGACGAATGGCCGCCAGGCAAGCCGATCAGGCGGCGCGGGTGCCGTAGTCGCGCCGGATCATGACGAGCGCGATGGTCCCGATGGCCAGGATTCCGGGGATGATCATGGCTGTCCACAGCCCACCCCCGAGCAGGGCCCGGATGCGTGGCGCGGCGAACAGCATGACGGTGGCGAGCACGGCGAGCGAGCTGGCCAGGGCTGCCCAACCCGCCCGCGAGCGCTGAGACGCCAGCCAGAGGAAGGTGGGGAGGGCCGCGCCGACGATGAGGGCGGCGAAGGCGACGACCATAGGCAGGTCGCGACTGAAGGCGCCATAAGCGGCGGCAAACGCGGCGAGGCTCGTCAGGGCGGCGACGCCGAGGCCGATGATCCGGGGGGCAAACACGGCCGCGATCGCGCCCGCGGCGATCGTGGCGGAGAAGATCGCGAAGTGAACGCGCGAGGGCCCGAGGCCCGCCATCTCCGCCTCCCCGAAGCGCTTCACGCGGTCGGCCCAGTACGCATTCGACAGGAAGAAGAAGAGGCCATTCGCGGCGAGCGCGATGATCCCGATGACGGCCGCGATCTGCGTCGTCTGCGCCTGGGAGCGTGCCTCTGACATCGCGTGAATGATGCGCTACTTGCGCTTCTTGAACAAGGAACCCCAGAAGCCCCTCGGCTTGTCGTCGTCGGGATCGACGCTCGGGGCCGCGCGGGGCGGGCTGGCGGGCGCGGGGGGGACGCCTTGCTGGGTGCTGCGGCCGGCGCGCTGCTGGCTACCCTCGGGAAACGGCGAGGGCGGGGCGGTCCCGATGGGCGGGCCGAGGGGGCCAGAGCCCTGGACGCGAGGGCCGATCGGATCGTTCACCGTCGGCGTCCCGGTACCCGGCTGGGTCTGGATGCGGGGATTGCTGATCGTGACGCTGCTCGCCTTCGTCACCCCGAGCGCGAGGTCCATCTCCTCTTGCTCTTGCGCGTACTCCTTGCGGAACAGCTGGCGCATGAACTGGCGCAATTCTTTGGGGTCAAAGCGGTACCCGGCGATGAGCGCGTCGAGATCGGCCGCCAGCTGCTGGGCCGACTGATAGCGGTCGGCGACATCGCGGGCCAGCGCGCGCGCCACGATCGCATCGAGCTCGGGGGTGACGCGGCGATTGAACGTCGACGGCGGCTGCACCTCCGCCTTGCGCACCCGCTCCATCAGCGCGAACTCGGTGTCCCCGCGGAACAGCTTCTCCGTGGTGAGCATCTCGTGAAGGATGATGCCCGCCGAGAAGATGTCGGTGCGGGCGTCGAGCGGCATGCCGCGGATCTGCTCCGGGGACATGTAGCTGAACTTCCCCTTGAGGATTCCGATCTCGCTCGTGAACTTCATCAGCGCCTGCGCGATGCCGAAGTCGAGGAGCTTCACGTCGCCGTCGTAGGAGAGGCGGACGTTCGAGGGCGAGACGTCGCGGTTCACGATCACGAGGGGACGACCATCGGGGCCGGCCAGCGTGTGCGCGAAGTGCAGCCCCTCGGCGATGCGCGCCGCGATGTACACCGCATGCGGGACGGGGATGCGCTGCTGGGTCTCCTGGCAGCGCCGCAGCACCTGCGTCAGGTCGCGCCCCCCGATGTACTCCATCGCGATGTAGTGCCGGCCGTCGTGCTGGCCCACCTCGACCGTCTCCACGATGCAGCGATTGGCGAGGACCATCGCCAGCTTGCCCTCGCGATGAAACATGTCGATGAAGCGAGCCTCGCGGGCGAGCTGCGGCCGCATGACCTTGACCGCGAGCAGCCGCTTCTGGCCGATCTGCAGGCGCGCCCGGTACACCTCCGCCATGCCACCGCGGGCGATCAATCCGAGCAGGAAATACTTCCCGAACGGCACCGGATCGTTCGGTGCGCCGGGCGAGAGCTTTCCATCCTGCGATGGCCGGTCAGACACCATGCGAAACGCTCGCTCAGGGTAACACGGCCCCCACGAGCCCACGGTGACGAACGTGCAGCTCTCGGCTGCCCAGCCGCCACCGAGCGACGCTCACTCTCGAACGCACCCTCGTACTCCGTCGAGTAGCTGCCATACTTGGCGCGTGCAGCGCGCACGCAGCGTCCTCGTGATCGCGGGTGCCTCGCCCGATGTCGTCCGGGCGTTCGGTACCGCTCCCGACCTGACGTTCGCCGCGAATCGGATCGGGACCCTCGTCACCGGCCCGCTCGGTGATCGGGTGATCGACTACGCCGATCGCGTCGAGGGCCCCGTGTACGACGTCATGTACCACCCGAAGACAGGCTGGTTTGCCGTCACCATCTATCGCGGCCTCGAGAACACCGTGCGCTGGGACAACCGGCCCGACGCCAACCCGGGCTATCCGCGCATCGACGCCGTCCTCGGCGCATCCTCGCCGCTCGCGATCCTCGACGCGCTCGACGTCGATCCCGCGCTGGTCGACTACCACCCGTCGTAGGGCTACAGCCGACGGAAGGAGTGGAGCTCGAGGAGCGGGGCCACGCCCGACGTGGTCGCCACGCCGGCGTCGCCGGGGCGGACCATGTCGAAGAGGGCCGGGTCGGCGGAGACGTCGATGGTCTCGTGCTCGAGCATGAGCTGGATCCGGCCGCCGCCCTCGGTGCCCTTCGTGCGCGAGACGACAACCGCCGCGCGGGGAACGCCGCCCAGAGCCGCCGTGGTGGCCGATCGGACGAAGAGCGTGAGGAGGAAGAAGACGGCCAGCGCCCCGAACGCGATGGTCACGATCCACTTCACCGTCGGTGAGGTCACGTAGAGCCAGCCCATGGCGGCGAGGGCGCCCATCACCACGGCGGCCAGGACCACGATGGTTCGATAAGTGGCGTCGGGGACGGTCTGCCGGATGGCCTCGGAGTAGCCCGGACGCAGCTTCAGACCCGCGAGGGCTTCTCTCGCCTCGTCGGTATCCAGCTCGCGGTCGGGTTCGGCGGCCACGGGGACAGCGTAGCGTGGGGAATGGACTTCGCGCGGATGGGGCCGGTATCATTTTTTCGAGGGAAGGGTCCACGGGTGCGTTTCGCCATAGGTCTGGTCTTCCTCGTCGGCTGCGTCGACGGGTTCACGGGCGCCAACGTGCAGCTCGACTTGAGTGCGTTCACGCCGAACCAGGCGTCCGACAATCGCCCGCCCGTACCGATGGCCGAGCTGCCCGCGCAGACCCACTTCACGCTGTGGCGCGTCGACTCCGGGAGCGGTACGGACGTGTTCACGGCGCTGCAACAGTTCGAGGTGCATCGGGTCGCCGATATCGGCTCCGCGTGCTTCATCGACGTCGGCGACCAGGTCCCGTTCCCGGGGGTGCATGTCACGGAGTTCGCCCGGAAGATGGGCGAGTCCGTGATGATTCCGGACATCACGAATCCGCCCGCGGGGGCGACCGAGCAGGACCGCATCGATGCGGCGACCGCCGTCCAGCGCGCGAACAACGTCCAGCTCCTCGCGACGAGCCCCGAGGGCGTGAAGGTCATCACCACCGCGTCCCCCACGCTGTACCCCCCCGTCGACGCGGACTGCACCGGCACCGGCTTGCCGCCGCCGGTGTGTCGCGACGATGTCAGCAACGCGCGTCGGCTCGCCATCTGCACCGAGATCTGGGCCGCGGATCCGCTGAAGTTCGAGGGCACGGACCGCGTGCTCACCTCGCCCCTGAACGGCACCACCTTCGGCTTCGTCATCGGACTGAATCGCATCAACAACTCCCCCGTCGGCGGCGCGCAGTTCCTCGTCTCCGATCCGCTCGACGCGCCGCGTCCGGACGCCTTCGCCATCACCATCGATCCCGACGGCACGACCGTCCCCGGCACGATCTTCCTCTACGGCGTCCCGACCATGACCACGCGCGGTGTGATCCACGTGCGCATGACGAGCCCGATCAATCCGATGGCCACGGCCGTGCTCGCGATCGTCACGGATCTGAGCGAGGACGAGGTCGACTTTTGAAGCGAGCGCTGCTCCTCGTCGCCGCGCTCGCGAGCCCCGCATCGGCTGACACCACCGCCGGTGTCGATGGCGCCCTGTTCCGGAGCTCGTATGACGCGAACGGCATCTTCGCCGTCGAGGGCGCTCGCCTTCTGCCTGCGCGCGATCTCTCGCTCAAGGTCCTGATGGGCTACGGGCGCGCACCGATGACCATGGCGGTCCCGGGCATCGGAACCGCGGACGGCGATCGCATCCTCGACCAGATCGCGGTGCTCGACCTCGCCTTCGGCATGTCCTTCTCGGACCGCGTCGCGATCGGCATCAACGTGGCCGCCTACCGCACGGCCACGGGGGATGGTTTCGGGGTCCGGGGGCGGTACGCGACGGCGGGCGTGGAGTCGGTGCCCAGCACGGGGCTCATCGCGCTGCGGGACCTCACCAACCTCGATCCCTCGGGGGCGCCGACCACCGGCCTCGACGACAGCCTCGCGGGCCCGCTCGATGCGCGCGCCGGCATCAAGGTCGCGCTCGTCACGAAGCCGCGCCTCGCGATCACGGCCATCGGCTCCGTCTTCCTCCCGTTCGGCGAGGACCAGCTGCTCCTCGGTGACCGCGACCTCGTCTTCGAGCCGAAGCTCGCGGTCGAGGTCCGCCAGGATCGCGTGCATGCGACCCGGCTCGTCGCGAACGTCGCGGCGCGCATCCGCAAGCGGACGGTCCTCGAGAGCTACGACGCGGCGAATCCGATGGCGAACCCCGACACCGACGCGCGCGTGATGCTCGATGTCGGGGGCGAAGTCGTGCTCGGCGTCGGTGGCATCTACGAGCTGACGTCGCGCCTCGCCGTGGGCGGGGAGGTGCAGGTCTTCGCCCCGCTCGCGGGCCTCACCTACGGCGGCTGCCGGCGCTACAACCTCGAACGCTGCGACGCGCTCACGTCTGCGGACTACACGCCCGACGCGAGCCAGGGCGACTTCGTCACGCAGATCACCGCCGGCGCGACCCTGCGCGTCTCGACCGACGTCGCGCTCAGCATCATGGCGGGCACGAATCTCTTCGGCGCGCGCGGTGATGACCTCCGCGCCACCGCCGGCATCATCTGGGCGCCGCAGGTCGCGGGCACGGCCGCGGTGGGCAGTGCGGATCGCGACCAGGATCTCGTGCCCGACTCGCAGGATGCCTGCACCGACGAGGCCGAGGATCGCGACGATCATCAGGACGAGGACGGCTGCCCCGATCCGGACAACGACAGCGACGGTCTCCTCGATGGTGATGATCGCTGTCCGGCGAACCCGGAGGACAAGGACGGCTTCGAGGACGAGGACGGCTGCCCCGAGCGCGACAACGACAGCGATGGCCTCGCCGACGT
The DNA here is from genome assembly GCA_022842285.1 of Kofleriaceae bacterium. Classification (GTDB taxonomy): domain Bacteria; phylum Myxococcota_A; class Polyangia; order Haliangiales; family Haliangiaceae; genus JABFXX01. The sequence continues at coordinate 12,155 of JALHPV010000075.1, forward strand.
CGATGATCGCTGCCCGTCGCAGCCCGAGGACACCGATGACTTCGAGGATACCGACGGCTGTCCCGACGACGACAACGACGAAGATGGCTTCCTCGACGCCCAGGATCGCTGCCCCAACGACGCCGAGACCGTCAACGGCATCGACGACGAGGACGGTTGCCCCGACGCCCGTGGCACGAGTGGGCCCGAGGAGCGCGCCGATCGCATCGACCTGAAGGGCCAGCCGATCGCCTTCGCGAAGAACAACACCCTGGCGCCTGCCGGCAAGCGCCTGCTCGATCAGGTCGCGGTCATCGTGAAGCAGCGCAAGCTGTCGCTGCGCATCGAGGTCCACGTGGCCCTCGGCACGAAGTCGAAGTCGGCGAGGAAGATCGCGGCGCAGAAGAAGAAGGACAAGGCCATCACGCAGGCGCGCGGCAAGGTCATCGTCGAGTACCTGATGACCCAGGGCGTCGATGGCGATGCCATCAACACCGCGGGCATGGGCTCGGACCGTCCCCTCGGCAAGGACGCGACGGATCCCGCGAACGAGCGCGTCGAGCTCGTGAAGGTGCGGCAGTGAAGGCGCTCCTGATCCTCGTCGCGGTGACGGGCGTCGCGCAGGCGCAGGCCACGGACATCGCCGTCCCCGACATCGTCCTCGACGATGTCGACGAGACCTCGATGATCGATGACAGCGCCCTCGACCTCGCCAACATCGTCCAGAGCGCGGCGAAGGGAATCACGACGGTGCAGGAGGCGCCGGCGATCGTCACCGTCATCACGGCCGACGAGATCAGGGATCGGCAGTTCCAGGATCTGACGCAGCTCTACGACACGGTGCCGGGCTGGTACCGCATGCCGTATGCGTACTCGGCGCTGCCCGTGCCGCTCGTCCGCGGGCAGGTGCAAGCCGTGCAGTTCCTGCACGACGGCGTCTCGCTCTTCGATCCCTTCGTCAACGTGCCCGCCTCGAACCGCATCCAGCCGATGGAGCTCGTGAAGCGCGTCGAGATGATCACCGGCCCGGGCGGCGTGCTCTGGGGCTCCAACTCGCTGCTCGGTATTCTCAACATCATCACGAAGGATGCCGAGGACGTCGACGGCGTCGAGGTCGGCGGGCAGATCGGCGACGGTCGCGGTGATCGAAGCATGGGACGCGCGTACCTGATGGCGGGCGCGAGCAACGACGCCGGCACGCTGAAGGCGTTCATCCACGGCAGCATCGAGACGTATCGCGGGCAGACGAACCGCATGCCGCTCCTCCTGTTCCACGGCGCGCTGCCGCAGCCGAACAGCCCGAACATCTACGGTCCGCTCGTCGACAGCGAGCAGCCGCGCTCGATGCTCGCCAACCTCTTCGCCAAGGTCACGCTCGGCAAGCTGCAGCTCCGCGTCTCGTATCCGTTCAGCGAGCGCTACAACCCGTCGGGGCTCTCTGGCCACCCGGTGCGCGAGGACCTGCCGCAGGACCCGAATTGCCCGATCGACTCGACCGATCCAGCGTGCGTCGATCCCCGCGGCGCCTCGCGTCGGAGCCGCGGCGAGATCATGGATCGCTATGCGGTCGCCGAGTACCGCACGCGCTTCGCCGAGGACAAGGCGGGCCTCACCGCGCGGGCGTATCTGATCGAGTTCGTGCGCGGCTTCAACCCGCTCCAGATCCTCGCGCCGACCGAGACCATCCCCGGTGGCCTCTCGTTCCGCGCCGACCTGACCTCGTACCGCGGTGGCGCCGGCATCGATGGCGACGTCGAGCTCTCGCGCACCGTGCGCCTCCTCTATGGCGCCGAGGCGTTCCACGAGCTGAAGCTGAACAACGTCACCACGTCGCGACAGGGCGAAGGCACGCAGTCGGAGATCCTCGCCCCATACCAGCTGCAGCGCCTGCCGGTGCTCTGCCCGCGCATCTACGATCAGGGCCTCGGGGCGCTCGTGCCCATCCCGGGCTGCCCGCTGACCTTCGCGTTCCCCGCCGATCGCACCGTGCTCGGCGCGTACATGAATCCGCAGTGGCGCCCGAACAAGAAGCTCATCTTCGACGTCGGCGCCCGTGTGCAAGCCGCGCCGGCGGCGTTCGGCGAGCTCTCGTACGCACCGAACATCACGCTCGCCGCCTCCGGCGTCTGGGCCTTCATCCCCGGCTGGCACTTCAAGTTGAACTACGCGCAGGGCTTCCGCCCCCCGGTGTTCAACAACACGACGTCGAACGGCGAGGGCGTGCAGATCGGCGGCGATCCGAACCTCGGGGTCGAGACGTCCGATGCCGTGCAGGCCGAGGTCAACGCGCGCATCTGGAAGGGCCAGCGCCGCATCCGCGAGCTCTCGTTCCGCATTGACGGCAGCTACACGCGCCTCGAGGACCAGATCCAGGTCTCGTCGGGCCGCTACACGGGCAGCGGGCAGCGCGGCATCGCCTCCGTCGAGTTCCTCGGCAAGCTCTACGTGCAGGGTGGCCATCGCCTCGAGATCGGGTACACGTTCCTGCAGGTGAACAGCTCCGATCGGGGCCGCATCCGCGCGTTGCCAGAGCACTGGTTCAACCTCGCGGGTGTGTTCGCGCTCGTCGGAGACAAGCTGTCGGCCACCGGCAACTTGAAGATCGCCGGCGCGCACGAGGATCCGAACCGCCTCGTCGAGTTCCGCAATGCGACGTTCGACGAGATGGGAAACGTCGACCAGAACGTCATCGTGACCTCGACCGACCTCGCCATCGATCGCATCCCGCCGACGGCCGAGCTCACCCTCGGCATGCAGTGGACGCCGGTCCGCCAGCTCGCCCTCCGCGGCACGATCTACAACGCGTTCAGGGCCCAGAACTACGCGCCCGATCCGGTGTTCGACTACGACCCGCGCCTCGAGTACCTACCGAACCCCTACGAGGGGTTCCGCGCATATCTGTCAGCCGTCTACGCCTACTGAGTACAGATCGGCGTCCACCAGAGGGGCCGCCGCTCCGTCACCTGCGCGGCCTTCTCGGTGCAGAGCGTCTTCGCCTCGTCGGCGCGAGCGAGCAGCCGGCTGGCCTGGTCGCCGACCATGTCGCAGAACACCTGCTTCGCCTCGTCGGCGGTGAGCCCACGCGGGATCTCGGCGTAAGCGAGCACCGTCGCGAACCGGTGGGCGAGCTGGTACAGGCGGGCCGCAGCCGCCACCTGGACGAGCGCATCGGTCGATGCGAGCTGGGTCTCGTACTGCTGTTGCGCCACGACGTAGGTCGCTTGGTAGCGCTCGATCCAGGTCTTCAACGCGAGGCTCGAGGCGCGCGCGGCGTCGCTGTCCGGCGTGAAGTCGAGGCTGGCGGGATACTCGAGCGCGAAGACACCGGCGAGAGCCTGGTCGGCCGGGTCGAGCCTCTGCTTGTTGCGCGACGTGACGAGCTGCTTACCGCCGCAGTAGGCCACGTTGTCGACGAGATCGACGGAGTACACACCGAAGCCCGCGACGGGGCCCGACGGGACGACGATGCGCTCCCACACCGGCGGCGCCTTGGGCGGCGGGGGCGTCTTGGGCGGAGGCTCGGACTTCGTGAGCTCGCACGGCTCGACGCAGCCGAGACCACCCGACATGTCCTTGGGGCCGTAGACGTTGGGCTTCGTGGGCTCGGCGGGCCCACGCGCGGCCGGTGCCGCGCTCCCACAGCCCATGAGGAGGAGGAGAACCGTCACCGAGCGCATGCCGCGGAGCCTACACTGACTCTACGCGCAGCTAACCCTCGGAGTAGGCGCGGGTCGCACCCTCGCGCCCCAGTCCCGGACGCGCGCCGGGGCAGCACCTTGCGGTATTATTTCCTCGGTTTGTCGAAGCGGCGCGTCCTCGCGATCTCCAGCGACCTCGACCAGCTCCGACGCATCGTGGCGAGTCTCGAGCGCGCCGGTGCGGACGTGGATGCGGTGAGGAGCGCGGACGCGATCGCGTCCGATGTGATTCCGCACCGCTACATCTTCTATGCCGCGAATGAAGGTGATGTCGCTAACGTTGCCAGCCTCGGGGGACTCGTCCCCAAGCTGCGCGACCGGGCGCACGTCACGATCGTCGCCCAGACGGCCAGGCTGCCGGACCTGACGGCGTATCTCCGCGACGACCGCATCAACCACGTCATCGTGGGCGAGGAGCTGGACCAGGGCGTGTTCGTCACCGCGCAGAAGCTGCTGACGGGCGACATCTTCGGCATCGAGAAGTACCTGCCGCCGGGCACTCCGGTGCAGTACGCACGGCTCCGGGACTTCGACGGTCGCGGTCGCGCGATCGATACCGTGCTGCAGTTCGCCGAGGAGTCGAAGATGCGCCGCCAGGTGCGCAGCGCGATCGGTTCGGTCTGCGAAGAGCTGCTCATGAACGCCCTCTACGACGCGCCCGTCGACGAGAGCGGCAAGCAGATCTTTGCCGAGGTCGATCCGCATGATCGCCGCGACATGCGCACGCCGCGCCCGGTCTCGATCCGCTTCGCCGCCACGAGCGACTCGTTCGTCGTCGCGGTGCGCGATCGGTTCGGTCGGCTCGCGAAGAACACCGTGCTCGCGTACATCGACAAGTGCATCTCGTCGCCGAACCAGATCGATCGCAAGACCTATGGTGCGGGTCTCGGCCTGTATCTCGTCGCGAACGCGGCGGCGACGTATGTCGTGAACGTCGCCTACGGCATCGCCACGGAGGTGGTGTGCACGTTCGATCGCGGAGCGAAGTCACCGCTCCGCATGGTGGGGATGTTCGTGCACCCCGGCGGCGCGGAGATGTTGAAGTCGGGCCCGACGCCGCAAACCGCTCAGGGCCAGCCGGGGGCTGCAGGGGCCGAGGGCTGATGGACCGTACGTTCGGTCCGTACACGCTCGTCCGTCAGATCGCCGTCGGCGGCATGGCCGAGATCCATCTCGCGAAGACGAAGGGCATCGCGGGGTTCGAGAAGTACGTCGCCCTGAAGATGATCCACCCGAACTTCGCGGAGGACGAGCAGTTCATCCAGATGCTCGTCGACGAGGCGAAGATCGCGGTGCAACTCGCGCACGGCAACATCGCGCAGACCTTCGACCTCGGCCGCGTCGGCGAGACCTACTACATCACGATGGAGTACGTGGACGGCGCGGACCTCTACAAGGTCCTCCGTCGCGGCAGCGAGCAAGACTTCGAGATGCCTCTCGATGTCTGTGCCTTCGTCGGCAAGGAGATCGCGAGCGCGCTCGATCACGCGCACCGCAAGCGTGACAACTTCGGGAAGAACCTCGGCATCGTTCACCGCGACGTCTCGCCGCAAAACGTCCTGATCTCCTACGCGGGCGAGGTGAAGCTCGTCGACTTCGGCATCGCCAAGGCGACGATGAAGGCGCGCCAGACCGCCGTCGGCGTGATCAAGGGCAAGTACTACTACATGAGCCCCGAGCAGGCCTGGGGCGATCCGATCGACTACCGCTCGGACATCTTCTCGGCCGGCATCGTCCTCTACGAAATGCTCACGGGGCAGATGCTCTATCTCGAGGAGGATCTGATGAAGCTCCTCGACATGGCGCGCAAGGCCGACATCGCGCCGCCGAGCAAGCTCCGCAAGGGCATCCCGCCCCAGCTCGAGCGCATCGTGATGCACGCGCTGCAGAAGAAGAAGGAGGACCGCTACCAGAGCGCGGGTGACTTCGCGACGGACCTCGAGCGCTTCCTCCACGCGTACTCCCCCGTGTTCACCGCCGGCAAGGTCAGCGGAATGCTGAAGCACGTGCTCGGCGATCCGAACGCGCCGCCCGAGGAGGACTACGAAGTCGAGGTCCGGGGCGGCATCAACTCCACGCACTCGCTCGACACGGCCGATCTCCTGCAGGACCGTAACGAGTTCCGCGACGAGAACTCGGTCATCTTCAGCATCGCCGAGGTCACCAAGAACAAGCCTGCCGCCGCGTACGCGCCCAAGGCGACGTCGCCGCAGCCCGTGCCGAACCTCCCGCGCGTCACGAGCCAGAAGCCCGCGGCTCCTGTCGTACCGGCGAAGCTGCCGCAGGTCGCGAAGCCCGCGTCCAAGCCACGTTCACCTGACGAGCACACGCGCCAGCTCGAGAACCCCGCACCCGCCAACACCGAGGACAGCGGCCTGCTCACCGCCGAGCGCATGGGCCTCGATGGTCGGAACTCCAAGCATTCGCACGCCTTCCTCTCCGACTACGTCGACGACCAGGTCGATGCCACGGTCGTGACCTCGGCGCCCCCGTCGCACGAGATGGGCGATGACACCTCGACCGACGTGGGCGAGGCCATCGACGAAGCGAATCCCGACGAGGTCTTCGACGAGGATTCGCAGGACGTGACGAATGTCGGCCAGCACGAGGACGACATGCCGACGCTGGCGCGTGAGGGGCCGGGGCCCCTGCGATCGCGGACGCAGCCGCGTCAACGCGTGCAACCGCCGCCCGCGCTCGCGGCGAAGATCCATGCCCCTGCGGTCAGCGAGCTCCGGAAGCCGAAGGCGTCGCGACGCACGCCGGGGCAGGGCGTCCCGCAGGCGAACGTGCTCCAGGCGATCGTGGCCGGGCAGGGCAGCGCCGCGATGCCCTCGCCGCGCACCGCCCCGGTGGCGGCTCCTCCGCCTCCGCCTCCGCCCCCGGTCGTCGCGCAGCCTCCGCCCCCGCCTCCTCCTCCGCAGCAGTTCCCGAGCGCCACGCCCGGAGCCCAGGCCCCGTACTCGGGCGCGATGCCATCACTCGCGCCGGCGCCATCCCAGGAGTTCTCCGCCACCGGTGATGGCCAGGCGCTGCCGCCGCACCTCGGCAACATCCCGAGCTTGATGCCGCCGGGCATGCCGACCGCGCCGGCGTATCCCGCGCCGCCGCTGCAACAGCCGCCCTACTACCCCCAGCCGGGGCCCTATCAGGCGTACCCGCCGGGCTATCCCCCGCCGGGCTATCCCCCGCCGGGCTATCCCCCGCCGGGGTACCCGCCGGGCTATCCCGCGCCCTATCTGCCCCCGATGGCGCCGCCGGGGCAGGTCATGAACCCGAGCACCTTCTACGGGCAAGGGCCCAACCAGCATCCGCTGTCGCTGACGGGGCAGCTGCGCCTCGCCGAGGTGGACGAGCTCCCGTCGCAGTACAAGCTCGGTAGCTCGAAGGCGCGCTGGATCGCCTACGCCGCCGCCGCCATCGCCGCCGTGACGGTGGCCGCGCTCGTCACCTTCTTCGTCATCCGCACCACGCGCACCACCCCACCGACCCTCGGCGTGGTCCGCGTCGACTCGGTGCCATCCGGCGCCACCGTCATCCTCGATGGCTCGCGTCTCGTCGAGAAGACGCCGACGACGATCAAGAACGTGAAGATCGGCCAGAAGTACTCGCTCGTCGTCGAGCTCGCCGGCCACACGTCCTACGAAGAATCCGTGGTCGTCCCCGCATCGGGCGATATCGACGTGAACGCCGTCCTGAAGGCCGTCCTCGGCAAGATCGTCGTGAACAGCAAGCCCGGCGGCGCCGACATCATCATCAACGGCACGAACCTCGGCCGCACGCCGAAGACGCTGAACGAGATCGACATGGGGTCGGCGAAGCGCATCGAGCTCCGGCTCTCGAATCACGCCCCCTTCGTCCAGGACCTCGTCTGGCCCGATAGCGGCGAGATTCGCCTCGACGTGACCCTGCAGAAGTAGGGCGGACACCGTCGCCACGCGGCTGCTGCGCGATCGGGGCTCCTCCTCGGACCCGCGTGGTCGCGGCTCTGAGCGTCAAGCAAGCCAGACGACGGCGTTCCGCAGCGCGTGGCTAACAGGCTCGACATGTAGGTGTCAGAGCGTGTGGCTGGTCTGATAGGGCTTTGTTTCCGATCGGGTACGGGACGCGGTTACAATTTTTCCATGCGCACGATCTTGGGGCTCGCGTTGGTCACCGCTGCGGCCTGCGGCGGCGAAATCACCAATGACAGTGGCGGGGACAACGACAGCCCGGGGCCGGATGCCTGCGTCGGCTTGGAGTGCGAGGTCGCAAAGTGTACGGGCGCCGGACAGATTCCGACGACCATCACCGGAACAGTGTTCGCGCCGAACGGGACGCTGCCGCTGTACGGGGTCGACGTCTTCGTGCCGCGTGATGCGCTGCCGCCGATCCCCGATGGCGTGACCTGCGGTGCCTGCCAGGACCTGCCGGGCTCGCCGATCGTGGCCACGAAGACCGATACGAACGGCAACTTCATCCTCGAGAACGTGCCGGCCGGTGTCGACCTGCCGCTCGTGATGTCGATCGGCAAGTGGCGCCGCGAGGTCACGATCCCGGCCGTCACGGAGTGCACGAGCACGCCCGTGTCGCCGACGATGACGAACCTGCCGAGGAACAAGGCGCAGGGCAGCATCCCGAAGATCGCCGTCACTACCGGCGATGCGGACTCGCTCGAATGCCTCTTCCTCAAGATGGGCATCGACCCGGCGGAGATCACGACCAGCGCGGGAGCAGGCCGCGTGAACCTGTATCACGGCGATGGCGGCGATCGGTTCGCCAGCGGCGGCGGCAGCTTCTCGGAGGCGACGCCGTTCTGGTCGAGCTCCACGAACCTCCTCCAGTACGACATCGTCGTGCTGTCGTGCGAGGGCGAGCAGGGCAGCGATACGAAGCCGCAGGCGGCGCTGGAGGCACTTCAGGACTACGCCGATGCCGGCGGTCGCGTGTTCGCGTCGCACTGGCACAACATCTGGATCGGCGGGAACTTCGATGAAGGCGGCAACGTCGGAATCCCGTCGTGGGAAGCGGTCGCGAACTGGGGCAATACGAACAACCCCCCGGATCCGACGACGGCGACGATCGACCAGTCAGCGAACCCGAAAGGTGCGGCCTTCGCCGAGTGGATGGTGAATGTCGGTGGCTCGACGACGCTCGGCGAGATTCCGATCACAGAGGGCCGCATCACCGCGCAGAGCGTGAACGCGGGAGCCGAGCGCTGGGTCTACCTGACCGAGCAGAACGGCGGCGGGGAAGAGGGCGTGCAGAACTTCCAGTTCACGACGCCGATCGAGAATCCGGCCGATCAGCGCTGCGGCAAGGTCGTGTTCTCCGACATGCACGTCTCGGGTGACCCGGGCGGCAACGGCGATTACCCGAACTACTGCATCAATCCGACGACGCTCTCCCCGCAGGAGAAGGCGCTCATCTTCATGATGTTCGACATCGCGAGCTGCGTCAGCGTCGTCGGCAAGCAGTGAGCGCACGCGGTCCGTCGATCCGACGGAAATGATCTGTTAGCTTGATCGGCCTATGGCAGCTCCGGCAGCGCGTCAGGCCCTCGGCGAGATCACGACTCTTCTCGGACGAGGCGCCGCCTTCGAAGGCAAGCTCACGTTCGAGGGCACGGTTCGCATCGATGGCCGCTTCCGCGGTGAAGTGTTCTCCGACGACGTCCTCGTGATCGGCGAAGGCGCCGTCGTCGAGGCCGAGATCGATATCGGCGAAGTCATCATCCAGGGCACCGTGATCGGCAACATCAAGGCGAAGCGCTCGATCGAGATCCACGCGCCGGGGCGCGTGAAGGGCGACATTCACACCCCCACGTTGCAGATCGACAAGGGCGTCATCTTCGAGGGCCGCTCCTTCATGGAGGGCGCCACCGGGCAGAAGGCCCCTCCGCCGAGCGTGCCGCGCGCGAACACGCCCGCTCCCGTCAAGTAGCGCTTGGGCCGGTATCGCCGCGCGCTCACTGCGATCGCGCTGCTCCTCGCCACGTTCGTGCTGCTCACGGTCCTCGTGCTCGGCGGTGCGACGACCGGTTTCGATCACGCGATCATGGTCGCCCTGCGGGACGCCGATGGCTCGGGGATCGGGCCGGGCTGGCTCTCGAAGGCGATGATGAACTGGTCCGCGCTCGGCTCGGGCCACAACGTCACGATCATCGTGGTCGTGGCGGCCATCGGCCTGTTCCTCGCGCGGCGACCTCGCGAGGCGGGTGTCGTCATCGCGTGCACCCTCGGGACCTCGATCATCGTGAACACGCTGAAGCCGATCTTCGAACGGGCGCGGCCGTCGGTCGTACAGCACATCGACACCGTCACCGGCTTCTCGTTCCCGAGCGGTCACACGACGACGGCCACCGCCATCTACGCGACCCTGGGTGTCCTCGTCGCCGCCGGCGTCCACGAGCGGCGACTCAAGATCTTCGTCCTCGCCATCGCGGCCTTCATCCCATTCCTCGTCGGATTCACGCGCGTCTTTCTCGGCGTGCACTACCCGACGGACGTCCTCGGTGGCTGGTGCCTGGGCCTGGCGTGGGCCCTGTCGCTCGGCATCGTCAACGACGTCCTGCAGCGTCGCGGCATGGTCGAGTCGTGAGCGTCCTCGCCTCGGCCCTCGGCATCCCGAGCTTTCGGGTGATGGGCGACGACCTCCAGGCCCTGACCTTCGAGCAGCTCGCCGAGGCCGTGCGGCGTCAGGAAGCGGCCATCGCGATGCTGCCGCCGGACATCTACGCGGCGGTCCTGGCCGAGGAGCAAGCCCTCGCCGCCGATGCGGTCGCGATGTTGCGCAAGTTCAACCGCAGCATGCACGCGCGCGTGGCCGGCTACCTCGAGCTCGGCCGCCGATGTGACTTCCGCTATCCGTGGATGGTCGTGGCCGTCCTCGGCATCATGCAGGTCATGGGCGGCCTCGACCGCGCCCGCCTCTACGGCCTCGCCGGTCGCGTCGCCTCGCGCTTCGGCTACGCGTTCCTCGAGCAGCTCGGCGACGCCAGCGAGGACATCCTCCGCCGGACGAACCGCGGCATCTTCGCCGACTCCGTCCCGACGGTCCTGCGTGCGATCCGCGCCGCCGAGCTCCGCCCGTCGTCACCTGCCGTCGCCGATGCGTTGATCGATGGCACCGCGGCCGCCCTCTTCGACGCCGAGTCCGCCGCCCTGTGTCGGTCGATCGTCGATGGCCTCGCCGAGCCCGACGCCATCCGCTCCTTCCACGCCCTCTCCGCCACCACCGCGCAACACTTCGCGCGCGAGCAGGCAATCTTCACGCACCACATCGCGTCGAAGACCGCCCGGCGCAAGCTCCCTGCCGCGAAGTCCGTCCCGGCCCCCGTCATCCGCGCCGGCAAGCTGACCTTTCGTGCGTTCGCCCTCCCCGCCGGCTTCGATCTCCGCGATCACGCCGCCCGCGTCGAGCTCTTCGGCCGCGCCTTCGTGTCCTCGGTGACGAGCTCGCCCTCCGACTACCGCATCGCCCGCGATCACGTCCTCGCGCGCTTCGAGGTCCGCTGACTACTTACCGCCGCGCCACCTGATCGAACGTCTCCTTCACCTCGTCGATCTCGATGTCGAGCGTGAGGCCCTCGAGACATGAGGCTGGCAACGCGAGGCCGGCGCACAGCTTCTTCAGGTAGTCGCTCTCGGCGAGGTCGATCACCTCGTCGGCCTCGATGACGGTACTGGCAAGGAGCAGGAGCTTCTTGCGCTCGTCCTCGGGGTCGTCCTTGAAGTAGCCAACCAGTGAGCCGAGGTCGAACGCCTTCGGATCGAACGAAGCGATCGCCGCCTCCACCTCGACCCGCGCTTCGCCCGCCAGCTCGATGAGCAGCGCCCGGATCTCGGTGGTCTCCTGCGGGACCAGCTCTTGATCCGCATACGCGGCGCCCAGCAGCAGCTCGCACAAAGGAAATATCCGGTCCGCGCTCACGCGGCATTCTAGTCCGTACCGCCCCATTAATGAGGGAACGCCCACGCCACCCCGGCGCCAGCGCATGATCGGTTGAAATCACGCAGGTTTGGGGCCTGGCCCATTTCGCATGGGGCCTGGCCCATTTCGGGGGTTAGGGGCCTGGCCCATTTCGCAGGTTAGGGGCCTGGCCCAATTCGCAGGTCAGGGGCCTGGCCCATTTCGCGGTGATGCTGCTTCACCTCGGGCGTGAGGGACCTGGCTGCGAGATCGCATCGCGTCGGATTGTCGCACTGCGAGGGGGCGTAGGTCGGGCATCCGACGGATTGACACGTCCGGCGGCCGGAACTATAAGCACCGCGCCGTCAACCCCAGGAATTTCTCTAGGTTGGCGCAACAGGTACCCACATGAACCAGACCATCGCAACCATCGCGTCCGGTCACCCGCTGATCGACATCGACCTGACGGCGGTCGTTCAGTTTGTCCTGTTCCTGCTGCTGATGGCCATCTGCAACAAGCTGCTGTTCCAGCCGTATCTCGCCCTGCGCGAGCGGCGGAAGGCGGGGGTTGAAGGTGCGCGTGCGGAAGCGGAGCGCATGACGGCGACAGCCGACGCGAAGCTCGCCGATTTCGAGAAGCAGCTCGCGACGGCGCGTGACCGCGCGAACGAAGAGGGTCGCAAGGTGCGCGCGGAGGCGGGGGCCACCGAGCGCGATGCGACGGAGAAGGCGCGGACCGCGGCCCAGAAGTCGATCGACGAGGCCACGACGAAGATGCGGAGCGATACCGAGGCGGCTCGCAAGGAGCTGTTGCCCCAGGCCGACATGATCGCGCGGTCGATCGCGTCGAAGCTGCTCGGCCGGGAGGTCGCGTGATGTTGAAGAAGAGCCTCTTCCTGGTCATTCTCATGTCCGGCGCGGCGTACGCGCAGCACGGCGACGCTCCGTCCGAGACGCCCACGGTCGAGGCCGGTGGCGGTGATCATGGTGGTGGCGGGCACGGCGACGGCACGGGCGGCGGTCACGGTGGTGGCCATGGCAAGCACGGCGGCGACCACGCGTCCCACGATCCGTCGAAGCACTTCCGGTTCTTCGGCGGCCCGTTCAGCGGCAACGGCAAGGACATCTACGGCGGCAAGCTCGGCGACGACAAGATGGTCGACGAGCACGGCAACGTGGTCCTCGATGCGCACGGCAAGCCGTACGAGGAGTCGATGTCGGCTCCGTTCATCTTCATGCTCCTGAACTTCGCGGTGCTGCTCGGCATCCTCGCCTGGAAGGGCGCGCCGGTGTTCAGCGGCATCGCCAAGGACCGCCACGATCAGATCAAGTCGGCGCTCGAGGAGGCGGCCAAGCTGCGCAAGGCGGCCGCCGACAAGCTCGCCGAGTACGAGACGCGCCTGAAGGATGCCGACGCCGACATCAAGAAGATCGTCGACGGCATGAAGGCCGATGCCGAGGCAGACAAGAAGCGCATCCTCGAGAACGCCGAGCGTCAGGCGGCGCAGATGAAGAAGGATGCCGAGACGCGCATCGCAGCCGAGATCGAGCTCGCGCGCGCCACGCTCACGAAGGAAGTCACGGCGGCGGCCGCTGCGGCCACCGAGAAGATCCTCCGTGACAAGGTCGACCACTCCGACCAGTCCAAGCTCGTGAACGCGTTCATCACGGATCTGCAGTCGACCGCGCCCCGCAAGGAGGCTCGCTAATGGTGACCGGTAGCCTCGCGCGTCGCTATGCGCGCGCCATCGTCGAGCTCGGCACGTCGTCGAACAGCCTCGACAAGATCGCCGCCGACCTGCGCACGCTCGCGGCGGCCATGAAGGAGTCGGCCGAGCTGGCGACCGCGCTCACCAACCCGGCGATTCGCCGTGGTGACCGCCGCAAGATCATCGACGCCCTCCTGGTTCGCATCGGCGCCACGCCGGCGTCGAAGAACACGGTCTACCTGCTGCTCGATGGCGAGCGTCTCGGCCGACTGCCGGACATCTCCCGCGAGGTCGACGCCATGATCGAAGCGAAGGGCGGCCGCGTGTCGGCCGAGATCACTTCGGCGAAGGCGCTCGACGGCCAGCAGCTCTCCCAGATCACCATCGCGCTCGAGAAGCTCTCGGGCAAGAAGGTGGATGTCGTCAAGCGCGAGGATCCCTCGCTGCTCGGCGGCGTCGTCGCCAAGGTCGGCGACGTGGTCTACGACGGCTCTCTTCGCACCCAGCTTCGCGCCCTCCGCGACCAGCTGACCAAGTAAGCACCGAGGAACATCATGGACATCCGCGCAGCAGAGATCAGCGACATCATCCGCAAGCAGATCGAGAACTACGACAAAAAGGTCTCGGTCACGGAGACCGGCACCGTGCTCACGGCCGGTGACGGCATCGCGCGCGTGTACGGCCTCTCCGGCGCCATGGCCGGTGAGCTCCTCGAGTTCGAGGGCGCCGGCGGCGAGAAGGTCAACGGCATGGTCCTCAACCTCGAGGAGGACAACGTCGGTGTTGCCCTCCTCGGCAAGTTCGAGAGCGTCCGTGAAGGCGACACCGTGCGCCGCACGCAGCGCATCGTGGAAGTCCCCGTCGGCGAGGAGCTCCTCGGCCGCGTGGTGAACGCGATCGGCGTCCCCGTCGATGGCGGCCGCCCGCTCACCGGCACGAAGCGCCGCCAGGTCGAGATCAAGGCCCCCGGCATCATCGCCCGCAAGTCGGTGCACGAGCCGATGCAGACGGGCATGAAGGCGATCGACTCGATGATTCCGATCGGTCGTGGCCAGCGCGAGCTGATCATCGGCGACCGTGGCGTCGGCAAGACGGCCATCGCGATCGATACGATCATCAATCAGAAGGGGCAGAACATGTTCTGCTTCTACGTCGCCATCGGCCAGAAGCAGTCGACGGTCGCCACTGTCGTCGACCGCCTCACGAAGGCCGGCGCGATGGAGTACACGACGGTCGTCATCGCCGGCGCGTCGGAGCCCGCCCCGCTGCAGTTCATCGCGCCGTACACCGGCGTCACGATGGCCGAGTACTTCCGCGACTCCGGTCGCCACGCGCTCATCGTTTACGATGATCTCTCCAAGCAGGCCGTCGCGTACCGCCAGCTCTCGCTGCTCCTCCGCCGCCCGCCGGGCCGCGAGGCGTACCCGGGCGACGTCTTCTTCATTCACAGCCGCCTCCTCGAGCGTGCCGCGAAGATGTCCGACAAGGAGGGCGGCGGCTCGCTGACCGCGCTCCCCATCATCGAGACGCAGGCCGGTGACGTCTCGGCGTACATCCCGACGAACGTCATCTCGATCACCGACGGCCAGATCTTCCTCGAGGCCGACCTGTTCTACTCGGGCGTCCGTCCCGCCGTGAACGTCGGCATCTCGGTGTCCCGCGTCGGTGGCGCCGCGCAGACCAAGGCGATGAAGAAGATCGCCGGTCGCCTCCGCCTCGAGCTGGCGTCGTACCGCGAGAAGGCCGCCTTCGCGCAGTTCGGCTCCGACCTCGACAAGGCGACCCTCGCGCAGCTCAACCGCGGCGAGCGCATGGTCGAGCTGCTCAAGCAGGGCCAGTTCGCGCCGATGCCCGTCGAGGAGCAGGTCATCATCATCTACGCCGGCACCAACGGCTTCGTCGATGACTACCCGGTGGCCGTCCTGGGCCGCTACGAGAAGGAGCTGTTCTCCTTCATCAAGTCGCGCAAGCAGGACATCCTCGACGAGGTGAAGTCGACGGGCAAGCTCGAGGGTGACCTCGAGAAGCGCCTGCGCGATGCGCTCACCGAGTTCGCCAAGCAGTTCTCCGTCGAGGACAAGGCAGCGAAGAAGTAAGTCATGCCGTCGCTGAAGGCCATCCGCACCCGCATCACGAGCGTCAAGAACACGCGCAAGATCACGCGTGCGATGAAGCTCGTGTCGACGGCGAAGCTGCGCCGCGCGCAGGACGCGCTCATCCAGGCCCGGCCCTACACGGCATCCATCGCGAAGGTCGTCGCCGAGCTCTCGACGGTGGCCGGTCCGGACTCGCACAAGCTGTTCGAGGAGCGCCCGCTGCAGAAGGCGGCGCTCGTCGTGGTCACGAGCGATCGTGGTCAGGCCGGTGCATTCAACGCGAACGTCGTGAAGGCGGTCGAGC
>JALHPV010000076.1 GCA_022842285.1 Kofleriaceae bacterium
CGCGGGGGCCTTGGCCGGAGCCGCGCCCTTGGCTGCGGGGGCGGGCGCCTTGGCCGGGGCGGGGGCGGGCGCGGGCTTGCCCTTGCCGGACGCCTTGCTCGCCTTCGCCTCTGCCTTGAGCTTCTTGTTGCGCTCGTCGGCCGTCTTCTGCGCCTCGTCCATGCGGCCCTGCGCCGCCGTGCGGGCACGCGCGACCGCCGCCTCGACCTCGGACTTCGAGCGCGCTGGCACTGGGGCCGCGGGGACTTCCGGCTTCTTCGCGCGCTTCTTCTTCTTGGCCTCGCGGGGCACCGGGATCTCGGAGATGTCCGGCATGCGGGAGGCGAGGTCGCCACGGTTGTGGACGAGCACGCGTGAACCGCCGTCACGGAAGATCACCTCGACCTTGTTGTCGGGGAGGAGCTCGATGACGAAGCCGATGTCGAACACCGGGTGGTGGACAACGTCGCCTTCCTCGTACGCATCGCGGATCGAGTACGGGCGGGCCCCGTTGAGGTCGTTGTCGGACGCGCGCCCCATGGCGTCATCCCACGTGACGCGCTTCTGCGGGGCGCGCTTGGCTGCACCCTCGGCGCCCTCGCCCTCGCCATCCCCACGCGGCTTGCGGTAGGCGTGAACCTCCCCGCAGACGACGCACTGGACCCGGCGCACCTCTTCCTCGTACATCGAGATGATGGTGTGGGTCGTGTCCGCTTTACACCGAGGAGACGGGCAATACGCCTCGATCTCTGCACCCACCTCAGCGGAGTCTTCTTCGAAGATGGAATCCATCCCAGCCTCTTTCGGCGTAACGTAACTTGGCGAAACCAAACGAGTCCGTACGTCCGGAGTGATCGCAGGTTTAGTTAGCCGTCTAACACGTCTCGTTGTGAGCTAGCAACCATCAGCACTTACAAGTGACACGCGACGTGGCAGGATCTACGCGCCGTGCGTCGCCTCCTGCTCGTGAATGCCTTGATCTTCGCGGTGTTGGCCGCGGCGACGGCACTTGCGTATTACGGCTACACGGCGACGAGTCAGTCATCGAGGGACCGGGAGCTGCAGCTCATGCTGGACCTCGCCGACGAGAAGGTCCTCAACATCGAGTCACTGATCGAGGAGGCCGACCGGAAGCTGATGCTCGACGTCTCGCTGGAGGAGATGTCGCAGCTCGAAGCCAAGGTGAAGAGCTCCGGCGCCGCCGTGCGCAGCGTGTTCGTCCTGGACGAGCGATTGAAGCCCGTGCCGGACGGGCAGGTGTCCACGCGCGGCGGCAACGATGCGGTCGGGTTCCGCGACTGGTTCCTCGCGAACATCGTGCCCCTGTTGAACGACAAGGAGCGCACGGCGCCGCTGAGTACGGCGCCGCTCAACGAGCGAGCCCACTACTACCTCCAGGTCGATCGTCCCTACCTGTTTTCGTACATGCGGCGACAGTCCGGCGGTCGGACGTTCTACGTCGTGCTGGAGAACGACCTCGCGTATCTGATCGAGGGCCTGCTCCCGCAGTACCTGTACACGCCCGACGCCAGCAAGCGCCTGTACCAGGTGTTCGACGATCGGAACTCGCTCCGCTACGGGCCGCAGATCTCGGAGATCCGCGGCAGCCTCGTGGCGACACGGCCCTTCACCGAGACGTGGGACGGCTTCGTGCTGCGGGTGGTTCAGAAGGATCAGAGCGATCAGGGCGCGCAACGCCGCAAGCGAATCATCGATGCCGTGCTCATCGCCGGGTCGACGACGGTCATCATCGCCGGCCTCCTCGTCCTCGGCTTCGCGATGCGCCGCGAGCGCCGCCTCAACGCGCTGAAGAGCGAGTTCATCTCGAACGTCTCCCACGAGCTGAAGACCCCGCTCTCGATCATCTCGATGTTCGGCGAGATGCTCGCCGAGGGCCGCACGAAGAACGCCGAGCAAGCGCACGAGTACGCCGAGATCATCTGGCGCGAGTCGGTCCGCCTCGGCCGTCTGATCGATAACGTCCTCGACTTCGCGAAGATCGAGCGCGGCATGGGCGGCTACGAGTTCGAGGAGGACGCCGACATCACGGGGGTGGTCGATCGCGCCATCGAGCTCTCGCAGCGTCGCGTGGCGGCCGCGGAGATGGAGCTCGAGGTCGAGATCGAAGAGGACCTGCCGACAGTGCGTCTCGATGGCAATGCGTACACGCTCGCCGTGCTGAACCTCATCGACAACGCGATCAAGTACGCCGCGAGCGGCAAGAAGATCCGCGTCACGCTCACGAAGCACGAGAATCGCGTCGTGCTCGCGGTGAAGGATTGGGGGCAAGGCATCGACCCCGAGGAGCACGACAAGATCTTCGATCGCTTCTATCGCGCGCGCGCGATCCGCCTGAAGCCGATCCGCGGCTCGGGCATCGGGCTCGCGCTCGTCCAGCACATCGCGCGGGCCCACGGCGGCGAGGCCAAGGTGCAGAGCAAACCCGGCGAGGGTTCGACGTTCAGCATCTCCATCCCCGTTAATGGTAAGAATTAGACGTGTCAGGAGCGCAGGGGCTCGAGCCCGAGCCATCCAAAAAGCGCATCCTCGTGATCGAGGACGAGCCCGATATCATCCGCGGCCTGCGCGATGCACTCGAGTTCGAAGGCTTCGAGGTCGAGGCACGCGGCACCGGTGCCGAGGGACTCGTGGCGGCGATGGAGTGGGCTCCCGACTGTGTCCTCCTCGATCTGATGCTCCCCGACGACAACGGGTACCGGGTCTGCGAAAATCTGCGGAAGACCGACGAGACCGTGCCGATCATCATGCTGACGGCCAAGGCGCAGGAGTCCGACAAGGTCCGCGGCCTCGAGGCCGGCGCCGACGACTACGTCACGAAGCCGTTCTCGGTCGCCGAGCTGATCGCGCGCATCAACGCGATCTTCCGCCGGCAGAACCGGATGGGGTCGCACCAGGACGAGACCTTCAACATCGGCGCCTGGGTCATCAACGCCCGCAAGCACACGATGACGAAGGGGCGCGCGACGCAGCGCCTCACGTTCTACGAGCTGGAAGTCTTGAAGCTCCTCCGCGAGCGCAGTGAAGAGACCGTGTCGCGCGACGAGCTCCTCGAGAAGGTCTGGGGCATGCAACCCTCGACGACGTCGCGCACCGTCGACAACTTCATCGTGAAGCTGCGCCGCAAGCTCGAAGAAGACCAGAAGAACCCGCGGCACATCCTCACGGTCTACGGTCTCGGCTACAAGCTCGTCCCGTAGAGCGCGAGCGCGACGTAGGCCGCTGCCCCCACGATCGCGAGCCAGATGTTCGTCTGGAGCCGCGCGCGCAGCTCGGCGAGCGCACTCGCGATGTCGCCACCGAGAGGCGCAGCGAACACGAGGAGCGTGTACGGACCGCCGGCGGCCAGGGTCCCGGCCTTCGCGCGCCCGACGACGCGCACCGAGGCGCCATCGCGGATCACCTCGGCTCTCCGTGCGCGGCGTTCCCCGGTCGACTCGTCGAGGAAGTCGAGCGAGAGCCACCACCCGTCCGCGGTGCGCACCGGCGTGCCGTTCACCGTGACGGCACTGGCCGCCCCCTGAACCTTCGAAGTGAAGGTGGTCATCAACTTGCCGGA
This sequence comes from Kofleriaceae bacterium, assembly GCA_022842285.1. Classification (GTDB taxonomy): domain Bacteria; phylum Myxococcota_A; class Polyangia; order Haliangiales; family Haliangiaceae; genus JABFXX01. The sequence continues at coordinate 3,557 of JALHPV010000076.1, forward strand.
GCCCATCGATGTCGACGTCTGGCCGACGGCGGCTGCGACCTTCAGGCCGTCGAGATCGAAGCCGCTCGGGCGCGGGACGTCGACGAGGCCGTCGGTCCTGCCCCAGACGTTGTCGGCGAGCGGCGATGGATGCGGTGGAGCGGTGGCGATGCGAGCGAGCATCCGGCGCCGACCGCGATCGAGGAGTCGCGTGAGCATGGCGCAGGTCACGGCGATGCCACCGACGATCACCATCGCGAGCACGAGCTGGGAGGCCCGGGTGGCGGTGCCCCGGTCGAAGACATACGCCCAGCCGATCGTCGGCACGAGTGTCGCCGCGATCACGTAGAGCGTTCCGGCGGCGACGGCGGGGAACGTCTGCGCGCGTCGTCCGAATGGGTGGAGGTCCGGCAGCACGAGCTCGTCGACGACCAACGGCAGGGCGAGCGCGACGGCCGCGATCAGGAGCGGGATGGCAGACTGCGTGAGCGCGGCCCCCGCCGCGGCCAACGCGATCGCGCCGGCGACAGCCAGCAGCGCGTACCGGCGCGAGGCGTGGTACGCGCGGAGCCCGCTCTTGGCAGACGGTGCGATGCTCGACGGAGCAGTCGGTGCGGGCGGCCGCGCCGCCGCGTTCTCGCGCTGATCCTCGGCGGCCTCGCGGCGCAGCCGCGCGATGATGTCGTCGGCGTCGGGGCCGACGCCGATGAAGTGCGACGAGAGCCGAGTGACCCGCGAGCGGGCCCCGGCGCGCAGTCCGCCCGATTCCTCGGTGACGAGCTGCTCGGTGAGCACGTGGCCCGCCGCGACGATGGCGTCGCCGCCACGCACGATGGTGTACGAGACCGCGACCCGCTCGTCCGGAGCCGGCGCTTCCGCGAGGCACAGCTGCGCGGCCGGATGCCGTTCGAGCTCCTGCCAGTCGCCCCGCACCGTCTCGACCGGGCCGAGCAAGCACGAGCCCGGTACCTCGAGCTCGACGACCCCGTCCTCCGTGCGGACCCGGACCGTCCCGCGGGCGTGATGGCGCTGCTTGCGGATGCGGGCCCAGCCCGCGAGGGCCTCCCCGGGCTCGCCTTCGACGACGCCGCGAATCTCCGCTTCCCTCACGGAAGCTAGAGTACCCCGCGACGGGCATGTGACGGCGTGCGCGCTAGATTGCGCCCATGGATCGCGTTGCCGGCCTCGACGATGCGCAGCTGCGTGCGTTCGCCCCGCTCATGTATGTCGCGTGGAGCGACTACGACCTCGAGCCTGCTGAACGAGCGCATGTCCTCGCCAAGATCGCGGAGCAACCGTGGTTGCGACCGGCCGCCCGTGAGGTGATCGCGGCATGGCTCGAGCCGGACCACCCACCGACGGCGGACGAGCTCTCCCGGCTACGCGCCCTGATCGATCGCGTGGCCACGACCCAGAGTGTCCGCGCGAAGGAGTCGTTCGCCCGCGTCGCCGAGAGCATCGCGACCGACGATGCGGCCCGGACGGCGGTGGCGGAGCTCTCGGCCAGCCTGGGCCTCGTGGCCGGAACCCAGCTCGCGTCGGTCCCCGGCGACTCGAGCGACGCGACGCTCGGCGCGGCGCTGAGGACGGTCCTCGACGGCCAGCACGCCGACCTCCGCGGTCGCGTGAGGACGTTCCTGGCGACGCCGCGTCGTGCCTACGGACTACCGGTGGCCGAGCAACGCGCCCACGTTCGGGGGTGGCTGCGCGAGCTGGCCGACACCGAGCTCGGTGACCTCGCGTTCCCGGGGGTGACATCGCATGGTGACTTCGCGCAGTTCACCGCCGTGTTCGAGGAGCTCGGGCATGGTGACCTCTCGCTGCTCGTGAAGGTTGGCGTGCAGCTCGGTCTGTACGGCGGCGCGATCTGGGCCCTCGGCACCGAACGGCATCACGCCCGTCTGGCGGCGGTGGCGGCGTGCACCGAGCTCGGCTGCTTCGCGATGAGCGAGGTCGGCCACGGCTCCAACGTCGCCGGGCTCGAGACCACGGCGATCTACGACCACGCCACGCGGGAGCTCGAGATCCACACGCCCGGCGAGAGTGCCCGCAAGGAGTGGATCGGCGGCGCGGCCCATGACGCGACGATGGCGGTGGTGTTCGCGCAGCTCGAGGTCGCGGGCGTGCGGCAAGGCGTCCACGCGGTGCTCGTTCCGATCCGCGGCGCCGACGGCCATCCCCTGCCCGGTGTCCGGACGGCGGACTCCGGCGTGAAGCTGGGCCTGAACGGCGTCGACAACGGCCGCCTCTGGTTCGAGCACGTGCGCGTGCCCGTCGCGAACTTGCTCGATCGGTTCGCGTCGATCGATGCGGACGGCACCTACGCGAGCCCGATCGCGAGCCCCGATCGCCGCTTCTTCACGATGCTCGGCACGCTGATCGGGGGGCGCGTCTCTGTCGGCGCGAGTGCGGTGTCCGCGGCCCGGACCGCCCTGGCTGTTGCCGTCCGCTATGCCCATGCCCGCCGACAGTTCGGTCCCGCGGGCGAGCGCCACCTCATCGACTACCCGACCCATCGGCGGCGACTCCTGCCGCACGTCGCTGACACGGTGGTCCTGCGCGTCGCCTTCGCGGCCCTGCGCGCGCGCCACGCCGAGCTCGCACCCGATCGCGATGCCGACCTCCGCGAGCTCGAGGCCGAGGCAGCGGCGATGAAGGTGCTCGCCACGCGCCATGCGATCGATGCGGTCCAGGCCGCGCGCGAAGCCTGCGGCGGCCAGGGCTACCTCGCCGTCAATCGCATCCCCGAGTTGCGTGTCGACGTGGACATCTTCACGACGTTCGAAGGCGACAACGTCGTGCTGTCCCAGCTCGTCGGCAAGGCGCTCCTCGGCATGCGCAAGAAGCAGTTCGCCGCCGGCGGCACGCTCGCTGTCCTCCGCGCCGTGGGAGCCCGGCTCGCGACCAAGGTCGCCGAGGCGAATCCGATCCGCGCCCGCCGCGGGGCGTCGTCTCATCTCCGCGATCGCGCGATGCAGCTCGACGCCTTCCGCTACCGCGAGGACCACCTCGTCGAGACCGCCCTGTTGCGGGTGAAGAAGCGTCTGGATGCCGGTGCCGACGGCGAGACGGCCGTGCTCGCGGTTCAGGAGCACATCGTGGCCATCTGCGAGGCGTTCGCCGAGCGCCGCACCTGCGAGTGGTTTGCCGCCGCCGAGGCGACGGCCGCTCCCGCAGCGGCCCCGCTCCTGGCTCGCCTCGGGGACCTCGCGTTCCTGGCGCGCCTCGAAGCGCGCGCGGCGTGGTTCCTCGAGGCCGGCTACTTCGAGGTGCCGAAGACGCGTGCCATCCGCAAGGAGGTCGAGGCGCTGCTCGGCGAGCTCGCCCCGCACGCGCTCACGATCGTCGATGCGTTCGGCATCCCCGCCGAGTGTCTCGCCGCGCCGATCGCCTTCTTCGACCCGGCGCACCCGACGTACTGATCGTCCCGGTCGGAGGACTAATCGTCGTCGAGGTGGCCGGTCAGCTTCAGCTTGTTCTTGGCCGACTTCGCCAGCTTGCTGCGGGGGCGCTCGTCGATGATGCCCTGCAGGAGCTCGGCGCCGAGCTCCTCGTTCGAGCCGTCGCCCGATTCGATCAGGCGGAAGCCGAGCGCGTAGAGGACCTCGTCGGTGACCTCCTTCTCGCGCGCGAGCTGCTTGGCGACCGGATAGCCGTTGCGGGCGAGACGCGCGAACTGCGCGAAGACCGGATCGTCGGCGCGCGAGCTGCGGATGATGCCTTCGCCCGCCGCCTCGAGGGAAAGCAGGCCGAGGAAGAAGCGCTGGTCGTCGTCGATGGCGGCGTCGAGGTCCGCGCTCGAGCGGAGCAGGGGCTTCAGCGAGCCAAACGCCTCGACGGGCTTGCCGGCCTTGCGGAGCCGCTTCGCGCGCTCGAACAGGAGCTCGACGTGCCGCGCGGGCGCGACGTCGGCGATGAGCTCGGCGAGGATGCGCTCGAGCACGATCTGGTCGGCCGTCGCCTTCCCCTTGTTGTGGAGCTCGAGGTACCCGCGCACCGTCTCGACAAGCTCGTCGATGCCCTGGTTCGAGATGTTGCCGCGGTGCGAGCGCAACACGCCGGCGAAGCGACGCGCGACCTGCTCGTCCTTCGTGGCGAGGAGGGCGCGGATCATCGGCAGCACCGCCTCCGGCGCCTTGGCGAGACCACGGGCCGCCGCGTCGCGGGCGGAGGGCTCGTTGCCTCCGAGGGCCTCGACGAGCGCCTTCACCGCGGACGCACCGCCGCCCGCGGGCATGCGCTCCATGGCGAGCTTCTGGGCGGACACGTTCTTCGACTTCGCGAGCGCGGCGAACGGCTTCGAGAGTGACTCGGGGATGCGCGCACCGCGGAGCGTATCGACGGCGGACTGAGCCACCGCGAGGTCGTCACCATCGGCGAAGTCGATGAGGGCCTCGATGACCTTCTCGGTGCCCTTCGCCTCGCTCTGCGCCACCAGGCGACGCAGGCCGGCGATGGCGGCGAGGCGAATCGGTCGCGGCTCCTCGGGGTCGGCGTAGTCGAGGAGGAGCTTCTGTGTCGACGGCTTCGCGAGGTAGCCGATGAGGCGCAAGAGGCTCGAGAGCGAGACGACGCCGCGTGCGACCTCGGCATCGCGAAGAGGATCGGCGGCGGCGGGCGCGACGGTGGGCGCCGCGCCCTTCTTCTTCTTGGCGGCGGACTTCGCATCGGCGGCGGCCGCATCGGCGGCCTTCTTCGCCTTGGCCCACGCCTTCGCGAGGTCCTTGTTCACCTCGGCCGCGCGACTCATCGCGAGCTTCTCGATCTGACCGGAGAGCTTCTCCCCCTCCGAGCGATCGAGCTCCGCACGCACGAGCTGCAGGGCCTGCTCGCCGAACTCCCCGTCGGGGAGCTGGTCGAGCACGGCCTCGAGCGCCGGCTGCGTACCGCGGCGGAGGAGCAGCTGCGCCATCACGCGGCGCGCCGGAATCGGACCCGCGCCTACTTCCTTACGCAGCGCGCCCTCGGCGGACGCGCCCTGCTGGGCGAGCACCTGGGCTGCGCGCTCGGCGATCGCGTCGTCGTCGCCCCGGAGGAGGGGAACCAGCTTCGCCGCGATGCCGGTCGCGCCCATCTCGGCGAGGCCGTCGAGCGCGATCTTGCGAACGCCTACATCGGGATCGGCGAGCCGCTCCGTCAGCGCTTCCTCGACTGCCTTGTCGCCCTTGCCGACCGCGGACAGCACCGTCGCCGCCGCCACGCGCAACGCGACCTTCTCCGACTCGAGGAGATCGATGATCGCTCCGCCCAGGTTCTTCGCCATTGTGGTCCCTCGACGGGGAACCTACCGCAGCGCGCCTAGGCGATCGACAGGGCGGCGGCCCAGGCCGCGATCCCGAGGGTGGTCGTCACGGCGCCGACGAGGGCAGGGCGGCGGATGACCTTCCCCGCATCGTCGATGCCGCGGCGGATGACCCATCCAATCCCGCCAAGCCACGCGAGGACGCCGAGCACGAACAGGGCGACGGGCGGACCCGTCGGTCGCGGGGGGCGGGCGAGCTGCTCGCGGTAATAGGCGAGGCGGTCACTCGGAGCGGCGCCCGCCGCCTCGGCCCCCGCGGGATCCCTCGCGGACAGGAGGGCGATCTGTTCATTGGCGGCGGCGAGGTCATCGGCATGCGGCTGCCAGAGCCCACCCGTGGCGAGCGCGGCGGAGCGGATGGCGCTCCAGGCGGCCAGGGCGTACTCGGGCTTGGCGGCCGCGAGGCCCGTCAGCCGGGCGTAGGCCTCGTCCACGTGCGAGAGTCCGGGGCCGTACCAGCGAGCGGCTGCTTCCCAGCCCGCGATCGCATCAGGAATGCGCCCGTCCGCCTGCGCAGCGTCGCCGGCCTCGAGGGCGCGATTGCCTTCGACGAGCGTGCGGATCAGCAGCGTCACGACGATCGCCATGGCGGCGCCACCGACCAGCAGCAGGCGCCGCTTCACGCGAAGTCCCGGCGGGAGAACAGGATCGCGGCGAACGCGAGAAGGCCGACGATCCAGGCCAGGCCGTGCAGGGACGCGAGGCCCACGTAGCCCCACGACACGAAGTCAGCGTGCACGCTGACGACGTCACCCTCGACAGCGCGGCCCGACACCGCGAACAGGTGGAGGTCGGGCACCACCGCGAGCGTGACCTTCGCGACGGCGCGGATCGAGCCCGCGCCGGTCCGCACGGCGTTCTCGAGGTCCGGCGTCAGGCGGCCGATCACCCACAGCGCGAGCGCGAAGATGCCGGAGAGGAACGGAGTGGAGAAGGAGCTGAAGAAGATCGCGATGGCGGCGACGACCAGGACCTCCATCCACGCGAGCACGATCGCCTTCACCACCGCGCTGGTCACCGGCACGTCCTGCAACGCGAGCATGCCGATCATCGCGAGGCCGAACACGCCGACCAGCACGGACAGCACGAGCCCCATGCCCAGGTACTTCCCGACGACGAACTCCCAGCGTTCGATCGGCTTGCTCGCGATCACGTGGATCGTGCGTCGCTGCACCTCCGTGTAGAGGAGGAACACGCCGAGGAAGATCGCGGTGAGCGAACCGAACAGCGAGATGCCCGCGAGGCCGACGTCGCGCGAGACCCGTGCCTCCTCGTTGTTCGCCATCACGCCGAGGACGATGGCGAGGAGGTTCGCGCCGACGACGAGCACGAGGAAGCCGTACAGCACGCGGATGCGCACCGCCTCCCGGAACGTGTTGAGCGCGATGGCCCACAGCCTCGCCGTCACGGGACCGCCTCCGCGCTCGCCACTTCGCGCAGGAAGCGCGCCTCGAGGGTCTCGTGCCGCGGCGCCACCGAGATGACCTTCGCGCCCGCGGCGTGGGCCTTCGCGAGCCACGCATCCACGTCGGCCGAAGCGGGCAGGGACAGCGAGAGCTCGTCCTCGTGCCGCCGCACCTGATCGGCGCCCGCCGTGAGATCGCCGGCCTCGCCCGTGAGCCGGATCGTGATGTCGACCGCCTGCACGCTCTGGGCGACGAGCTCCGCGGGCGTCCCCGACGCCTGGAGTTGTCCGCGCGCGATGATGGCCACGCGATCCGTGATCGCCTCGACGTCGGACAGGATGTGTGTCGAGAAGAACACCGTCTTGCCCGCATCGCGCAGCGAGAGGATCAGGTCACGGACCTCCTTGCGTCCGATCGGGTCGAGGCCACTCATCGGCTCGTCGAGGACCACGAGCTCGGGGTCGTTCATGAGCGCCTGCGCGAGGCCCGCGCGCTGGAGCATGCCCTTGCTGAACTTCTTGAGATTCTGGGTCCGCGCCCGGGAGAGCCCGACGCGCTCGATCAGCTCGTCCGCGCGCTTCTTGCGCTCGGGGCCGGGGATGCCGAACAGCCGGCCGACGAGGTCGAGCAGCTCGGGCACGGTCAGGTAGTCATAGAAGTAGGGCGACTCGGGAAGGAAGCCCACGCGCTCGCGCGCGGCCCGGCTCGGAACGGTGCGGCCGAGGATCGTCGCGCTTCCGCTCGTGGGCTTGATGAGGCCCATGAGCGTGCGAATCGTCGTCGTCTTGCCGGCGCCGTTCGGACCGACGAAGCCGAAGATGTGTCCCTTCTGCACTTCGAAGGTGACGCCACGCAGCGCTTCGATCTTCTTGCGCGCGAACGGCGTGCGGAACGACTTCCGCAGGTCGCGAACGGCGAGTGCGAGGTCTGCCACGAGGGTCAAACGATACATGCTACGAAGCCACCGATGCTCGGCGCCCTGGTCGTATTCACGATCACCTATCTGGTGATCGCGAGTCGCCAGTTCCGCTGGGTCGGACTCGATCGCCCGGCGGGCGCGCTGGTGGGCGCTGTCGCCATGGTCGTCGTTGGTGGGTTGCCCATGGAGGCCGCGCTGCAGGCCATCGACCTACACGTGATCATCCTCCTCTTCGGCGTCCTCGTGATCGCCGCCTATCTCCACGAGGCGCAGTTCTTCCGGCGCGCGGCGTATGTCGTGCTCACGCGAGCCGGCACGGCACGCACGTTGCTTGTGGGCATCATCGGGGTTGCCGGCGCCCTCTCCGCGCTCCTCCTGAACGACACCGTGTGCGTGGTGATGACGCCTCTCGTGGTCGCCGTCGTGGTCGAGGCGCGGCTACCGGCGATGCCGTATCTCATCGCCCTCGCGTCGGCCGCGAACGTCGGTGGCGTGGTCAGCTTCTCCGGCAATCCGCAGAACATGATCGTCGGCGCGGCCGCGCGCGAGTCGATCGGGTTCGCGCAGTACTTCGCGCTCGCACTCCCCGTCGGCGTCGTGTGCCTCGCGGCGAACGCGGCCGTGCTGCTGTGGATGTTCCGCCACGAGCTCCCCGCGGGCGCGCTCGCCGATCGCTCGCCGCCGAAGCCGGCGATGGACAAGCCACTCGCCGCGAAGGGCCTCGCGTGCCTCGGGCTGTTCGCCGTGCTCGCGTTTGCCGGCGTCTCGCTCGCAGGAGCGGCGATGTGCTCGGCAGCGGTGCTCATGGTCATCGCGCGCACGGCCCCGCGCAACGCGCTCGGCATCGTCGACTGGCAGCTCCTCGCATTTTTCGCCGGCCTGTTCGTCGTCGTCGCCGGCCTCGCGCATGCCGGCGTGGTCACCCGCATCTTCGAACAGCTCGCGCCCGTCGTCGCGCGGGGCGACGTCACCGGTGACATCGCCTTTGTCGCGCTGGTCGTCGTCGGATCCAACTTGGTCTCGAACGTCCCGTTCGTCGTCGTCGCCGTGAGCTGGGTACCTCACATGCCCGAGCCGACGTGGGGGTACATCATGCTCGCGGTCGCCTCGACGCTCGCCGGCAACCTCACGCTCTTTGGCTCCGTCGCGAACATCATCGTCATGGAGGCGGCAGGGCCGCGCGGCGAGATCGGCTTCCTGCGGTTCCTGCGCTACGGCCTGCCGATCACGCTCGTGAACCTCGGGCTCGCGTTCGGCGTGCTGTGGCTGCTGCGCGCCGTTGGCGCCTACGCGGCCCTCGGCCTCTAGAGCCCGCCCTTCACGGGCGCGGTCGAGCGCCACACGCCGCCGCCGCTCACCACCCAGAGGTGGTTGTCGGGCGCGAACTTGGCCACGGTGACTCCAGGCGGCAGCGTGGTCGTGCTGGTCATCTGGAAGATGCCGAGCCCCTGAAAGCTGCCCACCCAGAGCTGCGAGTCGAGCTCGTTCTTGAACGTGAAGGCGATGGTGCCATTGGGAGCGCAGGACATCGCGCGAATGGGGAGCGCGCCGACCGGGGGCAAGTCGATGTCGAACCACAGCGCGTTGAAGTCGTTGAACTGGAACTTGACGAGCAGTGCGTTGTCCCACGCGTTCGTGCCGAACCAGCGGCGTACGCCCACGCCGACGGTCTCGCCGCACGCCGATACGCCGAGGAAGCCCGCCGTCGGATCGAACTGCGGATTGCTCTCCAGTCGGAAGGGGTTGATCACCTCCCACGTGCCAATGCGATCGGGATTGCCGCGCCACACCGAGCCCTGGGTGAACTCGCGCTCCGAGGTCGTGACGATGACCTCCGTCGAGACGAGATAGTCCGCCTGGACGATGGTCTCGTCGACGGGGCCAACGGTGCTCTGCTGGATCGCGTTGCCATCGCGATCGAGGAACGCATACTGGCCGCTCACCGAGCCGACGAAGATCTGATTCCCATCGGGAGCGATCGCCAGCGCGCCGAGCGGCATCTGGGTCCCCGGCCGCCACGGCGTGCGGGTCCACGTGGCACCGGCGTCGCGGGACAGCCAGACGCCCTTCTGGCTCGCGAGGGCGGTCGTGCCATCGTCCGCGATGCCGATATCCACGAACGGCCCGACGGGCTGCTGATTCTCGGGGACGGCGATCGTCCAGGTGCTCGCGCCGGTCGGGAGGCGCACCACCATCGTCGTGCCCTCGTCGAAGCAGGTCCCGACGAGGCCGGTCGGCACGGCCGTCAGCGAGGCGAGCGTGCAGTTGTCCCACGCCACGCCGGTGACGGACTGCCAGCTCACGCCGTCGTCGTCGCTCGTCTCGATCGTGCCGGTGTACTTCTGCACCCGCACGAGCTGACCATCCGCGCGCTGCACGATCGCTCCGATCGCGCCGGTGAGGGTCTCGGTGCTCCAGGTCGTGTCGCCGATGGCGCGCCGGGAGAAGGTTCCCGAGAGGCTCGGCGCCATGATCGTCCCGGCCTGCGTGACGATCATCAGCTGGTGCTCGAACGGGCTGGGCGTGGGCCCGAGGTCCGTCCACGTCGCGCCGTCGGTACGGAAGATGCCGAAGGCGTTGCTGATCGCGAGCGAGCCCGGCCCCGGCGCCATGAAGAAGTTCGCGCCCTGCGTGATCGGGATCGTGAGGGGCGTGAAGCTCGCGCCGTCGTCGGTCGAGTGCAGGATCGTCGTGGGGCCGGCCGTCGGCACGGGCTGCACCCAGAGGCCATCCCCCCGTGCGGCGATGAACAGGCGGTCATCGGTGCCGAGCCCTGGCACGGTGACGGTCTGGAACGAGGTGCCGTTGTCGGTGGAGCGCTTCAGGATCGGCGCGATGAACATGCCGTCGCGACCGAAGAGCGCCGCGTCGCTGGCGACGAGACCCGAGAGCACCTGGGTCGCCGCGGCGGGGACGAACGTCGCGCCCCCATCGTTCGACACGAGCAGCCGGCCGCCCGCAAGCCCATACACGCGGTCGTCGGGTCCGAGCACGAGCTCGGTGATCGCCGACGGGCCGGGCGCGACCCGCAGGGCCGGCGCGTACTCGATCGGAACCGTGGCCGGCAAGACGTACCCGTCGATGTCGGCGTCGGGGTTGCCGCCATCGCCATCGGCCGTTCCTCCGTCATCGCCACACGCAGTCACGAGAGCGAGACAGAGCGCGAAGCGACGCATCGAACCAGCTTACCGCGTGGTCGGCGCCTCGTCGTTCCACGCGAAGCGGAAGCGAACCGCGCCATTGACGAAGCGCACAGCCTGCGCCTTCTGGAGCACCGGAAACGCGGGGTCCTTGGCGAGTAGCCCACCGATACCCGACAGCGAGGGCTCGTGCCCGACGATGAGCACGGCGGACAGCGGGTCGATCCTGGTGAGCCGATCGGTGATGTCACGCGGCATGCCATTCGGCGCGAGCGCGGTGAGGATGTCGATCGGCACCATACAATCGAGGCCGCGCTCGACCAGCTCCGCCGTCTGGACCGCGCGTACGAGCGGGCTCGACCAGATGTGGGTGGGATGGCAATCGTGCCAGCGCAAGCGGTCTCCGAGCGCGCGCGCCTGCTCTCGTCCGTGTCCCGTGAGAGGTCGGTGGGGGTCGCGAAGCTCGAGCGTCTCGTCGACCGCCTCGGCATGGCGGACCAGGAACACCTGCACGCGGCTAGCGTAGCGCGACTCGCGGTGGTTTGATGATCACTCGATGCGCGCACCGCTCCTCGTCGGGCTGGTGCTCGGTGGGTGCTGGAAGTCTCCGGTGCCGCCGGGTGCAGATCAACCCGTGCCGGGCATGCGCTGGATCTCGCCGCCGAGCCCCTTCCGCCTCGAGACCGGCGCGATGTTCGCCGTGATCGATGGCGACTCCGTGGTGGTTGCGGGGCCGCGCGAGATCGCCCGCTTCGACCTGGCGACGGGCCAGGTGCGCGTCCGGAAGCGTGGAGACTTCCTCATCTCGTCGCTCACGCGCTTGCGCGATGGCCGCATCGTCGCCACTCAGCTCGTCGACGACAAGACCCGGATCGGGCACGTCGATCCGAAGACGCTCGCGCTCGCGCCGATGTCGATCAACTCGCTCCTCGCGAAGTCGTATCCGCCGCCGCGCGTCGTCGAGATGAAGAGCGGTGACCTGCTCGTCGCGGGGCCGGGCTTGCCCCTCGCAATCTACGACGCGACGACGTTCGCGATGAAGCGTCCGCTCGATCTCGGGCTCGACTGGACCGAGGTCGTGGTCCTCGACGACGCGATCGTCGCCCTCAAGGACAAGGTGCTCGCGAAGTTCGACCTCGCCACCGGGGCGAAGACGCCGCTCGAGTTGAAGCTGTCGGGCACGACGAAGGTGGTCGGCGGCGGCTCCACCGTCGTTCACGCGCAGTACGACGGTGGCTGGAAGGCGAAGGTGTACCGCGGCGTACCGACCGTGCCGGTCCGCGCGCTCGATACGGGGGAGGCGAACTTCGCGACGGATCAGACCGGCTCTCGCATCGCCTACCTCGACGCGGCCACGAAGCTCGTCGTGTGGTCGACGGAGGAGGGCGGTGAGAAGCGCGAGTACGATCTCGGCCCCGGCATCGTCGAGATCTACCCCCGGATCTCGTTCGAAGGCGACCGCGTGCTCGTCGTGCTCGGAGCGGGTGTGCGCATCGTCGATCTGAAGACGGGGCAGGTGACGGGGGCGGGCGTGCCGCCGTACAGCTGGCCGACCCGGCTCGTTCACAGCGGCCCCGACTCCGTCCTCGCCATCGATGGCCCGGTCTGGTCGATCACGGCGGGCGCGCCGACGCTCGTGTACGACGGGTACGCCGCGACCGCGTGGCCCGATCCGAAGGTGACGCATACCTTCGCCGTTCTCGTCGAGCCCGAGCACTACGCATTCTGGACCCACGAGTCGCCTGCCATCGCCGTGTTCGACGCGCGCACGACGCCAGCGAAAGAAGTCTGGCGGCAGTCCGTGACCACCGCGTCGAACACCGGGTTTCTCGGTCCGGCGGGGGACGTCGTGGCCATCGACTACGAGAGCGACGTGATCCACGCGACCGCGACCGGGGGCACGATCCTCGCCGCGCTTCACGACGACGCCGATCTGGCGGGGGTCGACTTCACGCATTCGCTGCTGTTCCTCACGCGGGGCGGGACCGTCCACGCGGTGCCATTCGCGGAGCCCGAGACGGAGACGATCGCGTTCGGTGCGCCCGCGTGCAGCGACTCGGCGTTCGCGCAGAACGCGCCCGACCGCATGCTGGTCAGCACCGTGCTCTCGACGGAAGGTGCGTTCGTCTATGACCTCGACACGGGCGCGTTCGTGGGCTCGTACGCGGGCACGCAGCTCAGCACCGAGTGGATCCCCGGCACGGACGAGCTCCTGGTGGCGGATGCGAAGCGGGTCGGCGTGTGGAACCCGCGCACGGGGACCGGGGCCTTCATCCCGACGCTGGGCTCGGTGATCGCCACCGTCGCGCCCGCGGGCGATCGCATCGCCGTCTCGTTCGCGAACGGCCAGGTCGCGCTCGTCGACCTGGCCGACTTCCGGCGTGCGCTGGTACCGGGGACGGTGACGCCGCTGGCCCCGGTGCGGTGCCCCGCACCGGCCGTGTTCGCGGAGCCTGACCCCGCTGACGAGGAGCCGGACTACTGGTACGAAGAAAGCGACTGATGCGCGTTCTCCTCATTGCTGCGCTGGCCGGATGCTGGAAGCCGCCCCCGCAGCCTCCCTCCGCGGTGGGCTCGTTGCCCGGGATGCGCTGGGTCACCCCCACGAGCCCGTACCGGCTCACGCTGGGCGTCCAGCACGCCCTCGTCGATGGGGCGACGGTGGTCGTCGCGAACACGGCCGAGGTGGTGCGGCTGGACATCGCGACCGGCGCTGCGATCGCGAGATCCGGATCCCCGGGCGGCGTCCTGGTGGCCCTCGCGCAGCTGCGGGACCGCCGGCTCGTTGCGCTCGTCGTGGCGAACCAGCAGATCACGCTCGCGACGATCGATCCGCAGACCCTCGCCGTCACCCTCGGCCCCGTGTACGGACAGGCCAATCCGACGTACGCGGGCTTCCGGATCGCAGAGCTGCCGGGCGACGCGGGCGTGCTGATCAGCGGACCGGGCGTGCCCCTCGCCATCTACGACGCGAAGACGTTCGCCCTCGTGCGGACGCTCGACGCCGGGCTCGACTGGAGGAGTGCCGTCCTGCTCGAGCGGGCGGTGGTGGCGATGCGGGAGAAGACCGTGGCTCGCATCGACCTCGCGACGGGCGAGGTGACGAAGCTGCACGACCTCTCGTACGAGTCCCACCGCCTCACGGGCGGCGGGTCCGTCTATGCGATCAGTGTCATCGACGGAGCATGGCGGGCCCAGATCTATGCCGACGGCGCCAGCGCACCGCTCATCGTCCCGACCGGCGATCCGGGCATCGTGAGCGATGCGTCGGGCACGCGCCTCGCGTGGCTGAACCAGCGCGGCAAGCTCGTCGTGCAAGGGACGACACCGGGCAGCCAGCCGCGCGAGTACGACGCCGGACCGGGGCTCGTGTCGGTGCCTCGCAGCCTCAAGCTCGACGGCGAGCGAGCCTTGATCTTCGTCGGGCAGGCGGTCCGCATCGTCGATCTCGCGGCCGGCACCGTGGCCGGCGTCGGGGCCGCGCCCTACACGTACGCCTCGGAGGTGCTGGTCAGTGGCCCGGACAGCGCTGTCGCCATCGACAGCGCGGTGTACATGGCCGAGGCGGGCCAGGCGCGGCTCGTCCACGATGCGGACCCCGTCAACGTGAACTTCGATCCCGGTGTGACCGAGCTCTTCGCGACCGTCGCCGATACGCCGAAGATCGACGACGCCGGCATGCCGATTCCGGCCGTGACGGTCTACTCCGCGCGGGATGCCAAGGTGCGGTGGACGCAGGCCCTCGAGAGCAGCGGCGCGGATGCGTGGCTCGGACCGGCCGGGACCGTCGTCATGTCGGACTTCGGCAGCACCGTTCGGCGCGTGACGGCGAAGCACAACGACTACCTCGCCTATCTCACCGATGATGCGAGCCTCGTCGGGGTCGACTTCAAGCGCTCCGTGTTCTACCTCGCGCGCGGCGGTACGATTCATCCGCGCGCGTTCGACGACGCGATGACGCCGTCCGCGATCACGCTGCGCGCACCGGGCTGCAGCGAGTACCCCATCGTCATCACGGCGCCGGATCGGCCGCAGGCGCTCGTGATCGCCGACGGCGGGGCCATCGTCTACGACCTCGCCACCGGCAAGGTCCTCGGGTCCATCTCGTCCGACGAGGACATCGCGTCCGCCCAGTTCATCCCCGGAACCCCGGAGCTGTTCATCGTGGGGCTGGAGAAGTTCGGCGTGTGGAACCCCACCACCGGCGTGGGCGCGTTCACGGACGGTTCGGACGTGGCCATCGGCAAGGTCTCGCCTGATGGCGCCTCGGTCGCGGTCGCCCTGACGAGCGGTCGGCTCGCGCTGCTCGACATGGCGCGGTTCCGGCAGGGCCTCGCGCCGGGCACGCTTGCCCCGCTCGCCGTCCCAACGAGCTGCGCGGCCGAGGACGTCACCCAGGACCCGCCGCGCGAGGATGACTACTACCCCGACGACGAGTACTTCGACGGCGGAAGCTCCGAGGAGGACGTGGGGCCGTGATGGGCACGGACATCAAACGCGCGGCGGCGGTGCTGCGGGCCGGCGGGCTCGTCGCGTTTCCGACGGAGACGGTCTACGGGCTCGGGGCCGATGCCTCGAGCGCGGAGGCCGTCGGCCGGATCTTCGATGCCAAGGGCCGCCCGCGTGGCCATCCGCTGATCGTGCACCTCGCGGCGGGGGCCGACCTCGACGAGTGGGCCATCGACATCCCCGAGACCGCGCGGCGGCTGGCCGCGGCGGCGTGGCCGGGGCCGCTCACGCTCATCCTCGCGAAATCCGATCGCGTGGCGTCGGCGACCACGGGCGGCTCCTCGACGGTCGGGCTCCGCGTCCCGGCGCATCCCGTGGCCCAGGCGCTGCTCGCGGCGTTCGGTGGGGGGGTCGCGGCGCCGAGTGCGAATCGGTTCGGGGCGGTGAGCCCGACGACAGCGGCCCACGTCGCCGCGGACCTCGGCGAACGCGTCGACTACCTCCTCGACGGTGGACCGTGTTCCGTGGGGGTCGAGTCGACGATCGTCGATCTCTCGCGCGGACGGCCGGTGCTCTTGCGACCCGGCGGTCTGGCGCGGGCGGCGATCGAAGCGATCACGGGGCCGCTCGGCGAGGCCGACGCGGCGGCGCCCGCGGCCCCGGGGACCCTGGCCTCGCACTACGCCCCGCAGGCGCGCGTGATCGCGGTGAGCCTCGCCGAGGTTCCCGCCGTCGTCGCCGCCCAGCCGCCAACAACGCGCGTCGCCGTCCTCGCTCCGGCGAGCGCGTTCGCGGCCTGGCGGCTCGATGCTTCGGCTCACGCCGGCGCGAGCCTCCATCCATCCGCACCGCCATTCGGCGGCGCTTCGGCTCACGCCGGCGCGAGCCTCGACCGCGCACATGCGCACGCGCTCCCCGATGACCCCGCGGGGATGGCGCGCGAGCTGTACGCGGCCCTGCGCGATCTCGATGCGCTGGGCGTCGATGTCGTCGTCGCTGCGTTGCCTCCCAGCGCCGGCCTGGGCGAAGCTGTCAGCGATCGGCTGCGCCGCGCTGCGGGCCCTCGCGATCACTGAGGCAACATGAGTATCCGCGTCGGCATCATCATGGGCTCGCAGAGTGACTGGGCCACGATGCAGCACGCTGCCGACATCCTGACCGAGCTCGGCGTCGGGCACGAGTCGCGCATCGTCTCCGCGCACCGCACCCCCGATCTCCTGTTCGAATACGCCGAGGCCGCCGAGGGGCGCGGCATCTGGGTGATCATCGCCGGCGCGGGGGGAGCAGCTCACCTGCCCGGCATGACGGCGGCCAAGACCCGGTTGCCCGTGCTCGGCGTGCCGGTGCAGAGCAAGGCCCTGAACGGCCTCGATTCGCTCCTCTCGATCGTGCAGATGCCGCGCGGCATCCCCGTCGGGACGCTCGCGATCGGCGAGGCCGGCGCGGTGAATGCGGGCCTGCTCGCCGCCGCCATCGTCGCCCTCCACGACCCGGTCGTCGCGGGCAAGCTCGACGGATACCGCAAGGCGCAGACCGAGCGCGTGCTCGCGGAGACGCCGGCATGAAACCCCTCCTCCCGGGCGCGACGATCGGCGTGCTCGGCGGCGGCCAGCTCGGTCGCATGATGGCCGTGACCGCGCGGCAGATGGGCTACCGCATCGTCGTGCTCGATCCGAGCCCGCGCTGCCCCACGGCCCAGGTCGCGGACGGGTTTGTCGTCGGAGCGCTCGACGATCTCGAGGCCGCCAAGCACCTCGCGAAGCAGGTCGACGTGATCACGCTCGACACGGAGCACGTGCCCGCGGAGCTGCTCGCCGAGCTGGAGCTGCTCGTACCCGTACGGCCGGGAGCGAGCGTGCTGCGGACGATCCAGGATCGACGCGTCCAGAAGGAGTTCCTCGATCGCAGCGGCTTGCCGCAGGCGAGGTGGGCCCCGGCCAGCAGCGCCGCCGATCTCGCGCTCGCCCTCGAGAAGGTCGGCCGGCCGGCCATCGCGAAGGTGCGGCGCGCGGGCTACGACGGCAAGGGACAGGTCCGGATCGACCCTGCCGATGATGCGGTGGCCAAGTTCGCGAAGCTGCGCGGCGAGCCCGCCGTCGTCGAGGAAGTCGTGCCGTTCGTCCGCGAGCTGTCGGTCGTGCTCGCCCGCGGCACTGACGGCGTGATCGCGACGTACCCGATCGCCGAGAACGTCCACCGCAAGCACATCCTCCACACCACGCGCGCGCCCGCTCCCATCTCCAGCGCGCAGCGGCGCGGGGCCGAGGAGATCGCGGTCGTGATCGCGGCGGCGCTGAATCACATCGGCGTGATGGCGGTCGAGATGTTCGAGCTCGCCGACGGGCGGCTCCTCGTGAACGAGATCGCGCCGCGCACCCACAACAGTGGCCATTACACGTATGGGGCCTGCGCGACCTCGCAGTTCGAGCAGCACGTGCGGGCGGTGTGTGGCCTGCCGCTCGGCGATCCACGCGCGCTCACCGGCGCCGTCATGGTCAACCTCCTGGGCGACCTCTGGTACCTGGGCCCGCCGGCCTGGGAGCAGGTCCTGAAGCATCCTCGGGCCCGGTTGCACCTCTACGGCAAGGACGCTCCCGCCCCCGGCCGCAAGATGGGACACGTGGTGTTTCTCGACGACGATACCGACGCGGCCCTGGCCACCGCGGATGCCCTGGTGCAGGGCTTGACCCCCTCGGGCGCGTGATACGTTCCAGGGCGCTCGAATGGCGACCCTGGTGTACTCGGATGCGGACGGCGTGGATCGCTCGTTCGCGATGGGACCCGATGCGGTCACCGTCGGGCGCGCCGCCGAGTGCGCCATCCGCAGCGAGGATCCGCGCGTCTCGCGGGTCCACGCCCGGTTCTTCAACGAGCAGGGCGCGCTGTGGGTCGAGGACCTCGGAAGCTCGAACGGCATCTACGTCGGTCCGAACAAGGTCTCGCGCGCGCCCGTGCCCGTGGGCGAGATCATCCTCGTCGGCAGCCTGATGATCCGGCTCCTGCCGGCGAGCGGGACCCTCCCGCCGCCGATGGGGTTGCACGGCACCCTCGCCACCTGGCTCGACCTCGAGCGCAAGGCCCGAGCCGCCGTCGAGGAAGAGCGCAACGCGTTCGCGAAGCGCGTGGGTGAGCTGCACCAGCAGATCGCCCTCCTGAAGTCGCCGGTGACGGTGACCATCGAGGAGCCGGCCTTCACGCAGCCCGGCTTCGCCGCGGGCGGCGCGGAGCCAGCGGGGATGCACATCGCCGAGGCCATCCGGCTCCGCGACGAGGCAGTCGCCCGGTCGGCGGCACTCGAGCGCGCGCTGGCGTCGGTGCAGGACGAGCTGCAAGCGGTCAGGAAGCGACCGCCGACGGCCACCTCGCAGGCCCAGCGCCCCGAGGGCGAGCCCACCAGGTTCGGCGAAGCCGACCAGCTCAAGGCCGAGCTGGTCTCGCTGACGGCCGCACGCGACGAGGCAACCAAGGCGCGCGACGAAGCCGTCGCCGAGCGGGAGAAGGCGCAGAGCGCGCTGGTCGAGGTGAACAATCAGCTCGCCGAGGCCCGATCCGCGAAGACGGTGGCGGAGATGGCGGCGGCGGAGTCGGCGGCCGACGCCAAGTTCGTGCGCTCGGAGCTCGACAATCTCCGCAAGTCGAGCGCGAGCGAGCTCGAGGCCGCGCGGCTGTCGCTGGCCAAGCTCACCGAGGTGCGCGCCGTCGCAGGGGCGACGGCTGGCATCGACATCGCCGAGAAGATGGCGGAGACGGATCTCATCGTCGCCAATCTCCGCCGGGAGCTCGCCGAGGCGCGCACGACGGCTGCGCCGCCGGATACCCGCGTGACCGAGTTGACCGCGACGATCGCGGCGCTCACGGCGAAGGCCGACAAGGCGGAGAAGGAGCTCGCGGCCGCGCAGATCCGGGCGCAGGGGGCCGAGCGCAACCTGTCGCACGCGAACGCGACGGCGGCGAAGGCGGAGACCCGGGCGGCCTCGCTGCAGCAAGCGGTGAACGACACCGAGGCGATGTTGAAGCTCGCGCAGGAGGAGCAGGTTCCGCTCCGCGAGCGCATCACGGCCCTC
Organism: Kofleriaceae bacterium; assembly: GCA_022842285.1. Lineage (GTDB taxonomy): Bacteria > Myxococcota_A > Polyangia > Haliangiales > Haliangiaceae > JABFXX01. Next base: position 22,816 of record JALHPV010000076.1, read on the forward strand.
GAGACGCGCCTCGGCGCCGGCGATGCGCCGCTCCAGGCCGCCGAGTCGCGGGCCGCGAAGCTCGCCGGCGAGATCGCCGAGGTCGCCGAGCAGCACGCGTCGGCGAAGGCGCGCATCCTCGAGCTCGAGACCCAGGTCTCGACCGCGAACCAGGCGGTCGCGGATGCCGTCGATCGCACCGAGGCCGTCCGGCACGAGCTCGATGCGGCCGAGGCCAAGCTCGCCGAGGCGGCGCATCGCGAGACGAACCTCGAGAGCAAGCTCACCGAGCTCGGCGGAGCGGCCGTCGCCATCAAGGCGGCGGAGACCGCGCGCGATGCCGCGCTCGCGCGTGCCGAGACGGCTGAAGCGCGCGCCACCGAGGCCGAGAAGGCCGCCGAAGATTCCGACCAGCGCGCGAGTGCCGCCGACACGATGGCCAAGGCGATGGCGAAGGATGTCGCCGAAGCGCTGCGTCGCGCCGCCGATGTCGAGGGCCGGTCGCGTGCCGCGGCTCGCGAGATCGCCGAGAACCAGCGCAAGGCCGAGGAGGCCGAGGCCCGCCTCGCCGAGACCGGCGGCATCATCGCTGCGGCCCAGAAGCGTGCGGACGAGGCCCAGCAGCGCGCCGACGAAGCGGCGGGGCAGATCGCCAAGCTCCGCGAGGAGCTCGCGAAGGCGCAGGACACGTCGCGGAGCGAGCTGACAAAGGCGCTCGAGGCGGCGCGGACCGATCACGCGACCGCGCTCGAGGCGGCCAAGCAAGAGCTCGGTACGCAGCTCGAGGCGGCCAAGGAGGCGGTCCTCGCGACCCGCAAGGAGCTCGAAGGCACGCTCGCCGCGACCCGCAAGGAGCTCGAGGGCAAACTCGAGACGGCGCAGCGCGAGCTCGCCGCCGAACGGTCGGGGGCGCTGGCGCTCGTCGAGAAGAAGACGCAGCTCGAGCGCGAGCTCGCCGACACGCGTCAGCAGATGCTGGTCGTGGCCGAGCGGGTCGAGGGCTCGGATCGCAAGCAGGCCGAGCACGACCTCCTCGTCGAGACGCTGCAGGATCGCATCACCGATCTCGAGAGCGGCATGGCCGTGTCCGAGACGGCGATGCAGGCGTCGCTCGCCGATGCGCGCGAGGAGATCTCGACGCTCAAGCTCCAGCTCGTCGACGCGAAGTCCGCGGGCGGAAAGGCCGGCGAGCAGGTCGCGACCGCGCAGGCGCGCATCGCCGAGCTCGAGGCCGACGTCGCGAACCTGACCGGCTCGCTCGAGGCGATGCAGCGCGAGCTCGCGACGGCGCGGGCGGCCACCGATGCGGCCCGCGAGGAGATCACGCAGCTCCGGGCCACGTCGCATGCGGAGCTCGCCGCGGCGCGCGAGCAGCTCGAGGCGGCGCAGCAGCGGTCGGCCGCGGAGCTCGAGAAGACCCGCGAGACCGCTCGGCGCGAGCTCGAGCAGGCCATCTCCACCGTGCGCGCAGAGGTGATGGCGGCCGAAGAGATCCGGACGATGACGGCCGTGCGCGATGCCGAGGCCGCCACCCGTGAGGCCGCGCGCATCGAGCGCGAGCAGGCCGTGTCCGACGCCAAGACCGGCGCCGAGTCGCAGCTCGCGGCCCTGCTCGCCAAGGCCGAGGAAGCCGACAACGCCATCGGTCGTGCGGCCGCGCTCCAGCGCCAGCTCGACGAAGCCATCAGCAAGCTGGCGTACCTCGAGCGCGACGTCACGACGAAGGCGCGCGAGTCCGACAAGGCGCTCGAAGGCGCGCTGCGCGAGTCGCAGGCTCAGCTCCGCGAGATGCAGGTCCAGCTCCGCGAGGCCGAGGCCCGCTTGCTCGACGCCGAGGATCGAGCCGCCGACGCCGTCGAGGCGAGCGCGGCGGGCGAGGGCGCCGAGGCGCGCGCCGCCGAGGCCGAACGGCGGGCGTCACTGGCGCAGAGCAAGCTCACCGAAGCCGAGCAGCGCGCGGCCGAGGCGGAGAAGCGGGTGGCCGACGCCGAGACGGAGGCCGCTCAGGCCGAGGCCAAGCTCGAGGAGACGGCGGGTCGCATCAGCAAGATCGAGCGCGAGCTCACGGAGGCGCGCAAGCGTGTCGAGTCCCTCGAGGACGAGGTCGCGAAGGCCGAGAACGTCCGATCGTTCGCCGCCGAGACCGAGCGCGAGATCGCGCAACTCCAGCGCGACCTGCGCGAGGCCCGCGCGCAGCTCGCCGCGGTTTCGCTCGAGCGCGATCGCCTCGTGCTCGAGGTGCGCCACGACCGGGCCGACGACGAGACCACGAGCACACGCCCGCCGATCGATCCGGATCTCCAGGAGAGCATGACGATGCGGCGCGGCGGTCAGACGCCGGAGCCGATGACGACGCGCCGCTCGCCGAACAACACTCCGACCATCGACCCCGAGGCGACGGCGCAGGCCGACTTCTCCAAGCTCGAGCCGATCCTCCAGCGCTCTGTCGAGCTCTCGCAGCGCGTCGTCCAGCTCGAGAAGATCGAGAACGAGCTCCGCGAGCAGCTCTCCGCCGCGCAGCGCCGCGGTCCGCGCAGCGGCGAGTTCGAGTCCACCAACACCGCCGCGACCAAGCTCCCCGCGATGCTCGCCGACAACGTCTCGGTCATCGAGGAGTCGATCGATTCCCTCCGCGCCAACATGCGCGCGGCCAGCGACGAGACGGCCATCATGGAGCAGACCGAGTCCGTCATCGCCGTCGCCTCGGCGGTCAGCCAGGCCGCCGAGCACATCGAGCGCGCCCGCATCGCGGTGCGTGCGCTGAACTCGATCGTGGGCGGCCTGGCGTAAAACAAGTCCGACATGATTGATGCGCAACTCGCGCAATAAACATGTCCGACTTGGTTTCAGCGCGCCGAGGCGAGCTTCGCCTGGAAGAACGCGAGGCTCTCCGGGAGCCGAGCGCGCCAGAAGTCCATGTCGTGGCCGCCCGGGCCCAGGTAGTAGACATGGTCGATACCGCGATCGAGCAGGAGATCGTGCACGTATGCCGCCTGCGCCTCGAGCTTGAACTCGTCCTCGGTGCCGCAATCGATGTAGAGCGCGACCTGGTTCGCCGGCATCGTCTGCACGAGGCTCGCCGGGTCGTGGGCCTTCCAGTTCGCGAGGTCCGGGCCGAAGATGCCGCGCACCCACGCACCCAGCGGTCCGACGGCGCGCCCCCACTGCGTGGGATCCGTGACGAGCTGCGTCTGGCCCTTGGCGTACGGAATCGGTCCGTTGAAGAGCAGAGCGATGACGCCCGAATGGCTGGCGGCGGCCGCGAACTGGTCCGGGTGTCGAAGCGCGAGCATCAGGGCGCCGAAGCCGCCCATCGAGAGGCCGGCGATGCCGCGGCTCTCGCGGGTGCCGAGGGTGCGGTACTCGCGGTCGACCCAGCTGACGACGTCCTGCGTGATGTACTGCTCGTACTTCGCGGTGCGAACGCACGTGTCCTTGTGCGAGCGCTGCGGGAAGAACAAGCCCGTGCCATCGGCCAGGCACGCCTGATAGTCGATCGCGGTCAGCGAGTCCGCGTAGAAGCTGTCGTCCCCGTCGGGCATGACGACGATCGCGCCGACGCCAAGCCGGTTCGCCGTCTCCTCGAGCTGGCCGCCGTCGGTCCAGTTCGTCTCGTCGCCGGTGAGGCCATGCAGGTAAAGCACGACCGGCCAGCGCTTCGCGGCGGCCGCGTCGTATCCGGCGGGCAGGTAGACGACGATGTCCTTCTTCACCCCGAGCGCCTCGCTGGCGAACGACGTGTGCACGACCTGACCGCGGGCCTGGCCGCTCGGCATCGGGGCGACGGGGGACGCAGGCGCGGTCGGCGCGGTCGCGGGGCTCGACGAGCAGGCCGCGAGGATCGCGGCGACGAGCAGCGGGCGCATCAGCGGATCGGCGGCAGGACGGCCACCGTCTGCACGTGCGCGGTCTGGAACGACAGCGCGAGCCGCACGAGGTGTTCCGTCGCCGCGGCGAGCGTCGGATCGACCTCCGCGAGCGCCGCGAACGTGGCGTTCGCGGTGAGGCCCATGGAGGCCTGCACGCCGCCGAAGCTCGAGATGACATCGCGCAGCGTCGGGGACGGCGGGTAGATCTCGAGCTCGCCCGTGGCCGAGACATTGCCGAGCTTCGCTGCTTCCGCGAGGGCGGCATCGAGGCCGCCGAGCTCGTCGACGAGACCGAGCTCCTTCGCCTTCTCGCCCGTCCACACGCGCCCCTGCGCGAGCTCGCGCACCTTCTCGATGGGCAGGTTGCGGCCGGCGGCGACGCGTCCGGTGAAGACGTCGTACACGTCCTCCATCGACTTCTGGATCACCGTCTTCTCCTCGGCCGTCCACGGGTCGAGGCTCGCCATCATCGTGGCGCGCTTGCCGCGCCCCATCGGGAAGGTGTTCACGCCGAGCTGCTTCAGGGCTCCGCCCGGCGCGATCTTGCCGCCGACGACACCGATCGATCCGGTGAGCGTATCGGGCAGCGCGTAGATCTTCGTCGCGCCGCTCGCGATGTAGTAGCCGCCACTCGCCGCGACATCGCTCATCGAGACGACGACGGGCTTCTTGGCCTTCAGCTCGCCGACGGCCTTCCAGATCAGCTCGGACGCCTGCGCGCTGCCGCCACCGGAGTCGATGCGGAGCACGACCGCGGTGACGGAGTCATCCGCCGTGATCGCCCGCAGCGCCGCCACGAGGGTGTGCGACGCGATCTGCTGCCGGGCGCCGAGGACGCCATCCTCGCCGCCATCCACGATATCGCCGAGGGCATACACGAGCGCGACGTGCTTGCCGGCCGGCTTCTCTGCCGGCATCGCCCCCACGAAGCGCGCGACCTTCATCATCGCCTTCATCTGGTCGGACGCCGCGCCATCCTCGAGCTCGAGGTTCGTCCATGGCTCCTTGCCGACGGCGGCCGCGCGGAAGTCCTCGAACGAGC
>JALHPV010000077.1 GCA_022842285.1 Kofleriaceae bacterium
GGTCGCAGGGATGACCGGCTCTACTCGGCGTGGCTCGCGGGCAAGCTCAGCCTGCCACTCAGCAGTGGCTTCGAGTTCTTCGGCCGCGCCGGCGTCCATCACGTGTGGACATCCCTCCTGGACCCCCCGGTGCGCATCGACGGAACCGGCCTCATGGCGGGCGCGGGCTTCGAGTACAACCTGAACCTCGTCGCGACCCGGGCCTCCATCTTCGTCGACTACACGCTCCAGCGCGCCACGACCTCGGCGTCCGACGGCACGCCGAACACGGACGAGGACATGACGCTGCGCACGTGGACCCTCGGGTTCACCGTCGGGTTCTAGGGCGCGATCGCACGCGATCGCTTCCGCTTGCAGGCAACCAAACGGTGGCGGCGATGGTCTGTACGGCGCGTTGACACCTGCAGGGACGATCAGTAAGTTCCTGCGCCTTCTAGCGTATTTGCCGTGACCGACGAGCCTGCCGCGACTCCGATCGCACCTGACCCAGCCATCACGGCCGGGGCTCCCGAGGTGGTGACGCCAGGCGAATCCGTCGCTCCGGAGCCACATCCAGACCGCAAGGGTCGGGTCGGGGCCCGGATCGAGATCCGTGGTCTCGGCAAGTCGTATGTCCACGGCGGGCGCGCGCTCCCCATTCTCTGGGACATCGATCTCTCCCTCGCCCCGGGCGACATGGTCGCGGTGGTCGGGGCGTCGGGCGTCGGCAAGTCGACGTTCCTCCAGATCCTCGGGACGCTCGACCTGCCGACCTCCGGCTCGATCCGCTTCGACCAGGAGGAGCTGACAACGATGTCGCCGGCGCGACTCTCCGAGTTCCGCAACCGGCACATCGGCTTCGTCTTCCAGTTCCATCACCTGCTCCCTGAGTTCACGGCGCTCGAGAACGTGATGATGCCGGCCCTGATCCAGCGCGTCCCGACGGCGATCGCCAAGCGGCGTGCGATGGACATCCTCGGGCGGGTTGGCCTCAAGCACCGCCTGACCCACCGCCCGGGCGAGCTGTCCGGTGGCGAGCAGCAGCGAGTCGCGCTCGCGCGTGCGATGGTGCTCGAGCCCGCGCTCCTCCTCGCCGACGAGCCGACGGGCAACCTCGACCGCGCGACGGGCGAGGCGATTCACCAGCTGTTCCTCGATCTCAACCACGAGCGCGGCTCCACGCTGCTCGTCGTCACCCATAACCCCGAGCTCGCACGCCTGATGCCGCGGCGCATGCGCATGATCGACGGCGGCAAGCTCGTCGACGAGGCAGCCGAATGAGACTCGCACGGCTCGTTCTCCTGGCCTGGCTGGCCTGCGTTCCGGGGCTCGTGCATGCGCAGCCGACGGGCGGCCCGGCCGGTGGGCCGGTCCTCGATCCCGACGCCGATGCGCCTGCGGCGACGCGCATGCAGGGCCGTCCGATCGAGGCCGTGCAGTTCCGCGGGAACCGCAAGGTCGAGGACGACGCCATTCGCGTCCAGCTCCTCTCCAAGCCGGGCACGCTGCTCGATCTCGGCAAGCTGCGCGAAGACATCCGCGCGATGTGGAAGCTCAACTTCTTCGCCAACATCGATGTCGAGGCGGACGTCGCCGCATCGGGCGGCGTGACGCTCACGTTCGCCGTCACCGAGAAGCCGTCGATCCGCAAGGTCATCATCCAGGGTCACAGCGCCCTCGAGCTCTCGAAGATCAACGAGGTCCTCGACATCGAGCTGGACGCCATCGTCGACATCACGAAGGTGAAGCTCAACCGCGAGAAGATCGCCGAGCTCTACGTGCGCGAGGGCTTCTACCTCGCGACGGTCGACTGGGAGGTGCGCCCCGTCAACGAGGCGGAGGTCGACGTCTGGTTCAAGGTCGACGAGAAGGCCAAGGTCGAGATCCGCGACGTCCAGTTCATCGGCAACCAGGACATCTCCGACGACGAGCTGCGCGGCGCCATCGCCACCCGTCGCGCTGATGCCCTGTCGTTCCTGAACGACTCCGGCGTCTACAACCAGGAAGCCTTCGAGCGCGACCTCCTGATCGTCAGCGGCTTCTACTGGGACCGTGGCTACGCCAACGTGAAGGTCGGCACGCCGCAGCTCCGCCTGTCGCGCGACAAGCAGTACATGTACCTCTCGATCCCGATCGATGAGGGCCCGGTCTTCACGATCTCGACCGTCAACTTCAAGGGCGACCTCATCGGCACGGTCGACGAGAATCTCAAGACCATCGGCATGCGCGCGGGCGACAACTTCTCGCGCACGTCGATCGCCGAGGACCGGGAGAAGCTGTCGTCCTACTACCAGGACAAGGGCTACGCCTACGCGAACGTCCTGCCGCTCACGAAGGTCGACCTGCCGAACAAGAAGATCACGCTGACCTACGAGATCGCGCGCGGCAAGAAGGCCTACTTCGAGCGCATCAACATCCGCGGTAACTCCAAGACCCGCGACAAGGTCATCCGTCGCGAGATGCGCATCTCCGAGGGCGAGCTCTTCAGCAACACGAACCTCGAGGTCTCCAAGCGCCGCATCACCGCGCTCGGCTTCTTCGAGAACGTCGTCGTCTCGACCAAGCGCGGCTCCTCGGACGAGTTCGTCGAGGTGAACGTCGAGGTCTCCGAGCGCCCGACGGGCACGTTCCAGATCGGCGCCGGCTTCTCGTCCGTCGAGAACTTCATCGCCCAGGCGCAGATCAGCCAGAACAACCTGTTCGGTCGCGGTCAGACCCTCGCCCTGCAGGCGCAGATCAGCTCCCTCCGGCAGCTCTTCTTGCTGCGCTTCGTCGAGCCGTACTTCCTCGACACCAACTGGACCTTCGCGTTCGACCTCTACAACCAGAGCCGCGGCTTCGGCACGTTCTTCCGCAACGCCTCCGGTGGCACGCTGACGTGGGGCTACCCGCTCTCGTACGAAGCGCGCGCCTTCCTCACCTACAAGCTCGAGAACGTCGACATCTCCCAGGGCTCTGGCGGCGTCACCCAACTCGGCGCGACCTCGGTGCCCATCGAGGCCGCCTCCGTCGCGAACCTCTTCCGCGGTGGCGTCACCAGCTCGCTCCGCGCGTCCCTCTCCTGGGACTCGCGTAACAACCGCCTGTTCCCGACGGACGGCTACTTTCACACGCTCTTCGCCGAGTACGCGAGCACGTACACCGGCTCCGAGAACAAGTTCGTCCGCTTGGGTGGCTTCGTGCGCCACTACCGCAACCTGTGGGGCCCCTTCGTGTTCCATGGCAACCTCGAGGTCGGCGTCACGACCTCCACCGATCCGCTCGGCGTGCCCATCTCCGAGCGCTACCTCGTCGGTGGCATCTTCGACATCCGTGGCTTCGCTCCGCGGTCCCTCGGCCCGCTGCTCCTCACCCAGCGTCCCGGTGACGTCGGCCAGGACCTGTCGTCCTTGCCCCTCGGCGGCAACTTGCAGGTGATCTTCAACAGCGAGGTCGAGTTCCCGCTGTTCAAGAAGGTCCAGATCTCCGGCGTCGTCTTCTTCGACATGGGCAACGCCTACAACCTCGAGGACCGCTACTGCGCGGGCCTCCAGCGCGACAACGCCCAGATCTCGATCAAGTTCGACCCGTGCTTCCGCTTCCCCGAGTCGATCACCTCCGGCCTCCGGAAGTCCGTCGGCTTCGGCTTCCGCTGGTTCTCCCCGATCGGCCCGCTGCGCTTCGAATGGGGCATCCCGCTCGACAAGCAGCCCAACGAAGACCCGCTCGTCTTCGAGTTCACCATCGGTAACTTCCTCTAGCGCCCATGCGGCCTGGGGCCGCGGCGGCGATGGTGGTGCAGGAGCGCACGGTTCGCTCGGGATCGGTTGGCGGGGAACTGTCCGCCGGCAGCCCCAGGCAACCCCCTACAAGGCCCCGGAGTCGCACAGCTAAACCAGCTACCTGCTCCATTGAACAATCGGCTTGGTTGGTCGTCGAAGTCGTCGTATGAGGTGCCCATGAAGCGTTACGCCGCCCTTGGTTTTCTTGGTCTCGGCCTGATGGTCTCGCCGCTGCTCCAGATGGCGCAGTCGGCCGTCCCCGCGAACCCGAAGATCGGTGTCATCGACATCGAGCAGACGCTCACCACGACGCCAGCCGGCAAGCGTGCGAACGAGACGTTCGAGAAGAACCGCAAGGCCAAGCAGGCCGAGCTGGACAAGAAGCAGACCGAGCTCAAGAAGTCGGCCACCGACCTCGAGAAGCAGCAGTCGGTCCTCAAGGCTGAAGTCTTCGCGCAGAAGCGAGACGACCTCGAGAAGAAGTTCGTCGAGCTCCAGACGACGTACGCAAAGCTCGAGCGCGAGCTCGCGGGCGAGCGCACCAAGCTCATCCAGGATCTCCTGAAGCAGGCGGAGCCGAAGATCGATAAGCTAGCGAAAGCTGAGGGAGTGAATCTCATCGTCGACAAGTCCGCAACGATTTGGAATGACGAGTCGGTGGACCTTACGGGGAAGCTGAACGCAGAGATGAAGTGAGGCCAGCGTCGTAAGACGCGGCTCGTTCACATGTCGAGCTCCGCGGTCGCGGTCGCGGTCGCGGAGTCTCACCGCCAAGACGCCATTGACGCCAAGGAGAGGTTTGGCGCTGCGCGCCGCGGATTGCTTCCGCGCGTGGTCCGGAAGTCACCGCCAGCGCGCGGAGGACGCCAAGGGGTCGAATCGCGCTGCGCGCGCACGGTGGTTCTGGTGCGTCCCGGAGGTTGGACGCCAAGACGCCCCAGACGCCAAGGAGACGTTTGCCGCTGGGCCCCACGGACGGCTGCGGGCGTGCTTCACACGTGGTGGCACGAACGAGGGTGTCCGAACGTGGCCCGCCGTGGCGGTGAAAATTCCGGGATACGGCCCGGGCGTACGCACGGCGGAGTGTTACGACCACCGCCATGAGTGAGCCGGTGCTGAAGGCAGAGCAGATCCTGGGCAGCCTGCCGCATCGTTATCCGTTCCTGCTGATCGACCGCGTCCTCGAGCTGACGGATGACAAGGTCGTCGCGCTGAAGAACGTCTCGTTCAACGAGCCGTACTTTCAGGGGCACTTCCCCGGGACCCCGGTCATGCCGGGCGTGCTCCAGATCGAAGCCATGGCCCAGGCGGGCGGGATCCTGGCGTCGCGCAGCGTGACGTTCGATCCGACGACGCACGTGATGGTCTTCATGGCGATCGACGCCGTGAAGTTCCGCAAGGCGGTCGTGCCCGGGGACCAGATCACGATCGAGGTCGTCCCGCTGCGGAAGGGCAAGATCTTCAAGATGCGCGGCGAGTGCAAGGTCGACGGGAAGGTCGTCTCCGAGGCGGAGTTCCTCGCGGGGCTCGCCGAGAAGTCCAAGGTCGGCTGATGCGCGGCGCGTGGCTGCTCGTGGCCGTCGCGGCGCTCGGCGCGTGCGGCGGCAAGAAGAAGCAGAAGCGCGCGAGTGATGCGGCGCCCGTCGAGGTCCTGAATCAGCCCATCGATGCGACGGGCGGCGGCGTGGCGGACGAGATCGAGCCGAACGACGGCATGGATACGGCGACGCCGGTGGGGGAGGGCGGGGCCGCGCGGGGCAAGCTCGACACCGAGGCCGACGCGGACTACTACGGGCTGGAGGTCTCGACGGCGGGCGTGCTGAGCGTGCACGTGGCGGCCGTGGATGCGGACACCGGACTCGAGATCCTCGACGGGGCAGGGCAGCTCATCGCGAGGAGCGATCGCAGTGGCAAGCGGGTGGAAGAGGGGCTGCCGAACCTCGGCGTCGTGCCGGGCCGCTACACGATCATCGTGCGTGGCAAGAAGGCCGAGGTGAAGAAGCCGAAGAAGCCCAAGAAGGGCGCACCGCCGGCGCCCGATGCCCCCGAGTACACGCCCGTGGCGTACGAGCTCACGACGACGCTCGCGCCGGCCGCGCAGGGGGCGGAGCGCGAGCCGGATGACGAGCGCGCGACGGCGAACAGCCTCATCCTCGGCGAGACCACGAGCGGCTACGTCGGCTGGACCGGCGATGTGGACGTTTTCAAGATCTCGCTGGAGACGCTCGGCGCGAAGAACGTGATCGATCTCGAGGTGTCGGTCGTCGATGGTTCGAGCGTCACGCTCGCCGTGGCCGATGCGCTCGGCACGCCGCTCGTCACGCGCAAGGGGCCGAAGAGCATGGCGCTGATCGTGCCGGGACTCGCGCCCGTGATCGCGCCCGGGGCGCCGCCGTTCGTGTACGTGACGGTGACGGCGGATCGCAGCAACCCCGCCACGGCGTATCAGCTCCGCGCGTCGCAAGAGCCGGGGGCCGAGGACGTGGACAGCGAGCCGAACGACACCGTCGAGACGGCCATGCCGATTCCGGCGGAGCGCACCGAGATCACGGCGCGGTGGGCGGTGGCGGACGTCGACTGCTTCGCGGTGCCTCCGGCGGCTGCCGCGCGACTGCTGACCATCAGCGTCGATACGCAGGACGACGCGGACCTGGCGCTCGAGCTCATCGTCGATGGGAAGGTCCTCGCGAAGGCGGAGACGCCCGGCAAGCGAGGGACCGAGACGGTGACGGGGGCGGTGCCGGCGGGCGTGACCGCGATCGCCCGGGTGCGCGGGGCGGATGGCTCGGCGCAGGCGACATACAATCTCAAGGTGACCGAGGGTCCACCGCAGCCGTGATAGCCCCGAGCGCGTCGGCCTCCATGCGCTATCCCGGCGCGTCGCGCATCCTGGTGGTGCTCGCGCTGACGAACCTCGTCGCGTACGCGGCCCGCAACGCCCTGTTCACCGTGTATCCCGACCTGCACGCGCAGTTCGGGATCAACGAGGCCCAGTACGGCTTCCTCCAGACCGTATTCATGCTCCCGCACGCGGCGGCCACGCTCGGCTTCGGATGGGCAGGCGACACGCGCGACCGCCGCAAGGTGATCGCGGTGGGGATGATGATCGCGAGCATCGCGGGGGCGGCCGGCACGTTCGGCGAGAGCTACTTCGGGCTCGCCGCGTCGCGCGCGCTCGTCGGACTCGGGACCGCGGCCGTCGTGCCCGTCGCCAACTCGATTCTCGCGCAGCTCTACGACGGTCCCTTGAAGGCGAGCCGCATGGCCATCTTCAACCTCGGGCTCTTCCTCGGCGGCGTGACGGGCTTTGGCGTGGGCATCGCGGTGGGGTTCCCCGCGGTCGTGTTCGCGCTCGCGCTCCCCGGCGTGGCGCTGTCGGCGCTCCTCGTCATGCTGCCGGTGCCGCCGTTGCCGGTGGTGGAGGTTCACTCAGAGCCTCCGTCGCTGAAGCGGTCGCTGAAGCTCTTGCTCGCCGAGTCCCGGATCCTCCTGCGCATCCCGACGCTGCGCTGGGTGATGGTGTCCACCACCGTCATGGCGTTCGCCGCCGGCGGCTTCAATGCGTGGCTCAAGGAACTGCTCGTGCGCAAGCCGCCCGATGGCAAGGGGATGAGCGAGGGGGCCGCGGGCATCCTGCTCGGGCTCGCGCTCGTGGCGGGCCTGTCGGGGATCATCATCGGAGCGAAGATCGCGGATCGCCTCCGCGTGCGGCGCGCCGCGGGACGGCTCTGGACCATCGTGCTCGGGATGGGGCTCGCGACACCGTGCGCCGCGCTCGCGGTCGTGGTCCCGAGCGGCGTCGGCCTCTACGCGACCGGCATGGCGACGATGTTCTTCATGTCCTGGTACCACGCTCCGATGGCGGCGACGGTCGATGACCTCGCACCCGACAACATGAAGGTGTCCGCGCAGGCGCTGGTGATCTTCACGATGCACATGATCGGGACGGCGCCGTCGTCGTGGATCGTCGGGCTCGCCGCCGAGATGTATGTCCTGCCGAGCGCGCTCTGGATCCCGACGGTCGCGCTCGGCCTCGCGGCCCTGGCGATGGTGGTGGCGACGCGCACCTTCGCGGCTGATGAGCTATAACCACCGCCAGATGCGCGCGCGCTGGCTCGTCATGGGGCTCTGGGGGCTGCTGCTGGGGGCGACGGCCTGTGGCGGCAAGAACGGTCCAAACGGAACGCTCGACAGCTACGGTCGCGCCCTCGAGAACAAGGACTACGGCACGGCCTACGACCTGATGTCGTCCACGTATCGCGGCAAGGTCTCGCGCGAGGACTACGTCCGCATGATGCGTGACAACTCGCGCGAGGTCAGCGAGACGGCCGAACGGCTGCGGGGCAAGAAGGGCAGCCTCGAAGTTTCGGCCGAGCTCGCGTACGGGCTTGGCGATCGCATGCTCCTCGTCCAGGAGGACGGCGAGTGGAAGATCGCCACGAACCCGCTCGCGTTCTACGACCAGTCCACACCGCGCGGCGCGCTCCGTGGCTTCTTGCGCGCATACCGCCTCGAGCGCTGGGATGTGATGCTGCGCTTCGTGCCGGCCGCGTACCGCGAGAAGATGGACGTCGACAAGATGAAGGCCCAGTTCATGGGCGCGTCGCGGGAAGCGATGGAGACGCTCATCAACACGCTCGAGGCGAACATCGAGGAGCCGATCGTCGAGCGCGGCAACGATGCGCGGATGAACTACGGCGACCACTTCACCGTGACCTTCGTGAAGGAGGACGGTCAGTGGATGCTCAAAGACCTCGATAACTAGAGGCTGGCTACTCGATCAGCCAGTGTGGTGGGGACTCACCTGTAGGTGGGAGCCCAGACGACAGGCTGGCCGCAAAAGTTGCGAGGTCGCGTGGTCGGGTGGAACTCGCGGAGGGCGCTCGGGAAAGCGCCACGGCCGTGCGCGTCAGAGACACAAAGTGTCCACGCGAAGCCACGACGTGTCGCTCATGGGGCCGATGCGACCGCGATCTCATCGGCCCTGGAATTCGTACAGGAGAAGTACAGCCTGACTGATTCTCGTGCGTTAGAATAAGGGAGTGGTTGCCTCGTCGACGAAGTGTTGCGAGGCCCGTGGGTTGCAAAGTGACTTGTTAGTTACCAGATAGAGTCCACGACCCGGAAAGGCGGTCCCAACCATGCTGGATCCCTGGATCATCGAAGAAATCCTCAAGAAAGAAGAGGAGAAGCGGCGCGAGGCGGAGCAAGTCCGTATCGAGCTGCCGATCACGCCCTATCGCGAGGACCCACGTCCGAGCGTCACGCCGCCCCGCGAGGAGTCGGAGCGTGGGGTGATGATCATCGATATCTGAACGGACGTCGATAACCTGTCGGTGTCGGGCCCATCCGCTTCCTGCGGTTGGGCCTGTTTTGTTTGGTGAAACGACGCAAGACCGCGGTAGGTAAAGCACCGTGGCTCGCTGGTTCACCATCGCCCTCGGCGTCCTCGGCTGGGGCGTCGTGTTCGGGCTACCCGCGGCGGGCATCCTCCCGCAACCCGAGACCACGGCGGCCCTGTGGATCGCGCTGTTCGTGATCGTGATCCTCGCGGCGCGGGCCCTCGCGTTCCGCGTGGAGGAGGGCAGCGTGCTCTCGCTCGACTCCGCGTACTACGTCGCGGCGGCGCTGTGCGTGGGCTCGGTCGGCGCCGCCCGCCTCGTAGGGGCTGCCCTCACGGTCGATGCCGGGGTGCGCCTCTATCTCCGCCGCAAGCTGCTCGGTCGGCGCGATGAATGGATCGACCAGCTCGGCTACGTCCTCTACTTCGGCGGCATGAGCGCGGGGTTGCTCGCATTGCTCGGCTGGATGTTCGGCGCCACGTACGGTGTCGAGGGGCGGCCGGATGCGGTGCGGGTCTCGGTGCAGGTGGTCTCGATCGGCGTGCTCTTGCTGCTCACGCACTATGCGCTCCAGGGCACGCGGCAGAAGCTGCTCGGCCACTCGTGGCGCGCCTGGTTCTTCGACGTCGCGCTCCCGAGCATCGCGGCCGAGGCCACGCTTGTCCCGATCGGCGTGGTGCTGGTGCTCCTCTACGATCCGGGCCAGCCGCTCGGCTTCCTCCTGCTGTCCTTCACCTATCTGCTCATCAACTTCGTGTTCTCGCGCCTGTCGCGCACCCAGAAGCAGCTCCAGCTGCGCGTGCACGACCTCGAGATCCTGAACCTCACCGGCCGCAAGCTGTCGGCGTCGCTGCAGCTCGGCGAGCTCGTGGAGGCCGTCGCGCGCGAGACGGTGAAGGCCATCCCCGAGGCGGAGGCGGTGGTGCTCGTGCACCGGCGGGCGGGGGGGGAGCAGGGCTACGTCCTCGATGGCTACGACCGCGCGAGCGACAAGTTCTTCCGCCAGCCGCTGGAGGAGAGCGAGGGCGGGGTGGCGAACTCGGTCATGAAGAACGGGAAGGCGCGCCGGATCGACGATCTCGAGCAGGCGGACATCGCGCTCGACGACGGCACGCAGGGCATGCGCTCGTGGCTCGGCATCCCCCTGTTCATGTACGGCGGCTGTGAGGGCGTGGTGGCGGTGCAGTCCTCGACGCCCAACGCGTTCGGCGACGACCACCAGCAACTCCTCGAGTCGCTGGGGCTGCAGATCGCGGCCGCGCTCCAGAACGCGCACCTCTACGAGCTGGCGATGGTCGATGGCCTCACCGGCCTGTTCATGCGGCGCTACTTCGACGCCCGCGTGGAAGAGGAGATCGAGCGCTCGAAGCGCTACAAGACGCCGTTCTCCGTCGTGATGATCGACGTCGACGATTTCAAGAAGCTGAACGACGAGCACGGGCATCTCATCGGTGACCGCGTGCTGCGTTCCATCGCCGATGTCGTGAAGGCACAGATGCGAGGCGTCGATACGGCCGCGCGCTACGGCGGCGAGGAGATCGTGCTCATCCTGCCGCGTACGGAGATGGTCGCGGCCTACAACGTCGGCGAGCGCATCCGGGCCGCCATCGCCGAGGAGCGCGTGACCACGGACAGCGAGCCGCCGCGCGTGCTGGGCGTGACGGCGAGCTTCGGCATCGCCTCGTATCCCGAGAGCAAGGCGCGTGACGGAGAAGACCTCGTCCGCAAAGCGGACCGTGCGCTCTATCGCGCGAAGAAGACCGGCAAGAATCGCGTCGAGCTGTTCTGGAGCGACGAGAGTGGCCCGATCAAGTTTCAGATGATCTCCGATCTATGAGTGACGAGCGGAAAGCAGCCGAGCGCAGGGTGGGCTGGTCGCGCCTGTGGGCGCGGGCGAAGCAGATCGTGACGACGGATCCGACGCGCTCCGACGAGGATGACCGCGTCATCGACGAGGAAGCAGCCCGCGTGCTCGCGGTCCAGGCCGGGCGCCTGAAGGGCGGCCTCGCGAAGGTCGCGCAGCTCGCGGCCTACGCGCCGGCGGGACAGCGCGCACTCGGCGAGCTCTGGGACTCGGCGCCGCCCGTCCAGGCCGGCTCCATCGCCAAGGTCATCGAGCAGGACCTCGGCCAGGCGCCGCAGGCCTTGTTCGCTTCGTGGGACCCGACGCCTCTCGCCGCCGCCTCGCTCGGCCAGGTCCACGCCGCCAAGCTCCGCGACGGCACGGACGTCGTCGTGAAGGTCCAGTATCCTGGCATCGCCGAGAGTCTCAAGGCCGATCTCGACGACGACGGCTTCGTCCGCAAGCTCGCCGGCGCCGACCTGGGGCGCACACTCGACGACGACGCCTTGAGCGCCCTCGGCGAGGCCGTCCGGGGCGAGCTCGACTATCGGGCGGAAGCGACGATGCTCGAGCGGTTCGCCGCCGCCTGGGAGGGCCATCGCGCCCTGCGGTTCCCCACCGTCGTGCGCGAGCTGTCCTCGACGCGCGTGCTCACGATGACGCGCGCGCGCGGCCAGAGCGTCGTGGCGACGGCCGGCGGAGGCTCGCCCGACGTGCGGCGGCAGGCGGGCCTCGCCATCTTCGAGGCGTGCTGGGGGTCGCCGCTGGCGCACCGGCTCCTGAACGCCGACCCCAATCCCGGCAACTTCCTCATCGACGAGCAGAAGGACGGCAGCGTCCACGTCTGGTGCCTCGACTTCGGCTGCGCCCTCGAGCTGCCCGAGTCCGTGCGCGAAGCCGACCGCGAGCTCTGGTGGGCGCTCGTCGATCAGGACGCGGTGAAGGCCGGTGAGCGCTTTCGCATGGGCCTCGCGAAGTCGGGCCTCCTCAAGCGGACCGATTCGCTCGCCCACACGGTGCACCGCGAGTGGGAGCGCGCCCTCGCGCTGCCGATGGCGACATCGGGCGACTTTCACTGGTCGAACGCGTACGCGCGCGAGCTCGTCGAGACCACGGGCCGGGTCCTCGCTGCTGGCGGCATGCAGCTCCCGGCCAAGATCCTCCTGCTCTGGCGTCAGCGCCTCGGCGCGGCATCGGTCATCGCGATGCTCGATCCGCGAGCCCCGTTTCGCCGCGCGCTCGTCGACCTGATCGGCACTGGCAAGGTCGCGCTGCGCTAGGGCGCGCTAGGGCCTGTCCCTGAAGACGCTACGGAACTACGCCGCCATGGTCGCCAGGGAGAGGCCCGAGTGGGCGAAGCGCCAGGTCACTGCATCGCGGCGAGCGTCTCGGCGACGCCGGGATACCCGAGCTGGTAGCAGCGCCACCAGGCGACCATCATGATCCCGTGCCCGACGAGGATGCCGACGTGGCTCCACATCTCGACGACATCGGACTTCGAGGTCACGTAGCGCCGCCAGTGAAACGCCTCGTCGACGAGGCTGTAGATGAACGAGAGCGCCGTCAGCACCATCGCCGGGATCGCGAACGCGGGCCGCTCGTAGGCCAAGATCAGCAGGACGACACAGCCAATGCCGTTCGCGATGGTGATGTGGTGCACGAGGGCCTCGCCGCCCTTCAACACTTCCTTGTAGACGGTGCGGTGGCCGATCGTGTCGATGGCGATCGCGATCGCGAAGATGATGCCGCCGCCCGGGACGAGCCACGCCTCGGCAGGGAACGGCGCGCCGTGCGCCCGGCCGAACAGCAGGAAGCCGCCCGTCGATCCCACGAGCCCCAGCATCATCCCGACCCAGCCGAGATAGACGAGCCAGTCGGTGCGGTCGAACTGCCGGATGCGGCCCACGTACGTCATGAAGGCCGAGCGCGCGGGCACGTCCTCGAGGCGTTGATGCGCCGCGGAGCGAACCGCATCCGGGTTGGGGCTAGCGACCGAGTCCGACATCGTCCGGGGTGAGAATACGCGTGGGAACGCGCGCGCGCCTGGCAAACGCACGCCCAGGCCATGCGATCAGGGTGCGACCGGCGGCCGCACCCGCGTGGAGGACCTTCGTCCCCGTCGAGACCACTGCTCGTCCCGCCAGGGCATCGCCGCCGCGCGCCCGCAGGACGCCGCCGATCGCGCAATAGATGCGCCGGGCGGCACGCACCGCAAGGGCCGCCCGCCACGGCAGGAGGGGCACGCCACGATCCGCCGCGCGATAGTGCTCGTCGGCGAGGTCGAGGAGCTCGAGGACGCAGGTCGCGAGCGGCGCGCGTGCCGAGGCGGGGAGGGGCTTCCCGAGGTCACCGGCGAGGCCGCCGAGGCCATGCGGGGCGAGGATCTCGTCGGGCAGGTAGAGGCGGCCCCGGTTCCAGTCCTCGGCGACATCCCGGCAGATGTTCGTGAGCTGCATCCCGAGACCGAGCCGCGCCGCCGGCACGAGGGCATCGTCGTCCCGCAGCCCGAACACGTGGCACATCATGAGGCCCACGACGCCCGCGACACGGAAGCAGTACACGCCGAGCTGCGCGAGGGTCTCGTAGCGCGTGTCGTCGACGTCCATCGCCATCCCGGCGAGGAGCTCCTCGGGATATGCGCGCGGGATGCGTCGCTCGGCGCAGATGGCGGCGAACGCGGCGAGCACGGGATCGGAGATCGGACGATCCTCGGCGGTCGTCACGGGGGCGTCCCCGATCGTCGGAGCGATACAACGCGCCGTGGCGTAGACGGCATCGAGCTCGGTGCGGAGGCGCGTGAGAGCTGTCGCGGGATCGCTGCTCTCGTCGACGGCGTCATCGGCGCGGCGGCAGTACGTGTAGACGACGGCGGTCTGATCGCGCAGGCGGGCGCCGAGGAGGGCCGAGGCCATCGCGAAGCTCTTGCTCTTCTCGCCGATGGTCGCGCGCGCGACCGCCGCCGATTCGCTCTGGACGAGCGCGCTCACGACGTCGAGGCCGGCGCGGCGGGCAACCCGAAGTCCTTCGCGATGCACGAGTACGTCGCCTTGGCGCCGTTGATGACGCCAGGGACGCCTGCGCCCGGGTGCGTGCCGGCGCCGACCAGGTACAGGCCGGGGATCTTCGGGTCGCGGTTGTGAGGCCGGAACCAGGCCGACTGCGTCAGCTGGGGCGCGACGGAGAAGGCGGAGCCGTGGAAGGCACCGAGCTCGCGCTGGAAGCCGAGCGGATTCAGCTCGCGGCGCACGGTGACGTGCTTGCGGAGATCGGGGAGCAGGCGCTCGAGGGCGGTGAGGATGCGGTCACCGTACGCGGGGCCCTCCGCAGCCCAATCGATGGGTGCATGGCCGAGGTGCGGGACTGGCGAGAGCACGTAGAAGCTGCCGCAGCCGGGCGGCGCCAGGGACGGGTCGGTGACGTGCGGCGCGTGGAGGTACAGGGAGAAGTCTTCGGGGAGCGTGTGACCGTGGAAGATGTCGTCGAGGAGCCCCTTGTAGCGAGGGCCGAAGACGACGGTGTGGTGCGCGAGGCCGCCGGGGAGGTCCGCGTAGGTGCGATCGGTGCCGAAGTACAGGACGTACAGCGACATCGACCAGTCCATCTTCGCGAGCTTCTTCGCCCGCTTCTCGGCGCGAGCCTCGCCGGCGTAGAGGGTCGCGTAGGTGTGATGGAGGTCGGCGTTGGAGACGACGATGTCGAAGGTCTCGTCACCCTTGTCGGTCGCGATGGTATGGCGTGCGCCGTCGAGGGTGATCTGGCGGACGGGCGCGTTGAGACGCAGGTCGCCGCCGAGCTCGCCGAACAGCTTGCACATCGCCTGCACGAGAGCGCCGGTGCCGCCGCGCGGGAACCAGACGCCCCAGTTGCGTTCGAGGTGGTGGATGAGCGTGTAGATCGACGAGGTCTCGAACGGATTGCCGCCGACGAGCAGCGAGTGGAACGAGAGCGCCTCGCGGACGTGCTCGTCCTTCACGTACTTCGCGACGGTCTTGTAGACGCTGCGGTCCGCGCGGAGCATCGCGAGCTGCGGGGCGACGCGCAGCATGTCGGAGAAGCGCAAGAACGGCGTCGAGGCGAGCTCGGTGTAGCCGGCGTCGAAGACCTTGTGCGCATACGTGGCGAAGCGTTCGTAGCCGGCCACGTCGTCGGGGGCGCGCGCCTTGATCTGCTCGACCATGTGGTCGCGATCGCCGTCGTAGTCGAAGCGCGCGCCGTCGGACCACTCGAGGCGGTAGAAGGGCGTGACAGGGAGAAACTCGACGTAGTCCGCGCGGCGCTTGCCCGCCTCGGAGAAGAGCTCGTCGATGCAATGCGGCGCGGTGATGACCGTCGGACCTGCGTCGAACGTGTAGCCCTGCTCGGTGTAGACGTAGGCGCGGCCACCCGGGAGGTCGCGTGCCTCGAAGAGGGTGACCTTCACGCCGGCCGTCGCGAGCCGGATCGCGGCCGCGAGCCCACCGAATCCGGCGCCGATGACCGCTGCTCTGATCTCAGCCATACATTGCTTCCATCGCGCGCAGGTCGGCGGCGACGGCGTCGCGCGCACGCGTGGCCGGTACGGTCGCGAGCGCGGCGTCGATCGTCTCGCGCACGGCGACACGGCCGCGACGCTCCACCTGAGAGCCGAGGGAGGCGGCGAACGCCAGCTGCGCGGCCTCGGGATCCGCGGCGGTCGCGAGGTGGCGTTGATCCGTGCAGGCCCGTGCCCACGCGAACGGATCGCCCGCCTCCGCGAGCCACGCCCACGCCCAGGTCGGGCGTCCGAGCGCGAGGTCCTCGCACGCCTTCGGGCGCCGGTCCTCGGCGATGAGGCAGCCGAGGTCGTCGAGCATCTGGAGCGCGATGCCCGAGCCTTCGCCCAGCGCCCCGATGGCGGTCACGGCCCAATCGGGCGCACCTGCCGCCAGCGCCCCGAGCTCGCTCGCGAGGCGGCACAGCGCCCCCGTCTTCAGTCGCGTCGTCGCGGCGACCACCGCGGGGACGGCGCGCATGTCGAGGTCCATCACGCGGGTCGCGAGGTCGAGCGCCTGGCCCTGGTGACAGCGCACCAGCGTCGAGAGGGCACGCTCGACCGCGCCGGGCAGCTCCGTGCGCGCCAGCTCCGCCAGCGCCCAGAAGTACATCCAGTTCCCGGTGTTGATCGCGAGCGGGATGCCGACCATGCAGTGCAGGGCCGGTCCACCCCGCCGCTTCTCGGAGCCATCTTGCACGTCGTCGACGATCAGGGAGCCCGCGTGCAGGATCTCGATCACGCGCGTGATCGCGGCCGGACACGCGCCCGGCGCGCCCCCTGCCAGTGCCCAGCCCGCTTTCACGAGGCGGGCGCGGACGTCCTTGCCGGGGCGATCGAGGATCGCCGTGGCGGGGCCATAGAGGGCCGCGTCCCAGACCGCGGACGGCACCGACGGATCGAGAGCCGAGGTCCCGCCGGGCGCCAGCGCATCGAGCAACGCGTCGGTGAGCGGAGAACCCGCCGGCAAGGCGAAGGGGGAAGACTTCACGCGGTTCTCCACGCGACCTTTCCTCCCAGCGCGGCGCGATAGCTCATCCCTCGGGGGGGACGACCGACGAGGATGCGCGCCCGGTCCGTCCGCGTGAGGGCCATCGAGTAGAACCGCCGGATCAACCCCTCGGCGAGGCCGTAGAAGCGCTCCAGCACGTTGTAGCGCTGCTCCGGCGCGAACCAGTTGTAGAGCATGCGGTTCAGCCGGCAGGCGAACGCGAGCTGGCCGCCGTGCGCCCGCGCCTCGTCGCGCAGGGGCGCCCCAAAAAGCTCGCTCGCCGGCCGGTCCGCGATGAAGGCGGCGAGGCGGGCGGCGATGGGGAACGAATAGCCCGTCGTCGGGTGGAACCAGTGGCCGGCGTACCCCGCGACGAGCGGGCCGGCGTCGTTCACCACCGGAGCAGGGACGCGCAAGGGGAGGGGCAAGACGCCCGTCTCCTCGCGCAGCACGGCCTCGATGGACCAGCCATGCGCGGCCGCATAGTCGGCGATGGCGCGACGGCCGTCGTCGACGTCCAGCGTGGGGGTGTCGGCGAAGATGGTGTCCTCGATCAAGAGCACGTCGGCGGAGAGCGGCAGCACGTACACGAAGCGGAAGCCTCCGTGCTGCGGCACCGTCGCGTCCATGAGCATGGGATGTCCCAGGCCGTGATTGGTTACGCGGACTTCGCGCCCCACGAACACTTGCCAGCCCGACTCGCCCCAGGAGGCCGAGCGGTCCGGCCCTCGGGCGTCGATGACGGCCGTGGCGGTGATGGACCGGGAGGCGGTGGTGACCTGGTTCGGCTCGATCGCCGTGGCCACCTCGCCCAGGAAGAGCCCGTCGACGACCGGCCGGACGAGCTCGTCGAGCCGGGCGCTCGTGGTGCAGGCGTACGCCGACTCGAGATGACGCCGGCGGCGCGGGAAGGCCACGTCATACCCGGCCCAGCGCTGCACCACGAGGGGGGTGATCCACGCCGCATCGGCGGGCACGTCGTCGGCGTGAAAGCACCACGTGTGATTGCCCCCGAGCGCCTGGTCACGCTCGACGATCGCGATCCGCGCGGCAGGCTGCTTGGCGCGGACGGCCAACGCGATCAGGCCCGCCTGCAGTCCTCCGCCGACGATCGCGTAATCGTACTCAGCAGCCACGGCTCAGTACGTGTAGCGCAGGTACAACCGGGTGCCTACGGCCCGGGCCGCATCGAATTGCGGAATCAGGACCGCATCCCCGGCGAGCCCGATCGCATAGTGGCGATTCTCGAGCTGGTACTCGAAGCCGGCGCCGGCATGGAAGGCGAGCGCGAAGGTGTCGCCGGGTTCTGTCACGCCGACCTTGTCGAGCACGTTCGAGGAGAAGAGGGCGACCCCCGCTCCCCCTTCGAGGAACAGCGCGAGGCGATCGATGCGGCCACCGATCCGCGCATCGGCCCCGCCCCGGTACAGCTGGAACCACTCGTCCTCGGGTGGCGGCGGCGGCGTCGCTTCGTGGCTCGACGCGGCGACGACGATCCCGAGCGAGAACCACGAGAACAGATCACGCCCGAGCCGCAGCTCCACGTTCGGCCCCGGCTTCGCGTACTCGGCGGTGCCGGGCAGGAAGAGGGTCGCACCGAACCCAGCCTCGGCGTACCAGCCCGACGAAGCAGGCCGAGCCTCGGCCACGCCCCCCAGCGCGACCACCAGTGTTAGAGCCAGCGGCCCCTTCATTCAGCCCGACTGTATCAAGGCATCGGCATCGGCATCGGGGGCATGGGCGCGTATTCCATCGGCTCGAATACGGTCAGCTCACCCGGGGCCTCGGCCATCGCGTCGCCCAACAGCTCGTGGACGATCCCCCGCAGGTCGCGGACCCGGACCACGTACTCGAGGATCATGTGGGTCGAGGGCTTGAAGACGAGGTCGATCCGGATCATCTGGGCGAAGGCGGCGCGCGGGATCGGATCGCCGATCGGCATCTGCACGTAGTCCTCGTCGTCCGGCATCGGCGGCGTCATCGGCTGGAACGACTCGGCGTTCTTGTTGATCGAGAGGTTCGCGTTGAACGGATTCACGTTGCCGCGCGTGATCGCGTCGAGGTCGATCGAGGCCTCGCGCACCTGATCCTCACGGAAGATCCCGGACATGGTGCCGTTCGGCGGGATGCGGATCGGGATATCGCCATCGAGGCCGGGGGTTTCGGGCGCCTCGTCGTCGGACGAGAGCACGATCACCGATGGGTCGTACTCGAAGAACTCGTTCGCGCCGTTCAGCTGGAGCTCGAAGATGCCCTCGGTGGGGTCGAGGTTCTTGGCCGTCCATTCGATGGAGACCTCGATGTCCCCGATCCGAACGTAGGGCACGTCGACCCCGAGCTGCGCGGCGAGCTCGGCGCGCGCGGCGGCGTCTTCCATGGTCTCGGTCTCGATGGGCAGGCTCAGCGAGGACCTCGCCTCCGCCACCATCTCTCCCATCCCGTCGGCCATGCCGGCCTCGAGCCCCATGTCGCCGGGGATGTAGGCCGGGTCGTTCGTGCAGGCAGCGACGACGAGTGCGAAGAGCGAGAGCTTCTTCATTGGCTAGCCTCCTTGTGAGAACACGAACGGGTAGGTGACCTGCGCGCCGCGCCCCTTCGGCGGGAACTTGAGGCGCATGACGTTCGACTTCACACAGCTCTCCACCTCGGAGTTCTTGACCGTGTTGTCCTTCACGTTCGCGGCGGTGACCGTGCCCTCGCCGTTGATCTTGAAGAAGATGCTGATCTTGCCGCCGATGCCGGGCGAGCGGTTCAGCTCCTTCTGGTAGCAAGCACGGAACACGCCAGCGCGCGCCTTCACGACGCGGTCGATCTCGTCCATCGAGTAGCCGCCCGGATCGCCCGAGCCGCTGGAGATGCCGACCTTGACCTCGCGGGGGGCGTTACCCGTGCAGTTCTTGCCGACGCAGTTGCCCCCCGGGCGCTCCTTGCCGGTGTCGATCTTGCCGCTGCTCGTGAAGTCACCGTCGACGTTGCCCCCGCCGCCGGGGCCCTTGCCCTTGCCGCCGCGCGTGGTGCCGGTGCCGTTGCCCTCACCGACGCCCGTACCCGCACCGGGCCCGTAGCCCACCGAGCCGACGCGGGGTCGGTCACCCTGCACGGCGTTGAAGCGGCCGACGATCTTGGACAGATCCTTGTCGATGATGTCCTGCGTGTACTTGCGCGCGGCCCCGGTCATCACGCCCGCGTCGGGGGCCCGCGTGGCCACGATGTCGCGCGCCCGCTCGGTGTCGCCCTTGCCGCCGGATGCGCCCGACTCGCCCATGGTCGCGGTCTTCGCGTTCGTCTTGTTCGGGTTCTTCTGCGCGGCGCTCTGCGCACTGACCGCTCCCACCGTCTTCTGCTTCTCGGGCGGCGGGGTCTCTTCGATCTCGGTGCGCGTCACCATGTAGCGTCCGGTCATGCCGCGCGGGCCCGGCCAGGCGAACTCGTTGGTGCCGTCGTAGAGCTGGTACGTGACGAACAGGAGCGCCACGTGGAGAATGATCGAGAACGCGAACGAGGCCTGCGACTCGCCGTCCTGGACGAACAGCCAGCGGATGAGGCCCGCGCCGAGGATCGCGAGGAGGCTGATGCCGGCGCCCTCGGCCAACGCGTCGAGGAAACCGGAGTCGCTCATCGCGAAGCGAGCGAGCCCCAGGCCCACCGACGACAGCACGACGCCGGCCGCGCCCGCCGCGATGACCTTGGGGGTGAAGAACGTCGGCCCCTCGTCGAGCGGAACGAACTGGAAGAACAGCTTGTAGTCACCGCTCTCGTCGAGCTCGATGACGCCCCAGTCGCGCCCGCTGATCGGCGTCGCGCGGAAGTTGCCGGTGCCTTCGCCTTCGCCGCCGCGTGCGACGAACTCCTCGACGCTCTTCTCCTCGCCGTCGAGGCAGATGGTGCCGCGCATCTTCTCGCCGAGGGTCAGCAGATAACCGCGGTTGCCCGGGCGCACGATCGCGAAGTCGACGGGGAGACCGAGGCTCGGGATCGTGAAGGTGGAGTTTCCGGTCGAACCCAGCGTGATGCGCGTCGGCTTTTCGACGACGAGATCCTCCATGACCTCGTCGTGCCAGACCAGCGCCGTGCGGAGTGCGACCACGCTGCTCACAGCTGCTCTTCCTCCACGCTACGGACGATGTGCGGAATGAACGAGCGCTTCTGCAGGCTCGCCCGCTCGAGCTCCTCGTTGGCGCGCTCGAGGAAGTACAGGAGCTGCGGCGAGCGGTTCTTGCCCGCCAGGCCGAGGCCTTCGAAGTTGAAGACCTGGTCCTTGGCGGACTTCTTGTCGTCCTTGTCCTTCCCCTTGCCTTTGCTCGGGTCGTCCTTTGCCGTGGGCGCCGCCTTGTCCGGCTTCTTCTCGGGCTGGGCGACCGCAGGTGTGAGGAGCGCGCACACGCAGGCCGCCACGAGCACGGTCACCACGCCACGACGCGCGCGCGGGGCTCGCAGCCCCCACGCGGGGGCCATGCCCCCCTGACGCATGCCTTGCTTCACGAGCCGATGTCCTTTCGCTTCTCGTCCGCAGCCTGCCGCTTGCTGTGGTTCGAGGGGGCCTCTTGCAGATAGCGCTCCAGCGCCGCTTTGCCAGCGGTTTGATCCTGGATGAAGTCGAGCTCGAGTAGCGCGAGGTCGTACATCGCGTCCGCCCGCGCGATGCTGCGCTTTGGTGCCGACGAGATCACGCGCTCCCATGTCGCCTTCGCATCCTTGAACTCCTTGAGCCCGCGGTAGGCCACTCCCAGGGCCACGCGCGCGGCGTAGTCGTCGGGCACTCGTTCGACAATCGCCAGGAGCTCGGTCTTGGCTCGGCCGTAGTCACCGGCGTCGAGGAGCACCGAGGCCTTGTTGAAGCGGGCATCGATGTAGCCGGCGTCGAGCGACACCGCGTGGTCGAAGCGGTCGAAGGCGTCCTGCGCTTTGCCCTGGCGAAGGGCGAGGAGAGCGAGGGCGTTGAAGACCGACGGGTCCTTCGCGTCGAGCTCGGCGGCCTTGGAGAGGACGAGCTGGGCGAGCTCGAGGCGCTGCTGCTGGATGTAGATGAGCCCGAGCTCGACATAGATGCCGGCGCTCGCGCCGTTGAGGCGCACCGTGTCGCGGAGGACATTCACGGCGTCGTCGTAGTTGCCGCCGTCGCGGAGCAGCGAGGCGAGGCGCGCGGCCGCATCCCGGCGATTCGGATCATCTTCGTCGGAGAAGCGCAGGGCGGACTCGTAGTCGGTGCGCGCGTCCTTCGTGTGGCCGGCTCGGCGGTGCGCCTCGGCACGCGCCAGGAGGATCGGAACATGGTCGACGTTGATCGCGAGCGCCTTGCCAAACGCCTCGACAGCCGCCGTGTCGTCGCCGTCCTCGAACGCGATGACGCCGAGGTTGTGCCACGCCTCCCACAGCTTGCCGTCGATCTCGAGCGCGGCCTGGAGGCGAACCTTGGCGGTGGCGTTGGCCTCGGGCCCCTTGAGCCGCAGGGCGCGCATCGCGGCCTCGAACTCCTTCGCGGCTTTCGGGTTCACCGGATCGAGGCGGTTCACGCGGCGCCCCTGTGGGCCGATGCGGGACGCGCTGTTCGAGCCGCAGGCGCCGACGAGCAGCAGCGCGAGGAGAAGGACGAGCTGCTTCATCGCGCGATCTCCTCGACGAGCTCGAGCCTCGGCGTGCGATCGCCGATGCGCTCCTTGCTGCGGGCCTCGCGCTCGGGCGGGAACTTGTCCGACGCGATGCGGCCGAGCGCGGCGCGGATCTTGGCCGTGTACTCGTCGTACACCTGCATCTGGATCGCCTTCTGGTAGCCGGCGCTGAACAGCTCGACGGCCTTGTCCTGGATCAGGATGACGTACTCGTTGATCGCATCCTGGTACGCCTGGATCTGATCGGGCGGCACGTCGGAGGACGGCTTCTCGGCGGCGGCGATGAGCGCTTCAGCGTAGCCGTCGAAGATCTGGCCGACGCGGAACAGGGCCGCCGTCGACCACTTGAAGTCGCCGTAGTCGATCACCGAGCCGTAGATCTTCTCGGCGTCGCCGAGCAGCTTGCTCTTTTGCTTGAGCGCCTTCTCGAGCTGCTTGGGCGGAACATCCAGCCGGACCTTCTCGTACTCGGCGAACACGAGCTCGCCCTCGAGGTAGCGCGCCTCCGCCGCCCACGGCGTGGCCGCAGTCTTGTCCTTGCCGCTCGCGCTCTTCCACAGCTTCTGCGCGGTCGCGAGCTCGTCGCGGGCGCGCTTTTGCTGGCCGAGCTTCAGGCTCGTGCGTCCCGCGCGGGTCCAGGCCTCC
The DNA here is from genome assembly GCA_022842285.1 of Kofleriaceae bacterium. Classification (GTDB taxonomy): domain Bacteria; phylum Myxococcota_A; class Polyangia; order Haliangiales; family Haliangiaceae; genus JABFXX01. Next base: position 22,681 of record JALHPV010000077.1, read on the forward strand.
ACGATGCGCTTGCCGCTCGAGCGGTACGTCTTCGCGTAGTCGATGTACGCCTTGTACGCCGGGCCCTCGTCGCCCTGCGACTCGTAGACAACGCCGATGTTGAAGGCGACGTCGGGCGCGTCTTTGCGCTCGCGGAACTTCTTCGCGTACTCCTGGTAGTGCGCGATGGCTTCCTTGTTCTGGCCGAGCGCCTGGCGCAGCAGGCCGGCGTTGTACAGCGCATCGGCGCCCTTGCTGCCGGTGCGGAACTTCGTCCACACGAGCTCGTAAGCGGCCGCCGCGCGATCGTAGTAGATGACGCGCTCGAACACCTGGCCGGCGGTGAATGCGGCCTTCTCGCCGAGCTCGGGCTGCTTCTCGCCGTATTGCTCCGCGATGTCGATGTAGAGCTCGGCCGCCTTCTCGGGGAGCTTCGCCTTCTCGTACATCACGCCGGCGTTCATCAGCGCCGTCGCCGACGCCTTCGCGTCCGTCGTCTCCTTCGGCACGCGCAGATAGAACGTCGCCGCTTCCTCGTACTTGCCGGCGTCGGCGTACTTGTCGCCCGACTTCTGGATCGACTCGACGATGAGGCGGGCCAGGCGCTCCTGCTGATCCTTCGCTGCGAACGACGGCGCTTCCTTGAGCTTGCGCGCCCAGTTCTCGATGTTCTCGTAGTCCTGCGCCTTGTTCAGCGCCGACAGGATGCGGTCACCGGCCGGGCCGGCATTCGGATCCTGCGGGTACTTCGTGACGATGACGCCGAAGCGCTTGATGGCCTCGTCGTACTCGCCATAGTCGTAGAACATCTGGCCGTTCTTGAAGATGACGCCGACGAGCGTCGGGTCGGCCGGGAACAGCGTCGCGTAGAGGTCGATGGCCTCGCCGAACTTCTTGTCGGCGTCGGTGACCTTCCCGCGGTTGGCGACGTCCTTCGGCCGCGCCTTCTCGTAGGCCGCCATCGCGTTCAGGAGGGCATCCTTGTGGAGCTCTCCGACGGGGGCGCTCTTGCCGACCGCGAGGTACTCGTCGCCGGCCTCCTCGGTCTTGCCGAGCTTGAAGAACAGGATGTCCGCCCGGTAGTAGCGGGTCTCGACGGCCTTGGGCGATGCCGTCTTGCCCACGCCAAACGCGGCCAGGTAGTCGCCGTACGCCGCCGCCGCGCGCGTGTAGAGCGCGACGTCGATCTTCTTCTCGGCCTTCTCGCGGCGCTGGGCTTCGCCGTGGATCGTGACGGCGCTGGTGCGGACCAGCTCCTCTGTCGTCGCCAGGGACCGGCCGAGCGCGTCGCGGTTCTTCTGGACCTTCGCCCACTCCGTGTTGGGACCGAAGTTCGTGAGCAGCACCTTGATCTCGTCCTGCGCGCGGTCGACGTCGAGGGCGCTGTTCCAGTTGCCGACAATGTCGCGCTGGTACTCGGCGGCCTTGATCGACTCCGGGTCCATCTTGATGAGGAAGCGATACGCCTCGTTGCTGCGCTCCCACTCGGTCTGGGCGCCATAGCTCTCGGCGACCTTGAGCAGCACGTCGCGCGAGTACTGCTCGCCGCCGATCGACGCGAGGAAGTCGAAGACCTCCTTCGCCGAGACGCTCTTGTCCTCCGTGAAGACGACGACGAGATACTCGAGGGCTTCGTCGCGAAGCGACGCACTACGCCGGCGTTGCGCCGCGGTGCCCGACCGCTCGCCTTCGACGGCCTTGTCGAGGACGCGCTTGAAGTCCTTCGCGGCCTGGACGGTGTCGCCGAGCTTCCACTCGCACCACGCGATCTTGAACGTGGCGAGGTCGGAGGTCGGCGCGTCCTCGGGGATGTGCTTGTACGCGGCCTTCGCGTCTTCCCACGCCTGGCGCTGGAAGTAGTGCTCGCCGACGAGCATCCACGAGTCGCCGAGCAGCGGCGACGTCGGGTACTTCGCGATGACCTCCTGGAACAGGCCCATCGCCTCGTCCTCGCGATTGTCCTCGCGGGCCGCGAAGCCGAGGAGGTACGTGACGAGGTCCATGCGCGGGTAGTTCGGGAAGTCCGCGTGGAGCTGCTTGTAGTAGCCCTCGGCCTCCGAGAGGTCGATGCGCGGCTCCTTGGGCTGCTCGCACGCGTCCTTGCTCTGGTTGCACTTCTCGATGTCGCGCCCGAACTGCTCCATGCGCACGAGGAAGACGCGGCGCGACTCCTCCCACAGCAACTCGGCGAGCTTGAACATGCCATCGGCGAGGCCATCGCCGGTGGGCTTGCTGGCGAGGAACTGGCGCAAGAGGCCGATCGCTTCCTCGCGCTTGGCGTCGCGCTTCTTCTCGGTCGAGGTGAGCAGATCCTTCAGCCGCGCGTCGAGCACCGGCGCTTCCGGCGTCGGCGGGCGCTTGCGGATGTAGAGCTCCGTCGCGGGACCGCGCTGGACCTGCAGCTCCTTCGCGGTGGTGGCCTGCGCATGCGCCGTGGTGACGCCGGCGGCGAGGAGGAGGGCGGACAGTACTTTCCTCATCGGAACCCCTCGTACTCGTCTTTCCAGTATTCGCCCTCCCAGGGCCAGTACTCCTCGTCGTCGCCGATGAGCCCGGCGTCCCACATCTGACCGATGAGCTCGGCGGGGAAGCGACCGGCGGCGAGGTCCTGCACCTGGATGTCGAGCTTGCGCTTCTGCCCGATGACGGCGTCGATCTTGCCGAGCTTCGCCTTGTCGAGGACACGCCGGACATCGGAGTAGAGCTTCTCGATCGCGACCTGCGCGAGCTTGTCTCCACGGTCCCGCAGCTCGGCGGCGAGCGCATGGGCGGCCTTGTCGAGGCGGCGCGCCTCGGCGACATCGGCGGTGATGAGCGGGCGCACGCCGGGGGCGGCCGACTTCGTCACGTCGTCCGCGGCGGTGTCGGCAGCGGCGAGGGCCTGCTGCTTGGCCTTGGCCACCTTCGCGCCGAGTGCGTCGAGGCGCTTGTCCTCCTCGGCGGCCACATCGGCGGGCAGCGTGCCGGCGCGTCGTCCGCGGGCGAGCTCGGCGCGCCCTTCGCGCACTTGCTCCTCGAGGCGACGGAAATCCTCGACGAGCGCGTTGGCGTCAGCGAGGGCCTCTTCCTCGAGGGTCGCCGAGCCCGAGACCTTGCCGACGTTCTTCTCCGTGACCTGCTTGCCGAGCTGCTGCCACTGCCGCACCACCGTGGGCGCGCTGTCGGCGAGCTCCTGCATGCCGGTGACGGCATCGTTCAGGCGCATGAACGCCGGATCGAGGCGGAGCAGGGCGAGCACTTCCTCCGTCGGCGTGGCGGGCTTCGCGGTGCCGAACTTCTGACCGTTCACCTCGCCGGTCTGCTTCACCTCGCGATAGCGCGCGATGGCCTGCGAGAAGAGCTGGTCGCGCAGGTGCCGATCGCGGCGCGCGAGATCGATCTGATCGACGATGGGCTGGAGCTTGCCCGCGAGCTTGTCGTACCAGGTCTGCGAAGCATCGAACTCGCAGTCGGCGAGCTCGATGTATCCCGCGAGCAGCGACGCTTCGGGCCACGTCGGCGCCGAGGGGAACTCGCGCAGGAGCTCGGCCGCGAGATCGCGTGCGGTGGCGAGCTCGCGCTTCTGGTACATCGACCACGCGGCCTCGAACAACGCGTCGGACAGGTAGACCGAGTCGTCGGGAATCTGGAAGTAGTGGTAGTAGGCGTCGTCGTATTCGCCCTGCTCGTGCGCGAGGCGCCCGAGGCCGAGCCGCGCGAGGTCCTTGACCGTGAAGTAGCGATCGTCGACGACGAACGTGAGCTTGTCGGTGTCGGGCGTCGCGGCGATCTCGCACATCGCCTCGGCCGAATCCTTGTACTCGCCGCGCCGGGCGCGGATGACACCGCGCAGGTAGATCGCCGAGCTGTACATGCGGCTCTTCTTGCTGATCTGCACGAGCTCACCCTCGGCGGCCGCGAGCTGACCGGCGTCGTACGCGGCGCGTCCCCGCAGGTACCCGCGCTCGCCGGCGGCGGACACCGGGATCGGGTCGGCAGTCTTGATGGCTTCGAGCCGCCCGAGGACCCCCGCGTGGTCCCGGGTCTCGAGGGCGATGTCGACGGCGCGGCGATGCGCAGGCCCCCAGTAGGTCGCGGCGGGGCCGCGCTTCAGGATCGCCTCGATGGCGTCGAGGGCCGAGCCGTAGGCGCCGGAGCGGGCGAGGGCGACGGCCAGGTCGTACTCCGCGTTCTGGAACTCGACGAAGTCCGTGAACGCCTCGTAGCGCGGGGACTTCACGATCGCGAACAGCGACACGGCCGCGTTCACGAACGAGCCCGACTTCAGGAGCGCCTCCGCGGCGGACAGCTCCGCCTTCAGCGTCTCGAGGTTGCCGCTGTCGACGTCGATGAGCTTCGCCGTCGTGAGCTCGGCGAAGTAGCGCCCGAGTGCATCCGTCGGAACGGGGGCGTCGCCCTCGGTCGCAGCCGCATCGTCCGGCTGCGCGAGCGCCGGCGTGGCCGTCGCGAGGAGCGCGAGCACCAGGAGGCGCCGGAGGCCGCGACTCATTTGCCGGCCGCCCGCGCCTGCGTGGTCACGGACACGTCGAGGCCGAGGCCGTACGTGCCGCCTTCCTTCTTCTTCCACTCGAAGGCGATGTCGCCCGAGTCCTTCGCCTTGGCAGCGACGAGCAGGTCCTTGCCCGCGACCGCCTTCACGACGATCTGGGACTCGGTGACGGTGGTGAACGAGTCATCGTCCTTGCCGGTCGCCTCGACGCGGAAGGTGATCAGGTGGCGACCGGGGGCGATGTAGCCGTCGAAGCGCACACCGTCATCGGTCGCGATGGCGCCGCTCGCGTTGTCGTAGACGCTCGCGCCGTCGAGGCGAATCGTCGCCTTCGCGGGCGTGTAGAAGCGGCCCGTGGTGTAGGTCAGCTTGATCTGGACGCGCGTCGAGTAGAGCTGGCTCGCGACCGTGCTCGCCCGGGCGCGCGACTTGAACAGCTCGTCGCGGAGGGCCAGGTACTCCTGGCGCAGGGTATCGACATCGGCCCCGGCAGGCTCGGCGGGCTCGTCGACGGCCACGG
>JALHPV010000078.1:0-26371 GCA_022842285.1 Kofleriaceae bacterium
GGCGACGGCGTCCAGGTCCCGGGCCGAGGCGGCAGCCGCATCGAGGGCCGACGCCGCTTCGACGAGCCGACCCTCGCGGGCCAGGCCCACGGCGCGGCGCGCATCGACGATGGCGGCGAGCTCGGCGGACTCGAGCGACGCGGGGACGGACTTCACGGCACCGTGCGCGCGGGCGAGCGCCGAGCGCATGGCGGCGACGCGGCCGAGGAACTCGTCGACGCGTGCGGTCGCGAGGTGCACGCGGGCGCGAGCGAGCGGCTCGGCCGACGCGACGTCCCCGAGGTTGGCGAGGTGCTGGGCGGCGAGATCGGGCTTGCCGGCGAGGAGCTCGAGCTCCGCGAGCATCGCGATGGCGCGCACGCGCTCGCTGGCGTTCGCCGAGCCCACGAGGCCGGTGAGGGCCCGCCGCGCCGACGCCACATCGCCGGAGGCGAGGACGAGCTCGGCGTGGACGAGCGGAGAGACCGCACCCGGCGAAGCCGTCGCGCGCTCGAAGGCCTCCGTGTAGCGACCGCCGCGCACGGCGATCTCGATGCGCAACGCGGCGAGCGCCCGGTGACGGCGCGGGTCGAGCGAGAGCAGCGGATCGGGAGCGGCCTCGCTCTGCGTGCCGGGCCGACGCCGGGGGCGATCACCCAGCGCGTCGAGGAGCGACTCGAGCTCGCCCGCTCCACCGCTCCGGGCGGCCAGCTCGCGATCGGCGAGGAGTGCATCGGCGGCGCGATCGCGTTCACCGGCAGCGAGCCAGTGCCACACGACCTCGCGTACGCGCGTGATCTGATCCATCGCACCGAAGGCCCCATCGTCCCCGGCATGCCAGGCGAGGCGCGGGCCCGACGAGACCGCCGCCGTGCTCGCGATGAGCTCGGCGGCAGCCGCGGACAGTCGGCGCCGATCCTCGGGCGTGATCTGCGCGAGGACATCGACGCGTACGACCTCGTGCACCGTGACACGACCATCGCCGATCGGATCGACGAGCTGGCGCGCGAGGAGGCTCGTGAGCGCCCCTTCGATGTCGACCCCGGGCGCGAGTGCGGCCACCGCGGCAGGTGCGACGGGGATGCGAAGGATCGCCAGGCTCTCGAGCGCGGCCCGCGCCGGCGCGTCGAGCGTGGCCAGGTCCCATGCCGAGGCGCCGAAGCGGGCGCGGGCGTACTCGCGACGGAGGGCCAGCGGGAGGCCACGGGTGCGAGCGAAGGCCGCGTCGAAGCCGCCCGCTTCACCGAACAGATCTTCGAGGTTCGCCCACATCTCGCCCGCTGGCTCCGGGTTCAGTCCGGCCAGCTCGATCTCGGCGACCTGAGAGCCCGCGGCCGCACCGAGCGGATCGCGCCCGACCACGATCACGCGACCGAGCGCCGTCGGCCCGAGCACGAGGGGGCCGAGCAGGCTCTGGGCCTCGTCGGGACGGAGGTTGTGGATGTCGTCGAGTACGAGCACGCGCGCCTGATCGGCCAGCGCCTGCGCCAGGGTGCCGGGGGCACAGCGCAGGGCCCGCTCGGCCCGCGAACGGATCGCGGAGGCGCGGTCGCCCGGAAAGCACTCGATGACGTGACAGGGCACGCCAAGCCCGCTCGTGGCGGGCGCGCCCCCCGAGGCGAAGACCAGCTCGCTCAGGAGACGCGACTTGCCCGATCCGAGCGCGCCGTGGAGCGAAACCAACGGGACGACCGTCAGGTGCTCCTTCAGGATCGCGAGCTCTTCGCGACGCCCGACGAACGGGACGGGACCAAGCGGCGTCATGGTGAGGGTGATTTTTGAGGTGCGGCGTCGCATGTGGACAGTTGTCCCCAGCAACAGCAAGGGCCGCGCCACGTGTGGTCAGTTGCCCATGGGATCCCGACCCGAATCAAGTCGGCGTTCTTGCACAAAGGATTGTAGTGGCCCATCCATCCGTTGCATGGACCGAGGCGTGGAGGCTGATAGGTGCGCATCTCGCTGAGGTGTAGAGGCGGGGCAGCAGGTCCCGCGTCAGCGAGATCCAGCCAGTGTCAGCAGGGACTGCACGGCCACATCGTACGCGGCGTGCTCGTCCCGTGGTTGCCGCAGCAACCGCTCGATCGCGGGATATGACGCGATCGCGTCATCGACGGCACGATCGCGGCCACTCTGATACGCGCCGAGCACGATCAGATCGCGGTTCTCTTCATAGATGGCGAGCCGCGCCCGGACCGCGGTCGCGGCGGCACCATGGGCCGCAGTAATGATGCGGGGCATGAGGCGCGAGGCACTCGCCACCACGTCGATCGGCGGGAAGTGCCCGCGGGCGGCGAGCCGGCGGTCGAGGATGAGGTGGCCATCGACCAGGCCGCGCACCTCGTCGGCGATCGGCTCGTCGAGATCGTTGCCGGCGACGAGCACCGTGTAGAGCGCGGTGATGGCGCCGGTCTTGGTCGCGCCTGCCCGCTCGATGAGGCGGGGGAGGAGCGCGAACACGCTCGGGGGATAGCCGTGGCGGGCCGGCGGCTCGCCGGCTGACAGCCCCACTTCGCGCTGGGCCCGCGCCACCCGCGTGAGCGAATCGCACAAGAGGAGGACGTTGGCGACGCGCTGATCGCGGAACCACTCGGCGATCGCGGTCGCGACGTGGACAGCGCGCAGCCGCACCAGCGGAGGGGCGTCACTGGTCGCGCACACCGCGATGGTGCGGGCCCGGGCGGGGGCGAGCTCGTCTCCGAGCAGCTCCGCCAGCTCGCGCCCGCGCTCGCCGACCTGACAGAGCACGATGACATCCGCCGCCGCCCCCCGCGCGATCTGCCCGAGCAGGGTCGACTTCCCCACGCCCGCCGCGGCGAACAGCCCCACGCGTTGCCCCCGCCCGAGGGTGAGCATGGTGTCGACGACGCGCACCCCGGTCGGCTGCGGCTCGGTGATGGGCGGACGATCGAGCGCGGCCGGCGCCGGGCGATCCACAGCCCACGACTCGCCCTCGAGAACCGGGCCATCGTCGAGTGGACGCCCGAGCCCATCGAGCACGCGGCCCTTCAACGCATCGCTGACCGTGACCGTGAGCGGCGCGTACGTCCGCCACACGCGACTCGCGGCCGTGACGCCGGCGAGGTCACCGAGCGGTAAGAGCACCGCGTGCTCGCCCCGAAACCCGACGACCTCGGCATCGAGGCGCTCGCCGGCGCGCTCGAGGCCGGGCGCGTCAGCGGCGCCGAAGGTCGCCGGGGGGCGTTCGATCACGACCAGCTCACCGAGCGCGGCGCCGGGGACGGTCGCCCGGATGACGAGGCCCGTGATCTCGTCGACCCGGCCATCGCTGGGGGTCGATGGCAGCGCGCGCCTGGCGGCCTCGGCCTGGCGCCTGGCCTCCGCGCGTGCGTCGAGGTCGTCGCCGCGGATCACGCGCCCCGTCGTCATCGGAGGTCGACGCTATCAGATCGGCGCGGCGAGCGCGGTCCACGTCGGCGCTTGGGCGAGCGGCGTGCTGGCGTAGGCGGTCAGCTCCGCGCGCACGGCAAGGCCAAGCTCGCGCGGGAGGCGGACGGCGAGCCGCTGGCGGGCGCTCGGATCGGTATGGGTGTGGGGAGCGAGGGCGCGGGCGCCGATCAGGACGAGCGCGCGTCCATCGAGCGTCAGCTTGCAGCGGGTGATCGCCCCGCGCGTACTGCCAAGCTGACCGAGCCGCGGCGCGAGGACGATCCGGCGCCAGGCTACGAGCACGCGGTCTCCGGCGGCGCGGACCGCCCCCGCCAGCGCTTCGGGGCCGGCCATCCCGACGGCGAGCGCGAGCTGATCGGCCCCCACGTGGGCCAGCCAGCGTGCGAGGACGTCACCGGGCAAGCGGGCGGCCTCCGCGAGCGAGGTTGGAGGCGCAGTCCGGTCGGCGGGCGGCAACGGTGGCAGCTCTGCGCACGCGCGTCGCACGAGCCACACCCCGATCGGATCACGCGGAGCCCCGGCGGCCAGCTCGGCCCGCGCCCGCGGCGGCAGCTCCGCGAGGCCAGCATCGATCCACGTGGCGTGCACGCCCCGCAGCCCCATGGGGACGGGCGCGATCGCGGAGGCGGCCCAGGTCGCACGCCGCCGGCGCGCGTCGTCGGTCCCCAGTGCGGCGAGCTCGTGCGCGGCCTCGATGGCCTGCGTGCCGAGGTCACCGCCGAGGCGAGCGAGCACGGAGCCGGGGATCCGAGCGGCCGCGAGCGAGCGAGCGACGATCACCCGTCGCCCATCGCCCGTCGACCATCGCCTCGACTATTTCTTCGGCTGCGCGCCATGGACGCCGGTCTCGGCCGCCCGCTTGCGGCTCTTGGGGCGCAGCTTGTAACGCAGCAGCTTGCCCCCCGGTCCGCGGGGGAGCGCCTCGACGAACTCGATCCAGCGCGGGTACTTGTAGGGCGCGAGGCTCGACTTCACGTACTCGCGCAGCTCGGCTTCGAGCTTCGGCGTCCCATCGTGCCCCACGTTGGTGACGACGAAGGCGAGCGGCTTCATCAGGCCATCCTCGTCATCGGTACCGATCACGGCCGCTTCCCATACCGCCTCGTGCGCGGTGAGAGCGTTCTCGACCTCGCCCGGCGAGACCCACTTGCCACCGACCTTGAAGAGGTCATCGACACGACCGCAGTGATGGTAGTAGCCGTCGCGATCGACCATGAAGCGGTCGCGCGTGGTGAACCAGCCGTCGGAGCGCAGGAACACCTGGCCCGTGTCGACGTTGTTGCCGCCCCAGTACCCGGTGAAGAGCGAATCGCACGCCAGCTCGAGCGTCCCGATCTCGTCGACGCCAACGACATCTCGATCTTCGTCGACCAGCCGTACCTGCACCCCCGCGAGCGGCTTGCCGCAGACGCCCGGGCGCGCCCCCGGGTCCGCCGAGGAGCCGGAGAGTGCGAACTGGAAGATCTCGGTGAGGCCGTAGCCGACGACGACCTCGGTGCCGAGCACGGACCGGATGCGCGGGATCAAGCGCTCCGGCATCCCCTCGGCGCCGGCGACCGCGTGGCGGAGCTCCGCCAGCGGCTTCGCGATGCCACCGGCTTCGGCGTCGTGGGCGAGCTGCGAGTAGACGGACGGCGTCGCGAACAGCACCGTCGGCTTGAACGATGCGATCGTCGCGAACAGCTCGTCGCTCCGGGGCTGCGCGGGGAACAGCTGCGATTCGGCACGCACGCCGAGGGGCAGGAACAGCCCGGCGCCGAGACCGTACGCCGTCGAGAGGCGCGCCACCGACAGGACACGATCGGTGGCGACGAGCTTCAGGAGCTCCTGCGCAAACGACTTGTGGGCGGCCGCGAGCGTCCTCTGGCAATGCGGGACCGCACGCAGCTCACCGGGGCCCGAGCCCGCGGAGTAGAGGAGGATCGCCGGGTCGGTCTCGCTCATCCCGACGGCAGGGACCGGTGTCGCCGCATCGACGAGTTGCTGGTAGTCGAGCGTGCCAGGCAGCGTGCTGCCGACGCAGATGACCTCGCGCAGGTCGGGCGTCTCGGCGCGGACGCCGTCGACCACCGTCTCGTGGTCGGTGTCGACGATCGCGATCACGGCCCCGGCGTGGAGCACGATGTCCTGGACGTCCTTGGTCGTGGACAGCTCGCTGACGGGCACCGCGACGGCCCCGGCGTGGATCGTGCCGAGGATGGCGGCGGCGGCCTCGAGCGTGTCCCGCATGAGCACGAGCACGCGCTCGCCGCGCTGGAGCTTCAGGCCGCGGAGGGCCCCGGAGACCTTGCCGACCTGCTCGGTCAGCTCGGCGAACGTCCAGGCGCGCGCCCCCTCGCGAAGCGCACAACGCGGACCCGTGCCGTCGGTTGCGACGTCACCGAGCAACCACGCCGCCAGGTTCCCGACCGGAGCCATGCGGGCGAAGCATACGAGGATCTAGGGCTCGGGGACAAAGAATTGCCGGAGTCCGTACCACTTGCGACAACCAGGGGATGCGAATCGTCAGCGGCACGTATGGGGGACGGGTGCTACGAGCGCCTGCGGGCGCCCAGACGCGCCCCACCTCCGAAAAGGTGCGTGAGGCCCTGTTTGGCATCCTGGGCTCCGTCGAGGGCGATTGCGTGCTCGATCTCTTCGCGGGCTCGGGCGCCGTCGGGATCGAGGCCCTCTCGCGCGGAGCGGCGCACGTGACCTTCGTCGATTCCGCGAAGCCAGCGCTGGCCGTCACCCGGCAGAACCTGGCCACGATGGGCGTGCCTGCCGGTCACTTCACCCTCGTCGAGCGGGACGCCCTGGCCGCCCTGCCCCGCCTGGCCCCGCCGGCGCCGTTTCGATTCGTGTTCATCGATCCGCCCTATGCGAGCGACCTCGCCGTCCGCGCAGGGGCTGCGCTGACCAACCTCGCCGAGGACGCCATCGTTGCCATCGAGCACGATCGCCGCAACGCGCCCCCCGACGCCGTCGGATCTCTTGTACAAACAGACCAGCGCCGCTACGGAGACACCTTCATCTCCTTCTATCGGCGACCGCATGACCCCCTCGGCTAACTCCGTCGCTGTCTACCCGGGCACGTTCGATCCGATCACGAACGGTCACCTCGACATCCTCGAGCGCTCGCTCGCCGTGTTCCAGAAGGTCATCGTCACGATCGCGCCGAACATCCGTAAGAACCCGCTGTTCACCGCCGACGAACGCATCGGGTTCATCCGCGACGCCCTGCCGCAATACGGCGCGCGGCTCGAGTTCGAGGTCTTCGAGGGGCTCCTCGTCGAGTTCTGCCGCAGCCGGGGCGCGACCGTGATCGTGCGCGGGCTGCGCGCCCTCGCGGACTTCGAGTACGAGTTCCAGTTCGCGCACATGAACCGCCGGCTCGCGCCTGGCGTCGACACCGTGTTCTTCATGACCGACGAGCGAAATCACTACGTCAGCTCGTCGCTCGTGAAGGAGGTCGCCGGCCTCGGCGGCGATGTGAATGGGCTCGTGCCCGCGGCCGTGGAAGCCGCGTTGCGAGCCAAGTACGCAAGGAAGCCCACGCCATGACGTTCCCGATCAAAATCGCGTCACGCCTCGACCCGATCAAGCCGTCCATCACTCTCGCTGTCACCGCGAAGGCCGCCAAGCTCAAGGCCGACGGTATCGACGTGATCAGCTTCGGCGCCGGAGAGCCCGACTTCGACACGCCCGCGCACATCAAGGCGGCGGCCGCGGCGAGCCTCGAGAAGGGCGTTGGCAAGTACACCGACGTCTCCGGCCTGCTCGCGCTCCGCAAGGCGATCGCCGCCGAGCTGTCCGCGGTGCACAACACGAAGATCGAGCCCGACCAGGTGCTCGTCTCCGCGGGCGCGAAGCACAGCCTGTTCAATCTCTTCATGGCGCTGCTCGACTCCGGCGACGAGGTCATCATCCCCGCGCCGTACTGGGTCAGCTATCCCGACATGGTGATGCTCGCGGGTGGTCGGCCGGTCATCATCGAGGGCAAGGCCGAGGACGACTTCGCGGTCACCGCGGAGCAGGTCGCGGCGGCGTGCTCGGGCCGCACGCGCGCGCTCGTGCTCAACAACCCGTCGAACCCGACCGGGGCCGTCTACACGCAGGCCCAGATCGAGGCGCTCGCGAAGGTCGTCGTCGAGAAGGACCTCCTCGTCATCTCCGACGACATCTATCGCCAGCTCGTCTACGGAGACGGCAAGTACGTCTCGATCGCGGCCGTCTCGCCCGAGCTCGCGAAGCGCACCATCCTCGTCGATGGCGTCAGCAAGACGTATGCGATGACGGGATGGCGCATCGGCTACACGGCCGGCCCGCTGCCGCTCATCAAGGCGATGGCGAAGATCCAGGGCCAGTCGACGTCGAACCCGACGCACATCGCACAGGTCGCGACGCTCGCCGCCCTGACCGGTCCGCAGGACTGCGTCGGCGAGATGCGCAAGGCGTTCGACGAGCGCCGCGTCGAGATGGTGAAGCTCCTGCGCGCCATCCCGCACGTGTCGTGCCGCGAGCCGAAAGGCGCGTTCTACGCCTTCCCCGACCTCTCGCACTACATCGGCAAGAAGACGGCCGAGGGCGCGATCATGGACGACGATGTCCAGCTCTGCGACTGGCTCGTCGAGGTCGGCAAGGTCGCCGTCGTTCCCGGGAGCGGCTTCGGCGCCCCGGGCTTCGTCCGCCTGTCGTATGCCTGCTCGATGCAGAACATCCGCGACGGCGTGGGCCGCCTCGCGAGCGCGCTTGCCAAGCTCTCCTGAGCTATCGTCCTCGCGTGAATCGCGAGTTCGCTTTCCCGGGAACGCGTCCGAAGTTTGCGCCTGATCGCGTCGTCGACATCCAGCACATCGCCCTCGCGATCGACGTGGATCCGGCGAAGCGCTCGGTCGCCGGCACCGCCACGCTGCACGGTCGCGTGATCGCGCCGGGGACGCGGTCGATCGAGCTCGACGCGGTGGAGCTCGTGATCGACGGGGTCACCGTGGGGGCCAGCCCGGTGGTGTGGAAGCACGACGGCCAGCGCCTGCGGATCGAGCTGGCGATGCCGCTTCCGGCCGGCGCGGAGGTCGTCGTCGCGGTCGCCTACCACGGCGCGCCGCGCCGCGGCCTGTACTTCATCGGGCCCGACGAGGGCTATCCGGGCAAGCCCGTCCAGGTATGGACGCAGGGTCAGGACGTGGACTCGCGCTACTGGTTCCCGTGCGTCGACACGCCGAACGAGAAGGCGACGAGCGAGGTGACGGTCACGGTGCCGTCGCACCTGTTCGCGCTGTCGAACGGCACGATGGTGTCGGACCTCACGGAGGGCGCCAAGCGTACGCTGCACTGGCGGCTCGACGTGCCGCACTCCTGCTACCTCATCACGCTCGCCGTCGGCGAGCTCAGCGAGATCACGACGCGGTGGCGCGACGTGCCGGTCGTCTACTACGTGCAGAAGGGGCGTGAGGCCGAGGCGCAGCGAACGTTGCAGCGCACGCCGCAGATGCTGGAGCACTTCTCGACGAAGTTCGGAGTCCCGTACCCGTATCCACGCTACGCGCAGGTGTTCGTCGCGGACTTCATCTTCGGCGGCATGGAGAACACGAGCGCCACGACGCTCACCGACACGGTGCTGATGGACGAGCGCGCGGAGCTCGACTACGACATCGACGCGCTCGTCGCCCACGAGCTGGCGCACCAGTGGTTCGGCGACCTCGTCACGTGTCGCGACTGGGGCGAGGGCTGGCTGAACGAGGGCTTCGCGACGTACTGCGAGTATGTGTGGCGCGAGCACTACGAGGGGCGCGATGCGGCCGACCTCGAGCTCGAGGAATGGGCCGACATGTACTTCGGCGAGGATGCGCAGCGCTACCGCCGCACGATCGCCACGAAGCTCTACGACGAACCCGTCGACATCTTCGACCACCACCTCTACGAGAAGGGGGGGCGCGTGCTGCACATGCTGCGCGCGATCCTCGGCGATGACGCCTTCTGGCGCAGCATCGCGTACTACCTCGGCAAGCACCGCCATGGGGTGGTAGAGACGCGGGACCTCGCCCGCGCCATCGAGGAAGCGACGGGCAAGAACCTCGACTGGTTCTTCAGTCAGTGGGTGATCGACGGTGCCGGCCACCCCGAGCTGAACGTCTCGACGACGTGGGACCACGCATCGCGCATCGCCACCGTCGCTGTCGAGCAGGTGCAGAAGCTCACGCCCCGCACCGGCATCTTCCGACTCCCGCTCGTGCTCCGGTTCCGCGTGAATGACCGGGACGTCGATGTCCCCGTCGAGGTCTCGGAGGTGAAGCACTCGTTCCACGTTCGCCTCGAGGCCGAGCCGACGCAGGTGATCTTCGACCCCGGCCGCGTCGTCCTCGCCTACGTCACGATGGAGAAACCCGAGCCGCTCTGGGCGGCCGAGCTCGCCGGCGCCACGCTCGTGATCGACCGCCTCGCCGCTGCCCGGCAGCTCGCGAAGCGGGGCGGCCCCGCGGCCGAGCGCGCCCTCGTGACAGCGCTGTCGAGCGATCCGCACTGGGCGGTACGCGCCGAAGCTGCGCTCGCGCTCGGCGTGATGCGTACGCCATCGGCGCGCGATCAGCTCGCGCTCGCCCTCGGGGCCGAAGCCCATCCCCGCGCCCGGCGCTGCGTGGCCAAGGCGCTCGGCAGCTTCGTCGGGGACGCACCGGCGGCAGAGGCGCTCGCCAAGGTCGTGGAGCGCGGCGATGCCAGCTACTTCGTCGAGGCCGAGGCGTGTCTCGCCCTCGGGCGCACGCGGTCGCCGCGGGCGAGCGAGCTGCTGCGCCGCGCCGCCGAGCGCCCATCGTTCACCGACGTCATCCGTCAGCACGCCTTTCGCGGCCTCGCCGAGGCCCGCGACGATAGCGCCCTGCCGCTCCTCCTCGAGGCCACGCGCTGGGGCCACATCACGCAGGGCCGACGGGCCGCTGCGAGCGCCCTCGCCCACCTCGTCCGCGGTCGCCGCGATCGCGAGGCCCGCGACGTCCGGGAGCACTTGGAGCTCCTACTATCGGACAAGGACTTCCGCGTCCAGGCCGCCGCCATCGAGGCCCTGCACGTCATCGGCGACCCGGCCGCCATCGGCGCGCTGCGGACCATGACGGGCCGCGAGCTCGACGGGCGCCTCACCCGTCGGGGGCGCGAGGTGATCCGGGACCTCGAGGAG
Source organism: Kofleriaceae bacterium (assembly GCA_022842285.1). Lineage (GTDB taxonomy): Bacteria > Myxococcota_A > Polyangia > Haliangiales > Haliangiaceae > JABFXX01. The sequence goes on from JALHPV010000078.1 coordinate 10,541, forward strand.
GGGACACCGGTCAGCGAGGACGTCCGGCGCCTCCGCGACGACCTCGTCGACCTGCGCAGCCTCGTGGGCTCGCTGCGCGAGCGGATCGACCTCCTCGAGACGAAGGTCGGCGACGGCTGGAAGAAGAAGAAAAAGCAGAAGAAGAAGAACCGGGACGAAACTTCAGACTGATTCGTCCAGGTGCCTATAATTCGCCGCATGCAGCGCCGCCGCGCCGGGACCTTTGCCGCCTCCGCGATCGCCGCCTCGGCCGTTGTGCTCGCGAGCTGTAACGCGATCTTCGGACTCTCGAGCGGCACGGTTGGAGCTCCCGATGCGCCCATGCCCGATGCCGACACGGATGCCCCCGGGCCAGATGACAGCGGTGTCCCGGATACGGCGCTTGTGGATGCCGCGCCGGACGTGATGCCGGACGGCGCGGGGGCCGATGGTCCGCCGCCCGACATGGCCTTGCCCATCGACGCGATGGTGGATGCCCTCCCGTTCGATGCTCCGACGTGCTTGCCCGAACCCGCGACCGCCGACGAGGACACGGATGGCGTGTCGAATCCGGTCGATTCATGCCCGCACTTCGCCGGCACCCACATGGATGACGATAGCGATGGCCATGGGAACGCGTGCGATCCCTTCAACAATCCCACTCCAGGTACGCTCCTCACGTTCGTCGGGTTCGAAGCGGGAGCCGCCCCCTGCGATTGGACGCTGGTCGGAACGTGGAGCTTCCCGGGAGGCGCCGCCACCCCTCTCGCCGGCTTGGCCACGTCATCGATCCGCCGCGACGCGGCGGTCCCGGACGGTGCCAGCGTGAGCATTGTGGCGCGGTTCACGCCGCCCGTCGTCGCTGCCCAGGGCGACCTGTTTGCCGTGAGTGCCTTCGGGAGCACCGACCTGAGCTGCTGGTACGTTCGACTCTTCGGTCCCAGCCCGAGCGACCGGCTCGAGGTTCGCCGAGGGACGAAGGTCCTGAATAGCCTCGCCATCGCCAACGTCAGCTCGCCACGCCTGGAGCTCTCGATCAGGTCAAGCGGAGGATACGTATGCGGGGTGAGTGATGGCGAGGAGCCGACGGTCGAGAAGGTAAGCGGATCGACCGCGGGACCAACAGGTCTCAGGCCTGGCGTGACGATGCCAGCCAACAGTACGGCGACGGTCCACTACATCGCCGTCTACGAGCAGCTGTGATCATCAGCTCGAGGGGCCTCGGCGATTCGGGCTGGGGCGCGGTTCAGTCGACGGGCAGGAACTGGATGTCGGGACCGGCGTCCGGCTTCGGCTTGCGCGGACGCGCATCGGGGCGAGGTCGGACGACGGGGGCCGCATCGATGGGCGCAGCCGTGTCCATCGGCGCGCTGGCGTCGGCATTGGTGACCAGCGCCGCGTCGACGAGCATGGGGGCGTCGATGGCCACCGGCGGCGCGCTCGCGGGCTGACGCTCCGGCGTAGGCTCGCGATTCGCGCTGCGGGTGGTCACCAGCACCACGGTCGTCGCGGCGACCGCAACGGCAAGCACGGGGACGACGAGCCAGCGGCGCGAGGTCGTCGGCGGGCGCGTGAGGCCGGGGCTCGATTCAGCATCCCCGAGGTCGTGCGTTGCCTCGAAGGCCAGCGGCTCGGTCGGCCGGACGGGCGGCGGGATGTCGGGCGTGGTGTCGGAGAGATCGCTGGAGAAGACGCCGGCCTCGAGGGCGCTCTGCAGCACCTGGTGAACCTCGCGGGCGGAGCTCGTGCGGCGCGCGGGATCCTTCGCGAGCAGCCCCTCGATGACGCTCACGACCGGACCGGGGACCGCCAGCGGAAGGGGTGGCGGTCGGTCCGCGAGGTGCTTCGCGAGGACGACGTTCACGGACTCGCCGATGAACGGCGGGACGCCCGCGAGCATGTGGTAGAGGATGCAGCCGAGCGAATACAGATCGCCGCGCTGATCGCTCGCCTTGCCATCGATCTGCTCGGGCGCCATGTAGAGCGGCGTGCCGATGATGCCGTTCGTCTGGGTGATGATGGAGGACGTCTCCGTCGCCAGGGACTTCGCGAGGCCAAAGTCGAGGACCTTGATGAGGTCGCGGCCGGGCGGATCGTCGAGGATGACGATGTTGCCCGGCTTCAGATCGCGGTGAACGATGCCCTGGGCGTGGGCAGCATCGAGCGCATCGCAGAGCTGCAACCCCATCGTGATGACGCGGCGGAGCGGCAGCGGCACGCGGGAGTCGAGTTCGCGCGCCAGCGTGTGGCCGCGGAGGAGCTCCATCACCAGGAACAGGATGCCGTCCTCGCTCTGGCCGAAGTCGTAGACGTTCACCACACTCGGCTGCGAGAGGCGGCTCGCCAGGCGCGCTTCACGCAAGAAGCGCTTCACGACGGTCCGGTCGCTCGCGAGCTTGGGGTGAATCACCTTGATCGCGACCTCGCGATCGACCGAGCGCTGCCAGCCTCGGTACACCGTGCCCATCCCGCCGTGCCCGAGCGCCATGCGGACCTCGTAGCGGTCCTGGAAGACGCGCCCGAGGAGCGAGTCGGGCTGCACCCTGAGCTTCGCGAGGCGCGCGCCGTCCTTGGCGCAGACCTCCGTGTCGAGGGGGTACGACTGTCCGCAGGCCGGACAGAATGCCTCGTCCCCGTCGCCCTCGCTCGCAGCGCCCGGTCCGGTCGTGACCGTCATGTCGCCGGTGTCGCTCACGAGGTGGCCCGACTCGACGTGGTCACAGCGCGACGGTGATCGACTCGCCGACCCGCAGGGGATCGCGGAAGAAGAACACGACCGAGCCGTCGGGGAGCCGGTCGACCCGGGCCCAGCCGGGGGGCACACTCGCGCCGGACGAATGCCGGAGGCGCAGGTTATCCGTCGACTGCGTGCCGAAGAACAAGCGGACGGCGAACCCTCCGCCGATCGTCGTCGTCGTTGGCCGAAGCGTGACCGTCGGAACATCGATGGCGGGTAGCCCCCCCGGCGACTCCGGTGGCCCGTGGTCGTAGATCCCGTCGTCGCCCTGCCGCATGGGGGTGACCACGTTGCCGACGTCGAGCTCGATTCGCTGGGTGTCCGGGGTGATCGCGCCGAGCCGCTCCATCAGCGTCGAGCAGTCCGCACTACTCGCGCCGAGCAGGAGGTCGGAGTCGACGTCGTACGCGGCCGCGGCGAGACTGTTGCCCCGAGCGAGATCGTGCACGCTCGCGAAGGTGTCACCCAGATCGCGGTAGCGCTGCGTCGTCGCGCCGCTGGTCCGCCAGCCAACCGCGAGCGACCGTCCATCGTTCCTCGAACACGCGACCGACTCGCTCGAGGACGCTCCGTTCGCTGGGCCGTTCAACTCGATGTCCGCGGGGGTGGCGATGTTCGCGGTCACGAAGCTCGTGAGGAAGTAAGGGTCGTTCTGGCAGGGCTTGCACGCCGGGTCGTCGGGGACGGGCGACGTGCTGACGCGGTCGTGGCGATGGATCCGACCGTCGGGAAAGATCGTGAAGACCGAGCTTGCCGTGATGCTTCCCGGGCACGCCTCCGACACGGTCTCAGCGAAGGGCAAGTCGATCGGCACCGCGACCTGCACCACGAGCTTGGACTCGATCGGCCGCGTCACCCGGTTGTCACCGCTGGGGGCCACCACCGTGGGGTTCGTGATCTTCCGGTTCGGGTACAGCGCGATACCGATACCGGACTCGGTCCTACAATCAGTCGGCTCGGCAAGCACGGACTGGGATGCCCCAGGCCCCCAGCCGATGCGGCTCGGAAACCCGTGCGACGGGAACTCGATCTGGAAGCCTGTCCCATCCGCGACACTCACCTGGTTGACCAGGAACGTGCCCCCAGCCAGATCCACCACCACCAACTCCGGGCCTGGGTCCTCCCCGGTGGTCCACCCCTCATCGCCCGCATCGCCCGCATCGCCCGCATCGCCCGCATCGCCCGCATCGCCCGCGGCGTCTCCATTCAGGGGAACGGGATCACGCAAACACGCAGGCCCGACGAGCACGCACGCGATCAGCCAGGCCCTCCGCATCGATCACGAGTATCAGGGCGACCCGAGGCAACTGCAATCGAGTACGCTCGGCACGTGAGGCACGTCATGCTCTCGTGTGCGGTCGTGGGCCTCGCGGGCTCGGTGGCGCACGCGAGTCCCGAGGAGGGCAAAGCGCTCGCCGAGGAGGCGGCGAAGCTCGCGGCGGCGAATCAGATGGTGGCGGCGGCGGCGAAGTTCCGCGAGGCGTATGCGAGTGACCCGCGTCCCGAGTACGTGTGCAACGTCGGGGTCGCCTACCTGAAGGCGCCCGATCTCCCGCGTGCTCAGCGGTACTTGAACGACTGCACGCAGCTCGGGGCGTCGCTCTCCAAGGACTTCCTCGCGAACGTCCGCAAGGTGATGGAGACGGTCGAGGCGAAGCTCGTCGCCGGCAACTACACGCCCGTCGATCTCTTGGTCGAGCCCGTCCAGGCCACGATCCTGGTGCAGGGCGGCGACCCGTTCGACGAGCCGATCGTTGGCTCGCGGCGCGCGTGGTTTCCCTACGGCTCGTACAAGCTCGTGGTGCACGCCGAGGGCTACACCGACAGGGTCGTCGAGCTCGCCGCCAAGGATCACACCGCGGTACGCCTCGCCACCAAGCTCGACAAGCTGACCGAGTCCGCACCGAACGAGAAGCCGCCCGGCGAGCCGCCGCCCGGTGACCCGCCGCCCGGCGAGCCGCCGATCGCTCCTGCGCGGGAGCGGCGGCCTTCGACGCTGCCCCCCATCGCGGCCACGGCGGTGACCGGCGTCGCCGCGGTGAGTGGCGCCATCCTGTATTACCTCGCTTACCAGAAGCGCGAGGACGCCAACCAGGAGCCCGCCGGGGCTGGGTTCGATGCCGCCAGGAGCGCGATGGAGTCACGCCTGCTCGGCGCGCGGATCGCGGGCGGCGTGGCCATCGTCGGGGCGGGCGTCTCGGCCTACCTCTGGTATCGCGCGACTCGCTCGACCTCGACCACCCTCGAGGTGCAGGCGACGGGCAGCGGCGCGGCCATGGTCTTCGGCGGCCGGTTCTAGGTAACTAGGCCGCGAGCTCGCGCACGATCGCCGTCAGCGTCTCGCGCGCCCGGGTCAGCTCGTCGGCGCGCAGGGTGATGCCTCCGACGACGGCATGACCGCCGCCCCCGAAGCGCGCGCACAGATCGCCGATATCGTGGCGCCGCGTGCCCTTGCTCCAGGGATTCACGCCGACGGAGATCTTGATCGTGTCGGCGGCGCGGGTGGCCGCCACGGCGTAGAGGCACGTCGGAAACAACACGTAGCCGAGAAAGCCAGGGCTCCGCGCCCCGACATCGTTGATCCGGTCGAAGACGATCACGTCACCGTGCCACACGCCGATGCGACGCACGGCATCGAGCTCGCGCATGCGCTCCGCCTCGACGAGGGCGAGCTGCGGGGCGAGCTCCGGCCGGGCCGCGACCTCGGCGAGGGACTGCCGCGAGAGGTATTCGACGTAGCGCGACGTATCGAGCTTGCTGCGTCCATGCGCGAGCCAGGCCGCCAGGCGCTGGGCCGGCTCGTCGAGCGCGATGGCCGCTTCGGCGGACGCGAACTGCGCGGCGTCGATCGTGTCCGCCCACCGGACCGCGTCGGCGAGGTGCGGGGACGGCGTCCAGCCGTAGTCGCGCTCGAGCGCCTTCATGATCAAGCCGGCGCAGGACGGCGCGGTCGGGTCGAACACCCAGGTCGGCAGTTGCTCGGTGTCGTACACCTGACGCAGCGCGGGCGGCTGGAACGCCGTCGGGTGGTGATCGAACCACCACCGCATCCGGGGGTTCGCGCAGAAACGGAAGTCCACACACGCGTGGTCGTCTGCATCCAGGGCAATCCCTTCGAAGGGATCTCCATCGCGGTGGACCATCCCCACCGGGCGCACGTCCACGCCCGTGTCGACGTGGCCCCGGTAGAACGCCGAGAACAGCGCCGCCGAGGTCGTGCCGTCGAAGCACGCATCGTGGAAGAAGACCTTGAGGACTCGTGCCACGAGGGATGTCGATCATATACCTTGGCGTCATGAGCCCGCACACTTGGTTCAAGATCGGCCACCTGATCGGGCTGTTCGTCTGGATCGGCGGCATGTTCGCCACCTACTGGCTGCTGCGCATGCACGCGAGCGCACCCAAGGAGATGCATGACCGGTTCACGGTCATGGAGCGTGCGCTGGCGCTCATGATGGATATCGCCCTCATGCTGGTCATCGCGTGTGGGCTCTACATGGCGCTCGCAGACAGCCCCAACATGTTCCAGCTCCCCAAGGCGAAGTGGCTGCACGCCAAGCTGACGGTGGTGGTGCTGCTGATGCTTCCGGTGCACGGCATCGTGCGCAAGAAGATCCGCGTGTTCCCGCAGGGCGACTTGCGGCCGCCCGCGCAGTGGCTCTGGAGCATGTTCCTCGTGGGCATGCTCGTCTCCGTGTATCTGGTCGAACGCCAACCGTTCTAGGTGGTGCGCACGATCCTGCACGTCGACCTCGACGCGTTCTATGCGGCGGTCGAACAGCGGGACCATCCCGAGCTACGCGGGAAGCCGGTCCTCGTCGGCGGCTCGGCGAAGCGCGGAGTCGTCGCCGCATGCTCGTACGAGGCGCGCACGTTCGGGATCCACTCGGCGATGCCGATGGCCGAGGCGATGCGGCGGTGCCCCCACGCGATCGTGGTGAAGCACCGGATGGAGAGGTATGCCGAGGCGTCGGAGACGTTCTTCAAGATCCTCCACGACTACTCCCCCGAGGTCGAAGGGCTCTCGCTCGACGAGGCCTTCCTCGACGTGACCGCGAGCGAACGCCTCCTCGGCGACGGCCCTACCATCGCGCGCGCGATCAAGCAGCGGGTGCGTGCGGAGACCGAGCTCGTCGCCTCCGTCGGCGTCGCGCCCATCAAGCTCGCGGCGAAGATCGCCTCCGATATCGACAAGCCCGACGGACTACGCATCGTGCCGCCGGAGGGCCTGCTCGCGTTTCTGCATCCCCTCCCCGTCACCCGCCTCTGGGGCGTCGGCGAGACGACCCGGACCGCGCTCGCCACCATGGGGCTCTCCACGATCGGGCAGGTCGCGCGCTATCCGGTACCAGCGCTCGTCGCGCGGCTCGGGGCCGTGACCGGCGAGCACCTCGCGGCCCTCGCCCGCGGGGAGGACTCACGGCTCGTCGAGCCCGAGCGCGACCCGGTCTCCGTCGGCCATCGCGAGACCTTCGAGACCGACCTCGACGACACGGGCGAGCTGGGGGTCGTCCTGCTCGATCAAGCAGACCGCGTGGCGCATCGACTCCGCGATGCACGGCTGCGCGCCCGCGCGGTGATCCTCACCCTGCGCTACGACGACTTCCGCGAGGTCACGCGTCGCACCACGCTCGAGAGCGCGACCAGTGATGGTGGCCTGCTCGGTCGCACGGCCATCGGTCTCCTCGCCCGGCTCCCCGTCGAGGACCGCCGGGGGATGCGCATCCGGCTGTGTGGGGTCACCGCCACGCAGCTCGAGCCGCGCGATGCGCCGAGGCAGCTCGGCTTCGACGAGGCGGCCCGCGCCAAGGGCGAGCGACTCGGCGACACGCTCGACAAGGTCGCGGCGAAGTTCGGGCAGACGTCGCTACGCCGCGCGATCCATCTCGACCGCAAGGACGACTAGCGAACGAGCTTGAGCCAGCGGTCGCGCGTGGCCGCCTGGCCCACTGCGGCCGCGACGAAATCGCCAGACTGCCAGGCGATGGCATGGAGGTCCCCGTCATCGCGATCGGAGTGCGCGGGCTTCTGCCCCTGGCCTTGCGATGACTGCACGACGTAGGTCATGGGGTCGTCGCCGACGCGGAGCCGTACCACCGCGGCGGGGCGATCGAGGAGCTCGACGCGCCGCACGCCGATGATCTGGACGGGCGCCTCGAGGGACGGCAGCGGCGCCCCGGCGCCGACCACCCCGTAGGCCCAGGCTCGGGTCTCGGCGGGCGACGGATTGGCGAGATCCCACGGCTCGGTCGACTGGCGGTGCTGCTGGATCGCAGCCGCCAGCACGGTGTCACCGCGGGCCGGGAAGACGAGGAAGATCGCGACGACCGTGCCGATGAGGACGGTGAGCGTGAAGATGAGCGAGACCGAAACGCGCCGGTGGGGCGGCCGAGGCGGGGTGACGACCGCCTCTTCGCCCTCGACGGGGCCGACAGCTTCGGCTTCGACAAGCTTCATCGCGGACTCGGGGGCGCACCGAACCGAAGCACGAAATCGTCACGTAACTTCGCACAGAACGCGGCGAGGTCAGTAGCGGGCGGAACCTCGATCAAGTGGCGGCACAGGAGATCGTCCTCGCGATACGTGCCCGCGAGCGCGTGCGCCGCCGCGCGGACATCCGTGGCGTGCTCGTAGTGCACCATGGCGCTCTTGCCCGTCGGGTAGTCGATCAGGCCGTTCGCCCGTCTCAGCTGCAAGACTCCACCCTCCGCGGGGGCATGGTCATCGGACTCGTCGAGCGGATACCAGGGTCCGAAGCGCATGGCGCCAGTGTACCGTGGTTGGCGTGGACCGCCTCGTCTGTGCCGACGCGCTCGACGTGCTTCCGCACGAACCGGCCGGCAGCTTCGATGCCATCTACATCGATCCGCCCTTCGGGACGGGCCTGGCGCGGGTCGGGCGTGGGCACTCGTACGTCGACCGGGCCGACGATCCCGTCGCCTTCGTGGCCTGGCTCGAGCCGTATCTCGTCGAGGGTAAACGGGTGCTCGCGGAGCACGGCTCGCTCTTCGTGCATCTCGATTATCGCGCCGTGCACTACGTGAAGGTCGCCCTCGATGGGCTGTTTGGCCGGGCGTGCTTCGTGAACGAGATCGTCTGGTGCTACTCCGTCGGGGGAAAGAGCCGGCGCGGCTTCGGCCGCAAGCACGACACGATCCTCTGGTACGCGCGCGGCCCCGCGCACGCCTTCTACGCGGATGCGGTCCGCGTGCCGCGGCGCGGTGGGTCGCACATGCGGGTGGCGCGCGATGCCTCTGGGCAGGCCATCCAGGAGAAGACGGACCGCAAGACGGGCCGCGTCTACCGGTATCCCGTGGCCGAGGGGAAGGTCCCCGAGGACTGGTGGACCGACATCGAGACCTTGAACCACTCGGCCAAGGAGCGGACCGGCTGGCCATCGCAGAAGCCCGAGCGGCTCCTGGAGCGCATCCTCCTCGCCGTGACCCGCCCCGGGGACCGCGTTCTGGATTGTTTTTCGGGGTCCGGAACCACCGCGGCCGTCGCCCAGCGGCTCGGGCGGCGGTTCCTCGCCATCGATCGCGAACCGGCCGCGATCGCGGTCATGGAGACACGCCTGAAAATGACGCAGGAGAAACGCGAGTTTGGCTCCGATCGCTTGCGGCCCACGCCTCGGCGGACGAAGATTGCTGGCCGTTAGTTCCTGTCATGGCTGAACCATCCGACGACACCCCCAGGGTCACGCTCGAAGCGTGGCTCGCTACCGATGTCGGTATGGTCCGCGAGCACAACGAGGACTCCGCCCACAGCGAACCCGATCGCGGCTTCTTCATCGTGGCCGACGGTATGGGTGGTCACGCCGCGGGTGAAGTCGCATCCGCGATGGCCGTCGCGACGGTGAAGGAAGCGCTCCTCGCGTCCGAGCCCGAGATCACGGCGTTCACGAAGCAACCCACCGATCCGGGGCGCCGCGCGCTCGTGCAGCTCCTCCAGAACGCCGTGCTGTCGGCGCATCGCGCCGTGTTCGGCCGCGGACAGGCCGAGCCCGACAAGGCCGGCATGGGCACCACGCTCGACGTCGTGCTGGTCGCCGGCCCCGAGGCGTTCGTGGCGCACGTCGGCGACAGCCGCACGTATCTCGTCCGCGATGGTCGCACCTCGCAGATCACGACCGATCACACCGTCGCCGAGGTCCTCGTCATCGAGGGGAAGCTGACGATCGAAGAGGCGCAGGTCTCGCCGCTCCGCACCATCCTCGTGAATGCGATCGGCGTCTCCGAGGATGTCGGCGTCGAGATGGCGCACGTCACTCTGAAAAAGGACGACCGCATCCTCATCTGCTCGGATGGTCTCCACGACTATTTCCCGGCCGAGGACGAAGTCGCGGAGAAGCTGTCGGAGGACAAGCCCGGCGACGCCCTCACCGAGATGGTCGAGATGGCAAAGACGCGCGGCGGTCACGACAACATCACCGGCATCGCGGTGCACATCACCGAGGTCGTCGAGGCCCCCGTGCCGATCGCGACCGCGCGCGAAGGCACCGAGCCCGTCGAGTCCCCGAACCCATTCGCCGACGAGCCGACCGAGACGACCTACGTCGCGTCGCCGGCGGGCCTCGCGCCGCGCCTCGGCACCGCGCCGCCTCTGCCGTCACCGACCGCGAATCCGCGAGCCACCGTCCCCATGCGTGTCGTCAACGACGACGCACTCGGCGACACCATCCCCCCGCGGCCGCGCAAGCCGCCCACGGAAGACGGCGGCGACACGGAGCCGACACGTCGCACCGATCGTCCGCCCGAGGCGCGCGCCGAGGTGAAGCCCGTCGTCGACGACACCGTCGAGCCCAAGACCGAGCGTAAAGAGAAGAAGAAGAAGACCGGCGACAAGAAGGCGAAGGCCGCCGACAAGCCGGCCGCGCCCCGCGCCGCATCGCCGCGTCCCGACGTGGACGAAGGCATCGAAGGCCCGACGGAACCTTCGCGCGAGCACGAAGCGGTCAGCGCTGACTCCGGGCGCATCCGCTCCCCCGAGAATTGATCGTCCCGGTCGCCCTCGAAGCCGCTGTTCGCGACGCGACCCGCGTGGCGCTCGGCGAGAGCGTGCTCGGCGTGGCCAGCCTACGCGCGGCCATCGAGGATCGCAGTCGCCGCTACACCTCCGAGCGCGAACGTCTCGCCGCTCCGAAGGACAAGCCGGGAGACCTCGCCGCCCGGGCCGCGTTCTTCACCATCGCGGACGCCATGAAGGTCGTCGTGCCGCTCACCGAGCTCGCCCGCGCCGGGGCGCTGCCCGCAGCGCGTCCGCTGCGCATCCTCGATCTCGGCGCGGGATGCGGCGCGATGACGCTCGGTCTCGTCGCGTGGCTGGCCAAACAGTCCATCGCCGCGCAGGTCGTGGCGATCGATCGTGATGCGCCGGCCCTCGGCATCGCGATGCGGGCCGTGACGACGTTCGCGACATCCGTCGGGGTCGAGGTGCGATTCGAGACCCGTCCCGGTGATGTCCGCGGCAAGCTCACCGGCTCCTTCGATCTCGTCCTCATGGGCACCGTGCTCAACGAGCTCACCACCACCGAAGCGCTGGCCGTCGTCGAGCAGGCCATGCATGTCATCGGCCCCGACGGCGCGGTCATCGCGATCGAGCCCGCGCTGCGCACGACCACGCGCGCCCTCCACGCGATCCGGGACGCGGCCCTGTCCACGGGACTCCACGTGTTCGCGCCGTGCACTCGCCGCACCGCGCCCTGCCCCGCTCTCGCCGACCCCGACGACTGGTGCCATGAAGACCGCCCCCTGACGCTGCCCCCGAGGACGGCCGAGCTTGCCCGGATCACCGGCCTGCGCGACGGCGGCATGAAGTTCGCCTACCTCGTCCTGCGCAAGGAGCCGCGCGACCTCGTCGAGGCGGGGGCTACCGCCTGGCGCATCGTGAGCGCCCCGCGGATCGCAAAGGGCAAGCACGAGATCATGGGCTGCAGCGCGGCCGGCCGCATGCCCCTGCGTCTCATGACGCGACACCGGACCCCGGACACCAAGCCTCTCGAGCGCGCCGATCGCGGCGACGTGGCGGTCATCACCAACGCGACGCACACGCCCGAGCGCGTTGAGGTCACGAAAGACGCGGCGGTCGCTATTGTCCGGATACCGGACACCGACTGACGCGTCCGCGCGCATGCGCCTGTCGCAGGGGGCCGACCCGTATGCGGCGCACGACACTTGTAAGCATCTCGTGATGTCGCAGGGGTCCGACCCCTGCGACATCCCCTGCGACACCTAACGCACCTGTCGCAGGGGTCCGACCCCTGCGACACGGGACTCAATTCTCGTCGAGCTGCAGCGTCAGGTCGGCGACATCGCCGGCTTCGACCGTGACCGTGCCGCGGCCGACGCGCGCCGGTTGACCAGCGCGGGGTGGGAGCCAGGCGGTGACGGCGTGCTCGCCGGGGGCGAGGCTGGCGAGGGTGGCGACGCCGCTCGCATCGGTGACGGCCGCACCGGTCGCGATCCACGCGGTCTCGGAGGGCTTGTCGATCGTGGCGAGCTCGTACACCGCGCCCGGCTCGAGGGCGATGGTCACCGCATGGCCAGCGATCGGGAGCTGGATCGTGCGGCCCTTGGTCTTGTCGAGCGTGCCCGCGACCACGGCCTCGATCGCGCCGCGCTTCGCGATGGAGACGGCCCTTGGCTGACCGACGGCCGAGGCGACGACCAGCGTCCTCGCCGACCCGACGCGGGGGCCGAGGGTGCAGTCGGCCAGGACGACCCGGACGTGCTCGGGTGTCGTCGCGCCGTCGACGAAGACGAGGACGTCGGGGATGCCCCAGGTCGTGGTCGGGGCGACCGCGGCGGCCCGCGGGGTCTTGCATGCCGTGAGGCCGGGCGAAGCGCGCCCCTTCACGGGGACGTCGGTCCACTCGACGCGCACCGAGATGTCCCCCGTGGCGGGTGGGCCATCGGTCACGAGGGTGGCGCCGCTGCCGGCGGTGAGCCCGCCGTCGGCCGATGTGGCCGGTCCGGCCCCCGAATCGCTGATGTGCGCCTCCCCCGTCGACTTACCTTTGCCCGAACACGCCGCGAGCAGGAGTACGAGCGTCAGCCGGCCCACGAGCGCACCTCGTCGACGACGCGCGCCGCATCCGCACAGAGGTCGTTCACGGCCGGGCCCTGATAGTCGGCGCCGGCGAGGACGATGCGATGGGCGCGTGCCACGGCGACGGCCGACCGCACGCGATCGCGATGGCCGACGCCATATTGCGCGATGCCATGTGACCAGCGCACGACACTCGTGTGAGTGGGCCGCGCGGTGATCCCGAGGACTGTCCCGACATCGGCGACTGCGGTGGCAATGAGCTCGCTGTCCGGCAGCGCGGCGGCAGCGGGGTCGCGCCCGCCTCCCATGATGCAGCGTACGAGCACGTGGCCGGCGGGCGCCCGCTGGGCCCAGACCGTCGACTCGAAGACGAAGCCGAGGACACGCACATCCTCGCCTTGCGCGACGAGAGCCCCGAAGCCGTCCTGGACGTCGGGCGCCGCCGTCGCCGGGAAGCCCAGATAGACGAGCGCGGCCGGCGCGCGGCGAAAGTCCCGGAGGCGCGTGGCGAGCTCGGGCACGTTCACCATGCCGACGGCGTGGTGCGCGGGGACGGCGAGCACGGCCGCATCGAAGGTCTCGTCGTCGATGACGATCGACTTCGCGCCCTGCGTGGCCGCGATGCTCTCGACCTGCGTGGCAAGGCGCAGCCGATCACCGAGGCGCTGTGACAACGCTTCGATCAAGGCGCCCAGCCCCCCTCGGGGCGCGAACATGCCTCGGCGCGTACGGCTCGGCCCCTCCGCGGTGCGCTTGCCGGTGACACGCGCCATCAACTTGCCGGCGAGACCACGCGCCGCTTGCTTGGCGAGGCCCCGGACGAGGCCCCCGTCGGCTTCGAGGGCCGCGATCCGGGGAAAGCCGGCCTCGAGGCTGATCGAGTGGGCGTCGGCGGCATAGATGCCGGTCACCGCGGGCGCGACGATCGCGCGGGCGGCTTCGGCGCCGAGGCGGCGAGCGGCGAAGGCGTGCACCGACTCGTCATGGTCGCGATCGGTGCGCGCGGGACGAAACGGTTCGCGCACGAGGTCGAGCTTGCCGCGCCAGGTGAGGAGATCGGAGCGCACGAGCTCGATGGGATTGCGGGGCAGCGCACGCAGCTTGCCGTCGATATAGATCCAGCGGCGCTTCGCACGGGGAGACGCTTGCTCGACGGGAACGCCGAGCGCTTCGCACAGCGCGAGGGCGCCGTGCGGCGGACCGCCGAGGAACGAGCTCGCCGCATGCTCGCGGACGTAGCCATCGACCGTGCTCGTGCCGATGACCCCGCCCGCGCGCGCATGCTCCTCGAGCACGTGCACGTCGTGACCAGCCGCGAGCAGCGCGTGCGCCGCGGCGAGGCCACCAAGACCTCCGCCAACCACCGCGACCTTCATGAGCGCGCCGACAGCTCCTTCACCGCCGTCACCATCGCCCGCACGTGCTCGGGGTTGGTCTCGGGCAGGACGCCATGGCCGAGATTGAAGATGTGACCTCGCGTGCCCGCGCGCGCGAGGATGTCGGCGACGCGCGTCCGGATCTCCGCCGGGGACGCGAAGAGCGCGCCCGGGTCCAGGTTGCCCTGCAACGCGACACCATCGCCGACGCGGCGGCGGACTTCGTCGATACCGACACGCCAGTCCACGCCGAGGACGTCGGCGCCGCTCGATGCGTAGTCATCGAGGTACGGAGCGCAGCCATTCACGAAGTAGATGATGGGCACCGGCCGCTCGGAGAACGTCTTTGACGAGCGCAGGAGCTGGATGACCTGCTTCGCGTAGCGCAGCGGGTACTCGCGGAAGTCGCCGGGCGAGACGATGCCGCCCCAGCTATCGAAGAGCTGTACGCAGTCTGCGCCGGCGCGAACCTGGGCCTCGAGGAAGGCGGCGCAGTTGTGCGCGATCTTGTCGAGTAGCGCGTGCGCATCCTTCGGCGCGCCGTAGAGGAGCTTCTTCGTGTGGGGATAGTCCTTCGAACCGCCCCCCTCGACGATGTACGTGAGCATCGTCAGGGGCGCCCCCGCAAAGCCGATCAGCGGCACGCGGCCGGCGAGCCCGGTCTTGATCTGCTTGATCGCCTCCATCACGTAGGGGAGCTCGAGCTCGGGGTCGAACACCTTCACGTCGGCGATCGCCTCGGACGTGCGCACCGGCGTCGGAATCTTCGGACCCGCATCGGGGAAGATGACGTCGATGCCCATCGGGGGCAGCGTGATGAGGATGTCCGAGAAGAGGATCGACGCATCGAAGCCGAACTCGTCGATCGGCTGGAGCGTCACCTCCGTGGCGAGCGCCGGGTTACGGCAGAGCTCGAGGAACGACGCCTTCGCGCGCACGGCCCGGTAGGCGGGCAAGTACCGGCCGGCCTGGCGCATCATCCAGATGGGAGTGCGCTCGACGGTCTCGCGGCGGCACGCGCGGAGAAACAGGTGCTCGGACATGAATGCAGCGAGCTTAATCTGCTGGGTCGTTTTCCGGTATGGTCCGCGACGCGATGGAGCTCGCTGCCATCCTCATTGCTCCCAACGGCGCCGGTGGAGCGCTGCGCGGGCTCATGGATCGGCTCGCCGGCGCGGGCGTCGTGGTCACGATCGTGGATGAGCTCGCCACGGCGATCGAGGTGGCGTCGACGCACGCCACGCCCCCGGCCATGCTCCTCGATCTCCGCGACCTGTCGGCCGGCGAGCACGAGGATGCCCGCAAGGCGACCGAGGCGATCCGGCGCTTGCTCGCGGTCGCACCGAACACGCTGCCCATCGCCGTGACCCACGAAGCGGATGCCGCCCTCGTCCTGGCCTGCATGCGCGGGGGGGCGGGTGATGTCATCGACCTTCACCTGGAGGGCAGCGCCACCGCGAAGACCGTCGTCACCCGGGTGTGCCAGCGCCAGGCGGAGCGAGTCCGCGAGGTCGATGCCGCCCACGACACCCGCGGGATGGTCGAGGAGCTCCTCAAGGACCTGATCCGCACGGAGCGGCGGTCGATCGATGCCGAGGAGGCCCTCGCGGCGCGGGCCCGTCGAACGGGCGAGATGCAGGCGGTCACCGGCGCCGACATCCGGTCGCCATCCGTGTTGCTGGTCGAGCACGC
>JALHPV010000078.1:26381-27616 GCA_022842285.1 Kofleriaceae bacterium
GCGCGCTCGGTCGCCGACGAGCTGGCGGACCGGCTGGAGACGGCCGGCGTGGCCACGTTCGCTTACGTAACGGGCGAGGAGGCCCTGCGCGACGTCGAGCTCCTGGCCTCCACCGCAGGCATCGACCTGGCGCTCGTCGCGGCCCAGCTCCCCGGTATCGATGGCCTGGAGACGGTGCGGCGACTCCGCAGCAAGATCCCGGGGCTGCCCGCCTTTCTCGTGACCTCGGTCCAGGACGCGAACCTCGCGGTCGCGGCCGCGGACCTGGGGGTGGTCGGATTCGTCCAGAAGCCGCTCCACGACGTGGAGACGCTGGTCGTCCGGTTGGCCCAGCTGGCCCGCGATGCCCTGATGCAGACCCGCGAGCGCGTCTACTTGCAGCGCATCAAAGAGCGCCACGAGCGCGTGTTGGCGCGGTACCGATCGTTGCCACGCGAGCCGTGAACGCCTAAGATTTCGCAGATCTTCGATGGCTGCTGGTGCGCTTAGTATCAAGCTGCGTTGTGCCTCCTGGCAGCAGCTCGCGACGATCTACAGGCGCGACCTCAGCAAGGGCACGATGTTCCTCAAGGCATCGACGCCGCCGCCCCTCGGTACGGCCGTCCGGATCGATCTGACGCTCCCGAGCGGATCGGTCGTCGTGCTCACCGGCGCGGTCGAGCAGCACGTCGATGACCCGCACCGTGGCGCGGGCGTGGCGCTGAAGCTCGCGCCGATCGACGAGCGCACGACGTGGATGATCGAGAACGCCCTCGCCGCGGAGTCGAAGACTCGCACCGCGACGCCGGCCTCGGGCATCCCGATCGTGAAACCACCGCGCGCGCCGACGGCGCCGCCGGTCGAGATGTCGGTCAACGAAGGCGAGGAGGTGTCCGCCGCCGAGCAGGACCTCGTGCGCGCACTCGTGAGCGAGGCGGAGTCGCTGAAGAAGTTGAACCCGTTCCTCGTGCTCGGTGTCGGTTACGAGGCCACCGACGACGACGTGCGCGCGGCCTTCGGCGAGCTGACGAAGCGGTATCACCCGGATCGGTTCGCTCGCTACCAGTCGACGGAGCTGCGCTCGACGGCGGCCGAGATTTTCATCCTGATCCGCGACGCGTACCGCAAGCTCGGCGACGAAGCTGGTCGCACGCAGGCGCTGGCCGCGTTCGGTCGGTCCCCGGCCCCGCGGGCGGTCGCCGCGCCGCGTCCGGCCTCGCCACCGCCACCACCGCCGCCGCGCATGACGCAGCGAG
>JALHPV010000079.1 GCA_022842285.1 Kofleriaceae bacterium
CGCCGGCGTCGTCGAGGAGCCGGGCCTGGTCGACGAGGCGCGCGGCGTCGGTTACGGCAGGGTGCGCATCGGCGATCGCGATCGTGGCGCGCACGGCGGAGAGACCCGCGTCGAGGGCCCGCAGCGCGAACTGGCGCGTCGGCGCCGCTCCGGCCGGGAGGGCGGGCTCGAGGCGACACTCCGCGGGGGAGCGGGCGGCGAGCGCATCGATGAGGCGATCGCTCGCCGCCGGACGATCGGGCGCCACACGCGCCTGCGCGAGCAACGCGCGGAGATCATCGCGGCGGCCCGCGAGACAGCGCTGGCGCGCGGCGACGACGAGGCGGGGCTCCGTCGAGCTGCAGGTGGCGGCGCTCTCGGTGCGCCAGGCGGCGATCCAGCGCTCGACGGCGGCGGGGGCGATGTCGGTCGGCGCCTCGATGTCACCGAGGGCGCAGGTCGGCGTGGCCTTCGAGCCCGAGGTGGCGACGGCGGTGACGAGGCTCGCCATCGCCGCGAAGGCCGCTGCACTCGCCACCATGGCCGCGGGCCGACGGCGCTCGCCGCGCGTGGCGAGATGGTCGGCGAGCGACTTCAGGTCGGGCCACCGCTTCGCCGGATCGGGGGACAGGCAGCGCCGGATCGCGTCGTCGAGCCATCCGGGCGCATCGCGAAGGGACGCGGGCGTCGTCGTCTCGATCGCCGTCACGAGCTCGGACCAGCTCGCGCCGACGAACGGCCGCTGCTTCGCGAGCACCTCGTAGGCGGTCACGCCGAACCCGAACTGATCGCTCGCCATCGTCGCCGCACCGCCGCGCAGCACCTCGGGCGCCATGTACGCGGGCGTGCCGGCCACGCTCGTCGGCGTGCCCAGGGCGAGCGCATCGCCGTCGACGATCTTGCCCTCCGAGCGCGCGAGGCCGAAGTCCCCGAGGCGCGCGCGGCCATCGCGCCCCACGATCACGTTGTCGGGCTTCACATCCCGATGGAGCACCCCGGCCGCATGCGAGGCGGCGAGTCCGCGGGCGACGTCGACGAGCACCCGCAGCGAGTCGCGCCACGGACGCTTGGCCTCGGCCCACGTTCGCAGCGATGCGCCGTCGACGAGCGCCATGGCCACGAACACACCCTCGTCGGAGGTCCCGACCTCGTGCACCGTGACGACGTTCGGATGGTCGAGCTTCGCCATCGCCTGCGCCTCGCGCACGAGCCGCTCGCGCGGGCCCTGCGAGCGCAACAGCTTCACGGCCACGCGCCGGTCGAGCTCCGGCTCCCACGCCGAGTACACGTGCCCCATGGCCCCACTGCCCAGCAGCTCTCCGATGACGTACCGGCCCAGCGCATGGCCGCGCGGCAGCACGCCCGCGTCGCCCCGGACCCGCGAGACCTGCGCCACGATCCCGCGGCAGTCGACGCAGCTATCGAGATGCGCGTCGAGCGTGGTCAGCACGGCGGCAGCGAGCCGGCCTTCGACCAACCCGAGCACCGTCTCGTCGTCGAGACACGTCACGGCAACCTCAAGGTACCATCCGGTTCGTGGTGCCGCCCGAGCTCGATGCGCTGTGCGATCAGGCCGCCCAGATGTGGCCGGGCATCGTCGTCGAGCGCGCGGACCTCGTCGCCGCGATCGCGGCCAAGGGCGACCTTCCGACCGCCGAGGGCGTGGCCGAGCTGTACCTGGCCCTCGCCGTCGCGCGGGGCGATGCCAAGGCCCTCGCCGCCTTCGACCGCGACTACCTCTCCGTCGTCCCGCTCGCCCTCGCCGGCATGAAGCTGCCGACCGCCACCGTCGAGGACGTCCGCTCGACCGTCCGCGAGCGCCTCGTCCTGCCGCACGGCGATCAACCTCCACGCATCGTCGAGTACGCCGGCAAGGGTCGCCTGCGTGGCCTGATCCAGGTGGCCGCCTCGCGCGCCGCCATCGATCGCATTCGCCAGGACGAAAAGCTCACCGCGCTGCCCACCAACGACGTGCTCGTTGCCTCTGCCGACGTCGCCCTCTCGGTGATGAAGGCGCAGTACCGGCAGGCCTTCGCCGCTGCATTCACGCGGGCCGTCGGCGCCGCCACCCCACGTGATCGCAACCTCCTGCGCCTGCACTTCCTCGACGGCGTCACCCTCGAGGCCCTGGCCCAGATGTACGGCGTGCACCGCGCCACCGTCGTCCGCTGGCTCGCCGCCGCCCGCGACGCCGTCTTCACTGCCACCCGCAGCGAGATGAAGCTCCCCGACGCCGAGCTGGACGAGCTGTTTGCGATGGTGGCGAGTCGCGTCGAGCTCAGCCTCGAGCGCCTCCTGGCTTCGGTGGAACATGCTTCCCGGTAACGGGCGAGCTCGCCGACCGGCGCACCGAAATCTGCTCCTGCTCGCCAGCCTGCTGCTTGGCTGAAGGAACGAAGTAACCCATTCATCTCGCGCCCTTGGAGGGGGACCTGGCCCGAAATAATCACCAGATGTGGTCCCGGCACGCAGCTGGTCGTCTTACGAGAGCAGAATGACACCCATGCGTTCATCCACATGCGCCTTCTTCATCGCGATCGCGGTCGTCACATCCTGGCTCGGTGGGGCGCGCGACGCCGCCGCCGACAAGAGCATCGTGACGACCAACTCCGGCTGCAACACGACGTTCAAGAACAAGGGAGCGAAGAAGCAGTGCATGGAGTGCGTCAAGTCCGACGGCAAATACAAGAAGCTGCTGAAGAACAAGGGCGCGTGGACCTGCGAGGGCGGCGGCGGTGGTGACGGTGGCGGCGCGAGCGAGCAGGACATCGTGGACGGACTCGTCGCGGCGAAGAAGCGAAACAACCAGGGTGATCCGTGGCCAGCGAAGCTAAAGAAGATGCCACCCCAGCAGTCGCAGTACGTCACGATCAAGCCGGGGAAATTTCTTATCGGGGCCCCGCGCCCCGAGGACGGCTCGACAGGCCGACCGAGTGAGATCGGCTCCATCACGACGATCACTCGCCCGTTCATGATGAAAACGACCGAGGTGACGGAGGGCGAATGGTACTACGTGATGAACATGATGCCCGTCCGGTACAGGGCGGGCTGCCTGGACTGTCCGGTGACGCAGGTGTCGTGGGAGATGACGATCCTGTATCTCAACGCGCTGTCCAGGCTCGAGAAGCTGGAGCCTTGCTACGAGATCGGTCCGACCCCACCCGAGACCCGCGATAATCCGTCGCCCACCACTCCGGTCACGTGGAAAGGGCTCGACTGCACCGGCTATCGCCTGCCGACCGAGGCCGAGTGGGAGTACGCCGGTCGGGGCGGTACGAAGGAGTCAGCCTATGGCCCGATCGATGACATCGCCCAGCCCGACGACCACGTCGAGAATGGCATCAGCAAGGGGTGGAAGAAGTACCCGGTGGGCGGCAAGAAGCCGAACGCGTACGGGCTCTACGACATGCTCGGCAACGTCGCCGAGCACGTCTGGGACCTCTACCAGGAGAGTGCCTTCGAGAAGCCGCAGACCGATCCCGTGATCGGTGGGTTCCAGATGACGGACAAGTACGCCGACCGCACGGTCCGAGGATCGACGCGCACGAACATCGAGTACCGCAACCTCGCGATGGACACCGACGGCGATGGCGCCCAGACGGTTGGCTTTCGCCCCGTGCGAACGGTCAAGAACTGATCGGCGCCGCGCCCCGTCGGGCTCGGCCCGATCAGGGCGTCACGCGGATGCAGCTCTCGTAGTAGCGGGCGCCGAGCCGCTCGTCGCGCTGCACGATCCACAGGGGGACGTCCACGCCGTCGCCGACTTCCTCTGGAGTCTGGGGCGGCGTGAAGTCGGTGAAGAGCGGCGGGAAGTTGCCGACGCCATCGCGCGTGCCGCCCGTCGAGCCGGCCGAGAGGCCGCCGGCGCCGACGAGCCACTGGTAGGTCGGAGACTCGGTGAACTCGCGCGTGGTGCCGTCGAGGGTGGGCACGACGTAGACCTCGCGGGTCTGCGCGTTCTCGATCGGGGTCAGCCGCAGCTTGCTGCCCACCGCCATCGTGAGCGGCGCCGTCTGCTCGATGCAGCGGCCGAGCGGCAGGCGCACGGGCTCGCCCATGTCGATGCTCGCGTCGAAGCCGTCGAGCACGGGGTTCGAGTTCGGGGTGCGCTCGGCCGGAATGCGCGCTGACACGCGGATGCCCTTGCCTCCGAACAGCGCGGGAGCGGTTGGCTCGTCGGCGCCCACCACGGCGAACGACACGCCGTAGTCGATGCCGCCCACGCCCCCGAAGTCTGCGCGCTCGAGCGCCGCGCCGATGATCGCGAGCTGATCCGGCGACGGCGGGATCGTCGTGCACATCCGATCATCCGGGCCCAGCACGGGCGTCGTCTCGTAGTCGGGCTGGATGCCCTCCTCGAGCAAGATCGTGGGTAGCGGCGTCTGATCCTCGTCGTCGTCGTCGGGCTCACCGCAGCGCTCGTCGCCATCGAGGGCGCACAGCGTCATCGACCACTTGAGGGCGCGCTCGCGATCGGGCTCCGCCACCAGCGCGCAGACCTCGGTGGGCTGGAGCTGCGCGAGGATGGCCGCCGGATCGACCGCATTCAGATCGACATCGATCACCTGTTCCGGCGGATCGGCCGTGATCGCGAGGATCCGCAGATCCACCACCACGTCGGGATCGGGGAACGAGGCGCACGCGCTGATCGCGCCGAGGAGGAACAGGCGCTTCACCACGTCCCCCGGATGCCGAGCGTCGGCAGGAACGGATAGCTCGTGATCGGCGCGCTCTCGCGATAGCGATAGTCGTATTCGGTGCCCTCGGTGTTCGTCAGGTTCGCCACGTTGATGATGTCCAGGTAGAGCCCGAGGCTCCACGTGTCGTAGAGCCACTGCTTCTCGACGCGCACGTCGAGCTGCCGATACGTCGGCATGCGCTTCGAACGGGTCGCGCCGAAGATGGGATCGTAGTCGCCGCCGTCGGCATCGTAGGTGGCACCGACGATCGGCGTCTCGGGCCGGCCACTGGACAGCTGGAAGCGCGCGCCGAGCTCGAAGCCCTTGCCCGGCTTGTAGCTCGCCACCGCGTTCATCACGTGCGGCTGGTCGAAGGCCGTCGCGAACCACTCGTTGGAGTCGAGGCCGCGCTGCCGCGCCTTCGAGTACGTGTACGAGACCCAGCCGAAGGCACGGGCGCTGATCTCGCGCTTGATGATCAGCTCGAGGCCATAGGAGTCGCGGCGTCCGCCATTCCTGAAGTTCACGTTGGTGAACGTGCCGTCGTCGTTCGCCACGGTGTCCTGCGTGAACACCACGACGTCGCGGCGCCGCACCCAGTAGATCTCGCTGTCGAGCGACCACAGCCGGTTTGGCTTCCACTCGTAGCCGAGCCCCATGTGCGTCGCGTTCTCGACGCCAACATTCGGATTGCCGAACCGTGCGTCTACCGCTTCGGGCTGCGGCGGTTGCGAGAACTCGCCGAGATACGCCTTGGCCGTGAGCTCCTTCGTCACCTTGTAGCGCGCCACCAGGCGCGGATTGATCGAGAAGCGGTCCTTGCCCTCGATCAGATAGCTATCGAGACGCAACGACGTGACCAGCTTCAGGCGCTCGCTGACATCGATGCCCAGATCGATGTACGCACCGGCACCGAGCGACGAGGTCCCGCGAAACACCTGCTCCGGCTCGATGTCGACGCCTTGCGAGTTGATCAGGTTGTCATCGAGCGGCACGAGCGCTTCGTAGCGGGTGATGCGCGACAGGACGTCGAGCCCCGTATCGAGGACGAGATGATCATTCAGGCGCCCGTACACCCGCGCGCGATACGACAGCGTGTTGTTCACGATGCCCACGCTCGTGAATGGCCCGGCCGCCTCCGCCTGCGCTCCCGAAAACGTGAGCGAGTCGCGGCCCCACGCCGGCGAGAGCGTCAGCTTCAGATCGCCGCCGAGTGACCGCGCATACGAGCCGATCACGCGCAGGAACTTCACCGCCGCGCCGACGTTCACCGACGTGTTCTGGTCGGCGTCACTGTTCAGCACTCGCAGCGTGTCCGACGAGCCGATGACGAACAGTCCGACGCGTCCGTTGTCGTGCAGGTCGTAGTCGACGCGCCCCGCGTAGTCGTAATAGACGGGCGTCACGATCCGCTGCGAGCCCTCCGCTGGCTCGGGCAGCACGAAGCCGAGAAACGCGTCGACGTACGAGCGTCGGCCCGACACCGCGATCGACAGGTCCTTCGTGATCGGCGCCCGCAGATACATTCCCGCATCGAGGAAGTCGACCTTCGCCGAGCCGTGGATGCCATCGCTCTTCGACGGGCGCAGCTCCAGCGCGACCGCGCCACCGTGCTTGCGGCCGAACCGACCGGGAAACCCTCCGGGGTAGAGGTCGATCGACTCGAGCATCTCGGCGTTGAAGATCGACGGCCCGCCGAGGAAGTGAAACAGCGACGGCACCTCGTGGCCATCGACGTAGATGCCCGTGTCATCGGGATTGCTACCGCGGACCAGCAGGAGGCCGAGGCCGAAGGGGGCGCGGTTCACGCCCGGCAGCGTCTGCACCACCCGGATCGGATCGCCGAACGTCCCCGGCACGCTGGTGAGCTGCTGGCGCTGCAGCGTTCGCCGCGTCACCTCGAGCACCTCGCGCTCGCCCTCGACGATCGTCTGATATGGATTGCCTCCGACGGGCCGCATCCACAGCCGCACCTCGATGGCCTCGCGCTTCCCGATCGTCACCGGCCGCGAGAGGCGGTCGTACTTCGAGTCGACCGCGAGCACCTGGTACTCGCCCGGCGCGACGCCGTGAAAGTAGAACGTCCCGTCCTCGCCGCTGATCGCATCGAGCCCGAGCTCGGCGATCGAGACGATCACGCCCGCGAGCTTCCGGCGCGTCCCGCGCTCGAGGACCTCGCCCTGGAGGGTGATCGGCGCTTCCATCCGGCCCGCGTGATTTGGTGGGCCCGTGTCCACCTCCGCGGTCTCCACCGGTGGCGGGGGAGGTGGCGGCTCCTCGACGAGCTGCTCCTCGATGGTGAAGTTGATGGCCGTATCGACGGTGATCGCACTCGGCTTGCCATCGATCTCGGCCGGCTCGAACACGTACTGCATCGCGGCGGCCTGCGCCGCCTCGTCGAAGCCATTGCCCACGGGTTCGAGGACGTCGACCTTCGTGACGAGGCCGTTCTCGTCGATGTAGAGGCGGACCTTGACCCGCGCCTCCTGCTTCGCCGCGAACGCCGCCGGCGGATACTCGGGGGCCACCGCCACGAGGGGCACGGGCGCCTTCGTCACCACGCCGGTCGGTTGCGCCCAGGCCACGCCCGATGCGATCGCGGCGAGCGCGATAGCGGCGACCAGCCTCGACATCGTGAGGAGCCTAGCAGGCTCCTACCGGACTACGACGATGAACGAGTACGAAGCTGCCCGACGAGCTTGTCGAACATTCCGGTCAGCGCGCTCTCGAGGGCTTCCTTGCGCAGCCCCGGGAGGTACTTCGCATTGAACGTGCGCTTGGGCACTTGCACCTTGGCGCCGCCCGACAGGAACGAGAGCATCTTGCCGTTGTCGTCGGAGATCGCGAGCCGGAGCTGCGCCTCGATCTCGATCTGCGTACCGACCTGCGTCACGGTGAGCTTGGTCACCGAGATGTCGATGTGGCGCTCGGGAATGCTCAGGCGCTTCGCGTCCGCCGCCACCGTCGTCATGGCGGTGTGGCTGCGGCAGGCCGACGTCAGGGCCGCCTTCAGCACGTCCTCGTGGACCTTGCGCTCCTTGGCGTTGGTCTTCCCGCCCGGCGAGTCGTCGGTCGACGAGTTCACGAGCACGTACACCTCGGGGGCCGCCTCGAGCGCGCGGGGCTCGTTGCCGAACCCGGCCCGGCCACCCGACGAGCGGACGACTTTGGACGGCTTGGCGGCTGGCGTCGTCGCAACCACGGCGAACGGATCCGGCAGCTTGGCCGCCTTCGCGACCAACTGGGCGGCTTCCTTCGCGCGCGCCCGCACGTCGGCGTCGACATCATCCTTGGCGGCCGCGGTCAGGGCCGGCAGCGCCGCCTTGTGACCGAGCTTCCCGAGGCCTGCCGCCGCCACTGACCGAACACGAGCATTCGGATCCGAGAGCGCGCCGACGAGCGCCTTCAGCGCCTTCTTGTCGCCGAGGCGCGCGAGCGAGGTCACCGCCGCGAGCCGGGACTTCTCGCTCGAGCTCGACAGCTGCGTCGTCAGCTCGGAGATGCGATCGGCGTGGGCGACCTGATCTCGCCCCGCCACCGCAACCAGCGTCACCGCCGCGAGCAGGAGGGCTGCCAGTCGCGACGTCAGCAAGTGCTGGGCGGCCCTCATCTGGACCGATTACGCTCCCAGACGTTGATCGAGTCAATCTTTTCGCACGTGGCAACGTCTGGCCCGTAGCGCGTGTATCGTGGACTACGTGGTGATCACCGACGGACAGTTCCGGATGGCGGTGATCGCCGGCGGCGCGACGTTAGTTCTTGCAATGACGTCCCTTCGCTTCTGCGGATCCATCGATCTGCCGCCGAAAGCCCCACCACCCGCCGCCATCGGATACGGCACGGACCTCCTCTCGCAATCCACGGAGTCGCAGAGCGTCTACCTGGACTTCCTCGCGAAGGACGCCGCGGCGGCGGGCGTGCGCACGCCCTCGATCGAGGAGATGTCGAGCGAGCTGCCGTATCGCGTGGATGCGGTCCGGCATGTGGTGGAGGTAGGACAACCAGCACTCACGCTCGCGGGCCTCTCCATCACCGCGGTTCGCATCGACGACACGCTCGCGCTCACCGTCGCGAACACGACGGGCCACGACGTCGGCTACCGCGTTGTCACGCAGATCCTCCCCGCGAGTGACTGCGGAAGCGTGCCCGCGATCGCGCACAACGCGATGGTGATCGCCAAGGGCGACTCGGTCACGCGCGCCGAGTGTCGCTTCCGTGGAGACCTCGCGATCGCCATCACCGCCGTCGAGACGCTCGACCTAACACCGCTTCAGAGCTTCTATGTCGGGCAGGTTCCACCGACCGCGGTGGGTATCGATCCACGGGTCGGCCGCGGTCATGTTGGCCTCACAACAAGGGAGCCCTGCGCCCCCGCGATGGGCCAATCCCTCCGATTTGCGATCGAAAAGGGGAAAATCACGTGGCGGGATCTCGTGGACTTCTATGCCCGCCACCGGTGCCAAACTTACCAGTTTCCCATGTCATATCGAGCCATTACCTCGACTGCCCCCCAGACCATCCCGGCAGTAAACGAAGGGCCATGACGAGATTCCGCGGCTTTAGCCTTGCCATCACTACACCGGGTTGCGTAGCCTATCGTTAAGTAACGCGGAGTTACGGGTGACCAAGTCCGAGCTCATCGAGAAAATCTCCGAGACATTGAAGCTCCCGGCTGGTAAGGCGGAGGCGATCGTCAACACCATCTTCGACTCGATGGTGAAAGCGCTTGAACGCGGCGAAGGCATCGAGATTCGCGGCTTTGGCTCTTTCACCGTGCGTAAGTACAAGGCTTACGAAGGTCGGAACCCGCGTACCGGAGAGACGGTCCACGTCGCCGAGAAGCGGCTTCCTTTCTTCAAGGTCGGCAAAGACTTGCGCGAACGAGTGAACGCGGGCCTCGGCACGCCGCTCCCTGCGGACAAGCCCGACGAGCCGGACGATACCGATCCGAACGAGCCCGATTACGACGACGACGACGAGTAGACCGCGCCCGTAGCGCCGTCCACCGTCACGAGCATTCCGTCGGTTAGCGCGCTGAAGGCGCCTTCACAGCCGACGACACAGGGAATCCCGAGCTCGCGCGCCAGCGCCGCGCCGTGATCCAGCGGTCCGCCCGTCTCGCTGACGAGGGCGCCGCAGCCGACCACGAGCACGGCCAGTGCGGGCGTAACTGCGCGAGTCACGATGACATCTCGCGGTCCCACCGCGATCGCACCCGCTAGCGATGCGAACCGCACCACCCGCCCCGTGATCGAGCCGCCGGATCCGTAACCGCGCAGGGCCTCACGCGCTTTCGCTTCGACTTCGGGCACTTCGATCGGCATCTCCCACGCCGCCGCTCGCGTGTTCGCCGCTCTCGCTGCCGCCGCCCGCCGCCGTGCCTGCGTGGGATCCAGCACATGTCCTTCGGCCAGATCGTCGAGCGGCAGCCACGCGGCATCGTCGGGATCGATCCCCATCGCGCTCACGGTTTCTCGGAGGGCCCGCCGGACCAGCCATTGGGCCTGCGCGAACCAGAAGTCGTCGCGCTCGGCCAGGTCGGCGATGGGAGCGGCCGGGTTCGATGCCGCCGGCGACTCGAGTGCGGCCACGAGGCGCGCACGGGCGATCGCGTCTCGCACCAGCGCGGGGGTCTCCGCGAACGTCGGCACGGCCACGTCCCACGCGGGCGCGAGCACGCCCAGGCGTGCCATCGCCACGTCCTCGCTCACCTCGCCGCGCGCCGCCGCGAACAACGTGGCCTCGACCGACGATGGGCGCGCGCCCATCGCGACGTGCTCTCGCTTCTCTGCGGACACGAGGGGCGCGAGCTCGTTCGCCCAGATGCGATAGAAGGCGACGTAGCGTTCGAGGGCCTCCGCGAGCGAGAGCGATACGCCCTCACGCGGCGGTCCGGACAGCACGGCGGCCATTCGCGCTTCGATGTCGCCGACATCAGGTGCGGTCGCCACGGCCGCGGGCGGCGCGCCGCGGACGGCGGAATACAGGTAGCCGCCGACGACGCGCATCGACCACGGTGCGACGCCGGCGCGCTCCACGAGCTCCACGAGGCCGGTCTGCGCGGGCGAGAGCGGATCGGGGTTGTGCGTGACGTCCCAGCGCCACGTGCGGCCATCCGCGACGAGGGGCGCGAGCACGATCGCGGGCGGGCGCTGGGCCACGACGCGTGCCGCCGCCCGCACGATAGGGCGCGCCTGGACCACCCACAGCGCGGTCCCGTCGTCGACGAGCTCCACATCGGCACCTCCGGTCGCGCCGATCGCGCGCTCGGCCTTCAAGGCGATCTCCACCCGCGGATCCTGCTCGATGCCACCGATGGGCTCGCGCAGGACCGCGCTCGCCTCGCCATCGGCAGGCTGGATCCACGCCGCGGTACCCGCCGCGTCCTCGGGCGGACGCGTGTAGATCGTGATGCGCGAGCCGGGGATGAACCGCTGCACGATCACGGCGAAATCAAGTCCGACGTGATTTATGCGCGAGTCGTGCAAAAAATCAGTCGGACTTGTTTTCTGCGCGTAGCGACGCGCGGCGTCGGACTGCGCACTCGCGCGAACGCGCTCGACCGCCGACCACACATCGGCGGGCGCGACGTCGACGATGGACTCGAAGACGCCAGGGCCGGCCCCGGTGACCGCGTCCTCGAGCGGCGATGACGAGCGCACGGCGAGGCGCGCCCCGTCGAGATCGTCGAGGGCGGTCGTGACCTCGTCGGGCGTCGCGCCGGGCAACACCACGAAGCCAGCGGGGACGGGCAGGCCGGCAGCGATCAAGAGGCCCAGGTGACGAGCCTTGCCGCCGCAGGAGGCGTCGGCGGCGGAAAGCTCGCGGATGTGCACCCCGACCTTGTACGCTACGATCGCACCGTGCGCGTCCCCCTGGCTGTCATCGCAATCCTGGTCGCGGCGGGCAGCGTGCGGGCGGACGACAGCAAGCTCGCGAAAGAGGACGTCCAGCTCCAGGCCAAGTCGACGTTCCGCGGCAAGAACAAGCTGTGCTGCGGCTACCCGCTCGTCGACGAGCTGGGCTGGGCCCTGCGGTTCTACTGGCTGGCGCTCGAGAGCGACTACCAGGACATGGCGGCCTCACCGCGCGCCGGTCGCAAGGAGAAGGTCCGCTCCGATACGTGGACCGAGCTGTACACGCGCGAGGGGTTCTTCTTCGGTCGCGTGCCGGAGCGCTTCGCGTGGTCCCTGCGCATGGAAGGCTCGGGGATCATGATGGACGGGCGCATCGTGAACACGAAGGGCAAGTGCGGCTTCGGCTACGGCACGTGCTTCGAGCAGCTCGACGTCAAGGAGCATCCGTTCGGTCGTGGGGCCGGGCCGCGCCCGCTCGTTCCGTTCAAGAGTGTGGCGGTGGATCCGACGGTGATCGCGATCGGCGAGCCGCTGTACATCCCCGAGTTCGACGGCCTGCCGCTGCCCGACGGCTCGATCCACGATGGCTGCGTCCGCGCCGACGATACGGGCGGCGGCATCAAGCAGCGCAAGATGGACTTCTTCGTCGCGTCCTACGGGAACTTCCGGTTCCTGCTCGACCAGCTGCTCAACGTGTCGTGGATGACGCCGCACATCGAATCGCCGCGCTGCGAGTACATGCGCGACGCTGATTGACGCATTCGTCTCGTCGACGCCGGGCTTGATCGGAGTTTGGACGCCAAGTCGCCCCAGACGCCAAGGTCAGAAGGGGAGCGCTGCGCGCGGCCGCATTTGTTCCCGCGTGTCCCCGGAAGCCGCACCGATCGAGCACACGCCCTGAGCGCGCGTAGCGCCATGAATCTCGTCTGACCTTGGCGTTCCCTGGCGGCTTGGCGTCCAACCATCCGGGGCACGAACATGGCGCACGTCGCGGCGGTCTAGCCGCACGAAGCGACTACCTAGATGTGCGTGACGAGGCCGCTCGTGACGACGGTGCGGCCCGCGTGACGCTGCTCGAGCTCGGTCAGGCCGGCGCAGAGCACCTTGCGGCTGGCATCGGCGGCGGGGCCGCGATCGACCAGCACGATCGCCCCGCCATCGCGGACGACGCGTGACCAGTCACGCAGCGTCGACACGTCGGCCTGCGTCCCGACCACCGCGGCGAGCGAGCCCGGCGGTTGCGCGGCGAGCTCCGTCACCACCTCGCGCGAGGCCGCGAGGCCCTTCGCGATGCGCGCGTTGCCCAGGACGGCGATCGTGCCCTCGGCGTGCGCGGAGGCGAGCGCTTCACCGATCGCCGCCACCGCGGGCGCCACGAAGAGACCGTCGAGCACGGCGTCGTTCTATCACCTCGCGAACGAGGCGTACACGCGCAGCTCCATCGTGCCGTCGGCCTGCCGCACGATCGACAGGAGCTGATTCTCGACGAAGCCCTGCAGCCCCTTGGTGCTGTCGAGGACGGCCATCGTCTTCGCGAGGGCATCCTCGCCGCCCATGAACGTCATGCGGCACTGGCGCGATCGGCACTCCACCCGGCCGGGGCGCTGATCGAGCCGGCCCAGGCGACGATCGAGCTCGCGCTCCTTTGCGGGGGCCCAGTCCGCATCGCGCGTCTCGCGGTCGAAGGCCTGCTCCCCGATCTCGACCGGCGGCGCCGCGTCCTCGACCAGGGCGGGTAGCGCCGGCGCCTCGTCGGGTGCCTCGACGGCCGCGTCCACGAGGGTCGGGGGCAGGGGCGTGGGCGTCGCGATCCGGGGCGCATCGGCCATCAGCCGCGGGCTCACGCCGGCATCTCGGGAGGCGGCGGTCGTGGGGCCCTCACCCGGGCGGACGAGTAACCATGCAATTCCACCCGTGATCGCCACTCCCGCGACGACAAGGAGCCAGCGAGCGCTCATCGCCGCGGAGGGTAGCACTTGCCGCTCCCGGTTGCCCCGTGTCTAGATGTGCCCGCAGTGAAGGCCCGCGCGTCTCGAAGTACCAACCGGCGTGGTGCGCGCGTCGACATCGCCAATCGTCGCGATGGTGGTGTGCTCTTCTGGATCCTGAAGCTGTACGGCTTCGCGTTCTTGATCGGCTTCACCGCGCTCGGCGTGGTGGGCGTCAGCGTCCTGACCTACTTCCTCGTCGTCTCGCCCAAGCCGCCCGATCTCTCGGAGTACTCGAAGATCGCCCCCGGCGTGTCGCGCATGTATGCGGCCGATGGCACCCTGCTCGGCGAGTTCGCGAAGGAATGGCGCGAGCTCGTGCCGTTCGAGAAGGTCCCGAAGCCGCTCGTGAACGCGTTCCTCGCCGTCGAGGATCACGAGTTCTTCGAGCACCGCGGCATCTACTTCAAGGGCATCGCACGCGCCCTGTGGGCGAACGTCACCGCCGGCGACTTCGCGCAGGGTGGCTCGACGATCACCCAGCAGGTCGCGAAGCAGTTCATCGGCGGCGAGAAGTCGTTATCGCGCAAGGGCAAGGAAGCGGTGATGGCTCGCCGCCTCGAGGCCACGTACAGCAAGCGCGCGATCCTCTCCGTCTATCTCAATCACATCTACCTCGGCGCCGGCGCCTGGGGCGTGGCCGCGGCTGCCCAGCGCTACTTCGGCAAGAAGCTCGACGAGCTCACCCTCTCCGAGTCCGCCACGATCGCCGGTCTCGCCAAGGCCCCCACGCGCTTCTCGCCGCTCTCGCGCCCGAAGCTCGCCCTCGAGCGTCGCAACGTCGTCCTCGACAAGATGGTGATGTACGGCCTGGCGAGCCCCGCCGACGTCGCCGCTGCCAAGCAGGAGCCGATCGTCACCAAGACGTACAAGGAGGTCTTCCCCGACCGGATGCCCTACTACAGCGACTACGTGAAGGGCTACGTCGAGAAGAAGTACAAGGGACTCCTCGTCGGCGGCGGTATCACCGTCGAGACCGCGGCCGAGCCCACGTGGGAAGCGGCCTCCTACGGCAACGCCTATTACGGCGCGCACAAGCAGGATCACCGCCAGGGTTGGCGGGGGCCGGAGTGGCGCCTCGACGGAGAAGGCCGCGACCGCTTCATTAGCCGGCAGCGCGCGATGTACGGCTCTGGGCCGCTCATCCCCGACAAGCGCTACCTCGCCATCGTCGACACCGTCGAGAGCGGCGGCGCCGAGGTCATCATCGGCGACCGGAAATTCGAGCTGCCCCTGCGCAACATGAAGTGGGCGAGCAAGTGGGAGCCCGGCAACGCGGTCAACGACATCGAGATCGGCAGCGCCAAGTCGGCGCTCAAGCCCGGCGACGTCATCTGGGTCGTTCGCGAGGTCCGCAGCCGCGAGCGCTTTCGCCAGTGGTACCTGAAGGAGGGTGGGAACCCGGCCTGGTTCGGCAAGGAAGACGAGCAGGAGTGGGACGGCAAGAACGAGGTCGTCGAGCTCGACCAGGTGCCGCATCCGCAGAACGCGATCTTCACCGCCGACCACCACACCGCGTACGTGCAGACGATGGCCGGCGGCTCCGACTACGATCGGTCCGAGTTCAACCGCGTCACGCAGGCCTGCCGCCAGCCGGGCTCGACGTACAAGCCCATCTACTACTCGCTCGGGCTCAACGAAGGCTTCGGCTACGACACGGTCCTGAACGACGTGCCGGTGCAGATCATCGACCCCGTGACCGGCGAGGTCTGGGCCCCGGAGAACCTCAACGACACCCTCGACGGCGACGTCACGCTCGAATACGCGCTCGTCTTCTCGAAGAACATCCCGTCCGTCGATCTGTTCAAGCGCCTCGGCGCGGAGCCGGTCGTCGCCTGGGCCCGCAAGCTCGGCATCACCACGAAGATCTTCGCCGACGACGCCCTCGCGCTCGGCGCCTCCTGCTCGCGCATCACCGAGATGGCACGCGCGTACACCGTCTTCGCGCGGAACGGCCGCTGGTGGCCCAAGCCGGCCGGCCAGGAGAAGGAGTGGGTCTTCGTGCGCCGCATCCTCGACCGCGATGGCAACACGATCGAGGACAACACCGTCATCGGCGATCCACGGCTATCCGGCGCGGACCGCTTCGATCGCGTCGCGGCGATCGGCGGCATCGAGGCGCCCCTCGCCATTCCCGAGCGCGCAGCCTTCCTGATGCAGAAGCTCCTCGCGCAGGAGGTGAAGTACGGGTTCCAGGCCGTGCTGCGCCAGACCGAGATGCACGCCGCCGGCAAGACCGGTACGTCGAGCGACACCCACGACACGTGGTTCATCGCCTTCACCCCGCGCTTCACGACCATCGTGTGGATCGGTGACGACGAGAAGAAGCGCGCCGTCGGTCGCAAGGACGCCGCCTACACGACCGCGGTGCCGCTCTGGACCCGCTACATGTACGAGGCGGCGAAGAACTATCCGAACCCGGAGATCCCGTGGGCAGTCCCCGAGGGGGTCAATCCGAAGGACCGCGGGGATCACAGCAAGGGCGTGCACGGTCCGCAGATGGACCTCTACTACCGCCACCCGAAGAAGCCCGCCGCCGAGGGCGACGAAGTCCCGCCGCCACCCGTCTGAGCCCGACGAGCAGCGCGATCGGCAAGAGTCCGCCGACAGGGTCGGCGTCGGTGCTGCACGAGCAGCACATCACGAGCTTGCTGGCAGCGGGCACGGCCTCCATCGCGTCGAGCTGCTCCACGCAGGTGTCGCTCTGCACGACCGCGGCGATCGATCCGAGCTCGCGCTGCCCGCCGAAGCATTGATCGAGGTCGTAGTCGATCACCGCCGTGGTCAGGACCACCTGCCCGGCGTCCTCGCGTGCGAACAGGACGGTGCGCGTGCCCACGAATCCAGGCCCGACCGAGTACACGTCGGCCCCAACCTCGATCTCGCCGAGCGGTAGGGCCTCCGCCGGTATCGCCTCGAACACCTCGAGCCGGACCCGGCGATTCGGGATGTCGTACGGATCGGCGGACAGCACCATCGCGTCGATCACGACGGCGACCTCGCCCGTGCAGAACGAGTCCGAGCACAGGAGGGCGTTGGTGCAGGAGTCTCGGCGCTCGAACGCGCTCGCCGCTCGGGGGCCCAGCATCAGCACGAGGGCCACCAAGAGAATCAGCCGCATGCCGCGAGTAGACTCGCAGGCCGCGGCTGAGGGTGCTGACTTCCGCTGGTTTTCGTTGCTACGCGGCGGCGGCGGCCGCGAGGTCCGCGATCGGCGAATCGCCGGCGATGCCCTGGAGCGAGCGCACCAGGTGCGCGCGGATCTTGTGCTTCTTCGAGTAGACCGTCTTCAGGCTGATCTGCATCTCGGCCGCGATCTCGTCGGCCTCCATGCCGCGCTGGTAGTACAGCTCGACGAACGTGCGGTCCTTGTCCGTGAAGTCGGAGAGGAGGCTGTTGAGGTGGGTCCAGCGCTCCTTCTCGATCAGCTGGTCGAGCGGGGTGCGGTCCACTTCCTCGTGGACGTCCTGCGAGCCGTCGACCTTGTCGAGGACCGGGCGGCGACCGATGCCGCGGAGGAAGTCGTACGCGGCGTTGACGGAGATCATGCCGATCCACGAGCCGAGCTTGGTGCCGCGCTCCGGATTGTAGATGCGGAGCTTGTGCATGTCCTCGCGGACCAGCTGCATCATCACGTCGGCGTAGATCTCGTCGAGGTCCGCGCTCGACAGCGACGGCGCGTACTTCAGGGTGACCTTGGTGATGCAGCGGTAGATCAGCGGGCGGAAGCGGCGAACCAGCTCCGCCCAGCCGCGCGACTCGTTCCGGAGCACGAACTTCAGGAGCTGACCGTCGGTCCACTCAGAAGCGTTCTTGGGCATGCGGGTCGCGAGCAAAGCCATGGAGACCTCCACTGTGCCGGCGTGCTACAGCAACCCCCGAGCCAGCGCCTAAGGGGCTGAAATCGTTGAGTCGCACACCGAGCGCTCAGGTAACGGCCACCACTTGTTGGTGGAATCGACCAGGGCAGGGAAGGAGACGGGAGCGGCGATCGTACGGGGGCGCCCTCCTACATCGCGTAGATCAGATCTCCGAGTTAGTGTGCGCCCCGTGCCGGCTGGCAAGCCATTGATCACCGCCAACCAAGTCACGGTTGCGCGCCTGATCCCCATGCCTCTGCTCTCGTGGCTCATCTATCAAGGTGGCACGGGATACACGGGCAACTGGTACATGTGGTCCGCGCTCATCGCGGGCACGCTCATCGGTTGCACCGATTGGGTCGACGGCATGCTCGCGCGCAAGTACGGCCCGACCGTGCTCGGCGGGCTGCTCGATCCGATCGCCGACAAGGTCTTCGTCGCGTTCGCCTATGTCCCGTTCGCGGACGACACCGTCGGGCTCATCCCCGCGTGGTTGTGCGCGCTCATGTTCGTGCGGGAGTTCTTCATCACCGCGCTTCGCTCCGCCTACGAGCAGCGCGACCTGTCGCTGAAGACGAGCTACCTCGCGAAGGTGAAGACCTGGACGCAGATGCAGGGCATCGGCGTGATGCTGCTGTTCCCGCTCCTCGTGAACCACCGCACTGGCCTCACGATCTTCCTCGCGGTCGTCGTCGCACTCCCGCTCGTGCTCCTCGTCCTGCAGTACGTCCGCACGAAGCGGGTCTGGCGCGGCGCCATCGTGATGAGCGGGGCCGTCGCGCCCATCCTCGGCCTCCACCTCTACGGCGACATGGACGTGACGATCCTCGTGATCATGTACGCCGTCGTCGCACTCACGTGGGTCAGCGGCATCGACTACATCATGATCGGCTGGCGCCAGCTCCGCGGCCGGGGCGACTTCGCGCTCTCTGACGGCGTCCGCCTGCTCGGGTCGGTACTCATCCCGTGCCTGTGCTTCGCCGTCCTCGTCATGACTCCCGGCCTGCCGTGGCCCGTGTTCACCGTCCTCGCGTTCGAGCTCGCTGTCGGCGGCCTCGACAACTTGCTCTCTCATCACAAGGCGGCGACGAAGGCCCTCGCCTGGGGCGGTCGCGTCCTCGGGGTGTCGGCGCTCCTCGGCGCGGCGCTCCTGGTCCCGAGCCAGTCCTCGCTGTTCGCCGGCGCCGCCGCCATCGTGTCGGTCATCGGTGTGGCCGCCGAGTTCTGGCGCGGCCGCGACTACTTCATGGACAAGCGCATTCGCGACAAGGCGCTGCGCCAGGCTGCAGCGAGCGACAGCCAGGCGTAGACTCGTCCCGTGGCGGAGCGCGACCCGGGCAGCAGCTATCCCATCCCTGCGTCCCAGGCCGACCCACTCGTCGCGATCACGTCGCTCGACTTCAAGACGAAGCAGCACAAGAAGCTGCTCCCCGACGAGATCACCGCCGCGATGGAGTCCGGCGCCTTCGTCTGGATCGACATCGACATCGCCCGCGTCGACGACGCCCGCGCCCTCATCGCGAACCTGAACCTCGTCGCCCCCGAGATCGTCGAGGACGCCATGTCGCGCGAACCCGCGACGCAGATCGCCCGCTACGACGACTACATCCACCTCGTCCTCTCCGGCTGCCGCCTCCAGGGCCACAAGTTCGACCTCGAGCGCGTCGACGCCGTGATGGGCGAGAGGTTTCTGCTCACCCTCCACAAGGGCAAGCCGGTCTTCCTCGAGGCCGTCCGCAAGTCGTACATCGCCGATTTCATCCGCTTCGCGCAGAGCCCGAGCTATCTCCTCTACGAGCTCTGGGACACGCTCATCGACAACTACCTCTCGGTGCACAAGGCGTTCGAGGAGCGCGTCGAGCAGGTGCAAGCGCGGCTCATCGGCGATGTCGACGAGAAGGTCTTCGGCGATGCCTCCGAGCTCGGCAGCGACCTGCTGCACCTCCGCAAGATCGTGTTGCCGGCCCGCGCGGTGCTGACCGATCTCTCGACGCGCAAGTCTCCGTTCGTCAGCGAGGCGACGCAGCCGTTCCTCGCGAACATGGTCGGCACCATCGAGCGCGTGCTGCAGGACGTCCTCGTCGATCGCGACATCCTCTCGGGCGCCCTCAACAACTACATGTCCATGGTGGCCCACAAGACCAACAAGGTCATGAGCCGCCTGACGGTCGTCTCGATCATCTTCCTGCCCCTGACGTTCCTCTGCGGCGTCTACGGCATGAACTTCAACATCCTCCCGGAGAAGGAGTGGGAGTACGGCTACCTGTACTTCTGGGGACTCACGGCCGTGATCGTCGTCGGCCTCTTGTTCCTGATGCGCCGCTACAAGCTCCTGTAGTCCCGGGATCCGCGCTCGCGCTAGCCGATGACGCGGTTGCGGCCTTCGCGCTTCGCCTTGTACAGGTTGTCGTCGGCGGACTTGATGAACGAGGTGACCTCGGTGTCCTCACCTTCGACGGTGGCGACGCCGATGGAGACCGTGACCGGGAACGAATCGCCCTCGTACTCGAACGGCTGATCGGCCACGAGGCGGCGCACCTGCTCGGCGAACGTCCGGGCCCCGGTCAGATCCGTCTCGGGGAGCACGGCCGCGAATTCTTCACCGCCGTAGCGCGCGAGTAGCTCCTCGCGACGCACGCGGCCCAGGAGCCGTCGGGCCATCTCGCGCAGCACGTAGTCGCCGGTCAGGTGGCCGTGCTTGTCGTTGATCGCCTTGAAGTGATCGATGTCGAACATGAGGAGCGAGAGCGGGCGGCGGTAGCGGGCGCACCGGGCGATCTCGCGCTCGAGGAACTCGAGGAAGTAGCGCTTGTTGTGGGCGCCGGTCAGGGCGTCCACGATCGTCATCTTGTAGATCTCCTCGTGGTAGCTGGCTTCGACGCCGGTACCGACGAGGAACTTGAAGATGGCGGCGCCGATCTTCACGAAGTCACCGTCGCGGAGGACGGACTTCGTGACCGGCACGTCGTTCACGTACGAACCGTTCGTCGACTGGAGGTCCTCGACCGACCAGTTCTCGCCGGTCCGGAACACCCGCGCGTGTCGGCGCGAGACGCTGTCGCGGTCGACCTGGATATCGCAGTCCGCCCCGCGGCCCAGCGTGATCTCCCCGCGGGACAGCGGAAACCGCTTCCCCATGTCGGGGCCCGGCGGATAGATGAGCACCAGGCAGCCTTCACCCGATTCTTTCGTCGGCTTGACGACCTGAACCTTGGTGATGCGGGTCTTCCACTCGCTCATGACACCGCCAGACCTCGACGATCACACCGCATCGGGCTGCCAGCTGTCAATGTGCGCAGTGTGTGATACTCGGCCCCGATGACCGTCGACGATTCGGTCGGGGCCGTGCTCGTCCACGGGTTCACGGCGACACCGTTCGAGATGAGCTACCTGGCGTGGCAGCTGGAAAACGCGGGAGTTGCGACCACGACCCCCGCGCTCCCCGGCCACGCCACGACGCCGGCCGACCTCGCCGGACGCCGCTGGGGGGAGTGGGTGGATGCGGTCGGCCGGGCCGTCGACGGGATGGTCGCCCGTCACGCCCGTACCTACGTCGTCGGCCAGTCGCTCGGCGGCCTACTCGCCCTCGAGCAGGCGAGCCGGCGCCGGGACCTCGCCGGGGTGGTCTCGCTGGCCGCCCCCCTGTGGCTGACGGGGCTCGCGAAGTACGCCTCCCGGTTCCCGGTCGCCTATCTACCCAAGCTCGGCGGCCCGGACATCCGCGACCGCCACATGAAGGCGCAGCTCGATTCGTACCCGGTCGTTCCCACCCAAGCGCTGCGCGAGCTCGTCGCCTTCATGCCGGTGGTCGATGCCGCCCTGCCGCGCATCCAGTGCCCGGTGCTCGTGATGCACGCCCGCGATGATCACACCGCCCCGGTGGCGTGCGCGCGGCGGATTCAGGAGCGCGTCCCAGCGGCCCGCGTGCGGATCCTCCTGCACTCGTTCCATCTGCTCTCGCTCGACGTGGAGCGAGACATCGTCGCGAGCGACGTGAAGGCGTTCTGTCGCTAGAACGCGAGGCCGAGCTCGGGGCCCCACAGCGTGGGACCGACGTTGAAGTCGAGGACGCGCATCGAGAGCTGGGCCCAGTTCAGCTTGATCCCGACCTTGCCGGCGACGGCGGTGACGTCGTCCTCGAACCACATCGCGCGGGCATCGGCGAGGAGCGCGAGCTCGGGGGAGACGTACTGCACGACCTGCGCGCCGATCGTCGGGGCGGTGATCGACGTGTCCATCGCCGGCGCGCCGCGCGAGATCGCGACCGAGACGCCGGCGTCGATGTACAGCTGCGTGTTGCCGCGGCCCGTGAGCCGGAAGCCGGCCATCACCGACGGCAGCGTGAGTGTCGTACGACCACCGCCACCCTGATCCTCGACGTAGTGCGAGAGCGCACCCGACAGCCGGAAGCGATAGTCCGTCACCGACAGCTCGGCAGTGCCTGAGCCATCGGAGTCGTGCACCTTCTGGATGCCGACGTAGCCGGAGATCCGGGAGCGATCGCCGGTGTAGTAGTCCTCTCCTGCCTCCTGCTCCTCGGGGAGGTACGTGACCGTACTGGTCGCTGCCGTGCTTCCGCATTCGAGCGTCACGAGGTCCGTGCAGTCGGCGAAGTAGCGAGCCTCGCCACTGGAGCCATTCGAGCTCGAGCCGCCCACGGAAGAGCCTCCGCTCGAGGACCCTCCGGAGCTGCTCGAGCCACCGTTGACGGCTGCCCCGATGCCCGCGTTCGTGCGCCCGAGCGCGCCACCCCCGCCTCCGCGACTGGACTCAGCAACCGCCGGCGACGCGGCGAGCAACAGAGCGAGAACGAGTGGGGTGCGCATGATTCACCATCTTTCATCGATCGTGCCGCTCGCGGGGGTGAATCATCTCGGGGGGATCAGCGTCTGACGCGTTTGACGCGCCGAGTCCGGCTCTGCGGATTCCGCATGGAGGTGTCGCGCGCGCGCCACACCTCGGCGATGCTCGGCCCCCATGCGGCACGTGATCGCCATCGATCAGGGCACCACCGGTAGCACCGTCCTCGTTCTCGACGAGCAGCTCGCGGTTCGGGGCCGCGGCTACCAGGAGTTCCGTCAGATCTACCCCACGCCGGGGTGGGTCGAGCATGACCCGGAGGACATCTGGAAGTCGGTCCAGAGCGCGTTGAACCAGGCGCTGGCGGGCGACGAGGCCGGCGGAACCGCCGGGCGAAGCGGCGCCGAAGGGCGACGCGGGCGGATCGAGCCGAGCTCGATCGCGGCCATCGGCATCACGAACCAGCGCGAGACGGCCGTCATCTGGGACCGCCAGAGTGGCGCCTCCGTGCACAACGCGATCGTCTGGCAGGATCGTCGCACGGCTGATCGGTGCGCCGAGCTGAAGGCCGCGGGTAAGGAAGCGCGGGTCCGCCAGCTCACCGGCCTGACGCTCGACCCCTACTTCTCGGGGACGAAGGTCGCCTGGATGCTCGGCAACATCTCGTCGCTCGGCGCGCCCGCCCGGGCCGGGCAGCTCGCCTTCGGGACCATCGATTCGTTCTTGCTGTGGCGACTGACGGGCGGCGGCGTCCACGCGACCGACGTGACGAACGCCTCTCGCACGCTGCTCTTCGACATCAACGAGCTCGCCTGGTCCGACGAGCTGCTCGAGCTGCTCGGCATTCCCAAGGCGATCCTCCCGCAGGTCGTCGCGTCCTCGGGAACGATCGGCACCACGCGTGGCGTGCCGGGCCTGCCCGACGGCATTCCGATCGCCGGTATCGCCGGTGATCAGCAGTCGGCGCTGTTCGGCCAGGCCTGCTTCACCCCCGGCGACGCGAAGTGCACGTACGGCACCGGTGCCTTCATCCTCATGAACACCGGCGACCGGCCCGTCGCCTCGCGCTCGGGCCTGCTCACCACCGTCGCCTGGAAGCTGTCCACGGGAGAGCTCCGCTACGCTCTCGAAGGCTCCGCGTTCATCGCCGGGGCCGCCGTGCAGTGGCTGCGCGACGGGCTCGCCTTCTTTACGTCGGCGGCCGAGGTCGAGTCGCTCGCGCAGACGGTTCCCGACTCGGGCGGCGTCATCGTGGTCCCCGCGTTCGCGGGGCTCGGTGCGCCCCACTGGCGGCCCGATGCCCGCGCCTCGATCACGGGCCTCACGCGTGGCACCACGCGCGCGCACATCGCTCGCGCCACGCTCGAGGGCATCGCGCTGCAGAACGTCGACATCCTGCGCGCGATGGAGCGCGATGCCGGGCGCCAGCTCACGACGCTCAAGGTCGACGGCGGCGCGGCGGCGAACAACCTCCTCATGCAGTTCCAGTCCGACGTCCTCGGCGTCGACATCGCCCGTCCCGCACTCGTCGAGACGACGGCGCTCGGGGCGGCATTCCTGGCCGGCCTCGGCACGGGCGTGTGGAAGGATCAGGACGCCGTTCGCACCACCTGGCGCGAGGAGCGGCACTTCACGCCGACGAAGGATCGCTCGCGCATCAGCGAGCACCTCGCGCGCTGGGACGCGGCCGTCGCCAAGGCCTGATCGCCGGCCGAAACGCGAAACGGGCGAGGTCGCCCCCGCCCGTTCTCGCTTTCGTTGGTCGACTGGCGACTACTCGTCGGCCGGGACGGCCTCGGTCACGCAGTAGGCGACCTCGCGCGTCTCGGGCGGCGGGCTCTCGGCACTGCGATCGACGCTGAGCTTGAAGCTCTCGCTGCCGGGGCAGTTCTCGGGGTCACGAACGATCTCCCAGCACGGCGAGTTCGTGTTGCCGGCGTTGCATGCCGGAAGGATGCGACCGGCCGGGTTGCTCGGGGACACCCACGAGACCGAGCAGTCGTACTGGTCACCTTCGGTGTCCGGGTCGACGTCGGCGAGCTTGCCCTCGATGCACGGGTCGCCGATGACGGTCTTCAGGAGCTGCGCGATCTGCTGGAGACCACCGGAGAGGTCCTGCTGGCAGATCGTCGTGAACGTCGAGCGGTTCGGGAACTGGTCGAGGAAGAACTTGAGGCGGATCGGCGGATCGGCGACCTGCGTACCCGACGGGTTCTCGGAGTTCGGGACGCCCTGGTACGTGCACGAGTGCGCAAGCGCCGGGATGGGCGTGGTCGACATCGGGGGCGGACGGAGCTCGACCTGGAACGGCTCGGTCGTGCCCATGACGCCGGCGACGATGATCTTCTCCGGGTCGCCCGGCTTCAGGCTCTTCAGGAACGAGACGTAGTCGCCGACCTTCGTGAGGAGCTGCGAGTTGTCGTTCGGGGCACACTGGCCCTTCGTGCCGACCTCGTTCATCTCGCTCGTCGACGAGCCGCCCTGCTGGCAGAGGACGCCGAAGCGCGTGCAGCGGAACGACTGACGGATGCCCGTCGTGCCGTTGTCCGCCGCGTAGATGTCCGAACCCTTCTTGAACGAGCAGTCGTCTTCATCCGTGATGAAGATGACGGCGAGGAACGCGTCCTGGCGGAGGAAGCTCGCGTTCGTCGGGTTCTGCAGCGCGCGCTTCATCGCCTCGAGCGGCTGCTCGAAACCGCAGCCACCCGCGCCAAGCGACGCCATCGACTGGAACACCTGCGTCAGCGAGCCGGTGTAGTTCGTGTCGCGGCCGCCGCTCAGGTTCTTCACGTCGCTGATGAAGGTGCCCATCAGCTCGGTGCCGGCCTGGCCCTTGAGCAAGTTGCCCTGCTCGCCGTTGCCCGTGCAGCCGTTGATGCCGGAGCCCGGCGAGGCATCCTCTGCGCCGCGTGCGCCGAGGTCGGTCGAGATGACGCCGATGTGGAGGTCGGGGCGACCGCCGACGATCGTGTCGAGCACGTTGATGAAGTTCGGGAAGTTCGACTTGAGGTTCTCCTGCTTGTCGAGCATCGACGGGCTGTCGTCGATGACGAACAGGATGTCGATGTTCCGGTTCACGTTGACCGGAATGTCCTTGAACTCGACGCGACCCTGCTGGGGCGTGACCTCGGAAATGGTCCGGTCAGGGCAACCGGCGAGGGCCGCGATGGCGGCGACCCCTAGAAGAGACTTCGT
Organism: Kofleriaceae bacterium; assembly: GCA_022842285.1. Classification (GTDB taxonomy): domain Bacteria; phylum Myxococcota_A; class Polyangia; order Haliangiales; family Haliangiaceae; genus JABFXX01. The sequence goes on from JALHPV010000079.1 coordinate 25,359, forward strand.
GCTGACACTACGGCGCATGGCACCTCCAACGAAAAAGCGTGGTGCAGCATAGAGCAACTGAGCGGCCAACTTAAGTACTGAGCAGTTTCAAACGCTTACTTTTCTCGTCCGCCAACGCCGCTGCCAACAAAGGATCCACAGTGCCAACGAAGTTGGCGGTTCAAGGTTCCACGATTTCAGTCACTTGCTCGACTTCACACTCCATCGTGAAGTGGGTCGCGTCGAGCGAATGGCCGTACGTGACCTTGTGCTGGCTGCCGCCCGGGCAGGTTTCCGGGTCGTGCTCGATGGCGAAGCAGGGACCCAGCCCGTCTTCACAGCGGCCGAGCACCTCGCTGGGGCGGTCCTCGAAGTCGAGCCACGCGGTGCAGGTCTCCTCGCGGAATGGAACCTCGATGCACGGGTCATGGATGATCGTCTTCAACAGTTCGGCGAACTGCTGAAGCACGCCCGAGAGGTCCTGCTGGCAGATGGCCGTGACGGTCGAGCGTCCTGGGAACCGATCGAGGAACGCCAGGAGCCGAGGACTCGCGGTCGCGACCGCGCCTTCGAATTCGCACGGCCGCTCTCGGAGTCCGGTCGCCGCGGCGACGATGACCTGTTCGTCGTCGGCCTTGGCCGACTTGAAGAACGCTTCGAGCACGCCGAGCGACTGCGGCGATGCATCGTCCTGCGGCGTGATCACGATGACCGACAGGTACGCGCGCTCGCGGAGGAACTCGGGATGGCGAAGCAGGGCGCGCCGGGCCATGGCGAGCGGCTGCGACCTCGCCCCGCCCGGCTCGAGGGTGGCGGCGGCCGTGAAGGCATCGACGAGCGAGCCCTCGAAGTTGTCGAGGCGGGTTCCATTCGGCCGGCGCTCGTCGATGAGGAAGTCGTCGAGCCCGTTCGGGTCGTGAAACGCGCCATCGTCGGCGGGGTCGGACGTGGTCACCGCGATGTGGACGGACGGCCGGCCGCCCGTGACCGTATCCAGCACGTTGATCAAGTTGGGCAGATTGCGGGCGAGATTCTCGACATGCGGCTGCATGGCCGGCGACGTATCGATGACGAACAGAAGATCGTAGGACTTCGGCGGGACGAGCGCATGTTCGACCCGGACGACGCGCGCGGTGTCGACCGGCTCGGAGACCCAGGGCTGATCGACACAGCTCATCAGCGCGAGACCCAGTACCAGCGACCGCACGCGCGCGGGTAGAGCAAGCCTGCGGCCAGGTCCAGCCACGCCCACGACCCGCCTACGCGACCACGCCGCCAACCGCGTTGGCGAAGAGCGCACGCAGGTGGCGTGCTACCGTGATCGAACGTGAGGGTGCTCCTGATCGGGCCCGACGATGACGTGCGCCGCACGCTGCACGTGCAGCTCGACCGTGCCGGTCATCCGGTGGCGGCGATGCCCGACGAAGAAGCTGCGCGGCGCTATCTCGCCGGTGAGTTGCCGGCGCCGGTGGCCGCGAACGAGGTCACGACCGCGAACCTCGTCGGCGACAGCGAGCCGATGCAGCGGCTACGGGTGCAGATCGAACAGGTCGCACGCACCAAGTCGACGGTGCTGATCCTCGGCGAGAGCGGCACGGGCAAGGAGCTCGTCGCGCGGGCGGTCCATGCGGCCTCGCCACGGCGCGACAAGCGCTTCGTCGCGATCAACTGCGCGGCCATCCCGCCGAACCTCCTCGAGAGCGAGCTGTTCGGTCACGTGCGCGGCGCGTTCACCGATGCGTCGCGCGATCGCGCGGGGCTGTTCGAGGAGGCCTCGGGCGGCACGCTGTTCCTCGACGAGATCGGCGAGCTGCCGCTGCCGCTCCAGGCGAAGCTCCTGCGCGCGCTCCAGGAGGAGGAGATCCGGCGCGTCGGCGAGTCGACGTCGATCAAGGTCGACGTGCGCCTCGTCGCGGCCACGCTGCGCGACCTCGCCGAGGATGTCGCCGCGGGCCGCTTCCGCGAGGACCTCTTCTATCGCCTGAACGTCCTGCCGCTCGCGATCCCGCCGCTGCGCGATCGGCCCGAGGACATCCCCGCGCTCGCGGTGTACTTCGCCGAGCGTCACGCGGCGCGCCATCGCCTCGCCGCGCCGGAGCTCACGGAGTCGGCG
>JALHPV010000080.1 GCA_022842285.1 Kofleriaceae bacterium
GGCCTGCAGCGCTTCCTCGAGGCCGAGGGCGCCGAGCCGGACATCCAGATCGTCACCGCGTGGCTGCTCTACATGATCTGGCAGGGCGGCTACGACACGAAGCAGCGCGCGACCCTCAAGGGCGCGGACGCGACCCTCAAGGAGGGTGGCAGCAAGTTCAGCCTGAAGGGCGTCGACGTGCGCAAGCGCATGGCGTCCCTCTGGGCCGGCGAGAAGGTCCTCCGCACGCTGTTCCACAGCTTCGCGGCGGCGATGGGTCTCAAGGACTACCACCTGCCGGACATGAACAAGATCGCCGAGGTCAGCCACGCGTTCTACGACAACAACCTCCGTGGTGGCGAAGGCCACATGGAAGTCGGCAAGCTGATCCAGAACGTCGCTTACTCGAAGGTCAACATGACCCTCTCGGTGAAGCCGTTCGGCTGCATGCCGAGCTCGTCGGTGTCGGACGGCATCCAGTCGTTCATCATGGAGCTCTACCCGCAGGGCATCTTCCTGCCGATCGAGACCAACGGCGACGGCGCGGTCAACGTGTACAGCCGCGTGCAGATGCAGCTGTTCAAGGCGAAGCAGCTCGCGGTCAAGGAGACCGAGAAGGCGCTCGCCGACGTCGGGATGACGATGGACGAGGTGCGCGCGTACCTCGCCAAGCACCCCGAGCTGACCCACGCGTTCCACAAGTCGCCGCACGTCGTGGGCTGCTCGACGGCTGACCTCGTGTACGAGGTCGGCGCGCGCAAGAGCCGCCTCGGCTACCTGAAGAACAAGGTCATCAACGCCGTCACCGGCCGCGACGACAAGGAGCACGCGAAGGCGCACGAGAAGCTCCTCCAGGTGGCGCGCTCGGCCGCCGCGAAGACGCGCAAGAAGAACAGCATCGTCTCGACCGCCCCCGAGGTCGATCCCGAGGACGTGACCGCGCCGCCGATTCCGGCTGGTCGCAAGTCGCTCCGCGTTGTTAACTAGCTAGGAGATGCCTTCACGCCTCCGCGTGCGCCCTATCGCCAACCTGGCGGATGGGGAGCACGGAGACGTGATCGGCGTAGCCCATCGGCATCGCGCCACCATCCAGTCTCGGCTCACGGGCCGCGACTGTGTCTGGTGGCGCGTCGTCGTTTTGCGGGGCGCGCTCACGACCGACTTTCTCGGCATGCCGCAGCGGCGCTGGGACCTCGTGGCCACCGTGACCGGGGGCGTGCTGTTCGCTCTCCGCGACGCATCTGGGACGTGCGGCGTCGACCTCGAGACGGGCACGGTCAACGTCCAGCTCCCGGCCTGCGCGACCCTCGAGTTCCGCGGCGGCCGGGGCATCACGGAGGCCGCCGAGGCGATCATGGAGTCCCTCGACATCCCCGCGCCCGATCGCGATGACGGCATCTGGCGCCTCGAAGAGACGCTCGTGGCCGAGGGCGATCGGATGCGGGTCATGGGGCTGCCGCGGCGCCTCGAGCTCGAGGGACCGCAGGAGCTCGACTACCGGGCGAGCGTGCCCACGTGGTTCGTGCTCGACGGCTGGGGCGACGATCTGGTCGTCGTCGCGCCATAGCCCTGTCACCCCCGGGACTCGTCGCGGGACTGAAAACTCCCAGTTGACGATCGAAGCCTAGAATCGCTATGCCTGGAGGTATGAGGCACGCGCCCCGCGGACGAATCACGAAGGACCTGGTGGCCGCCTCGGCGACGCCGCTCGTCCTCGCGATCCTGCAGAAGGGCGAGAGCTACGGCTACTCGCTCATTCAAGAGGTGCGCGAGCTCTCGGGCGGCGTTCTGGAGTGGTCGGAGGGGATGCTCTATCCCGTCCTCCACCGCCTCGAGGATGAAGGTCTCATCGAATCGTTCGAAGCACGCGGCGAGACTGGCCGCATGCGCAAGTACTACCGGCTGCTGCCGGATGGCAAGCGGGCGCTCGCCGAGGAGCGCAAGCAATGGGACGCCGTCCACGCAGCCCTCACCCGAGCGTGGAGGACCGCATGAGTGACCGCGACATCGATAGGGAGATCCAGCGCTATCGGAGCGAAATGGCCCGCAGCACGAACGTCGGCCGGGCCGACCTCGACGAGGTGGAAGACCACCTGCGCGACCTCACCGCGGAGCTGCGCGGGCGCGGCATGCCAGCGATGGACGCGGTGGCGGAAGCGGCGCGGCGCCTCGGTGAACCGACGGAAGTCGGGCGCGAGCACGCGCGCGTGCGGACGGCGTTCGGTGGGGCACTCCCCACGCTGCGCATGGTGCCTGCCGCCCTGTTCTTCTCCGCGGCGCTGTTCATCAAGTTCGCTCACGACCTGCCTGTCAACGTGCTCGCCTGGAAGTCCGGCATCGAGGTGTCGTTCGGGCTAGTGATGGTGTTCGCGCTACTGTCGAAGACACCGTGGGCGCGGCCCGCGATGCTCGGCTTCGCGCTGTTCCAGGCGATCGATATCGCGAGGCTCGACATCGCCACCCCAGACCTCCTCCCCGTGACCAAGGTGACCGGTGTGTTGTGGTTCGGCGCGGCCGCCTTCCTTGCGCCCTGGAACCGTCGCGAGCTCGCGGCCGAAGGTGTCGCGCTGACGCTCCAGGTTTATGCCTTCGGGATGGCGCTCGTTCACCTCTGGTTCTTCATCCCGGAGTCCGAACAGTTCACGACGGCGTACTACGCGCCGCTCGGGCTCCTCGCGATCGGTGCGTGCGCGGCGAGTGCCTTCGCGCTCGTGCACCGTATTCGGGCGGGAGCGATCGCGGCCTTGGTCGCTGGGGTCGCGCTCATCGTCGAGTGGGGGCGGCAGTACAGTGTTGGCTGGGTCTCCGACTCCTACGTCACCGAAACCTTGTTGGTACAAGTGGGGGCGGGCGTGCTCAGTCTCCTCGTCGCGGCGATCTCGTTGCGGGGCGTTCGCGGTACCATGCGCGGATGGGGGCGCGCGGTCGGCGGCTCGTAGCAGGGCTCGCGGGGGCACAGGCCGCGATCGCCGACCTCGCACGCGCGAGTCAGGCGGAGGCGGCGGTCGACGTCGATCCGAACTTCTTGGCCGGGGCGGCCGCTGCCTTCACGGCGTTCGAGGCGTTCTACAAGGCCCGGCGCACGTACTCGCCGGACCATCCCGCGGTCGAGCGGTTCCTCGGACTCGTCGACGACAAGCTCCGCGCCGTGCTCGAGACGTACGGCGAGCTCGAGCTGGCGCTGACGGCCCGCGGGATGGAGCTCGGCGGCGAGCCGGTCACCGCCGGGGACCGCCCCGAGACGAACATCTGGTTCCCCTTCCACCGCGATGGCGTCCGCGAGCTGACCATCGAGCCGGGGGTGTCGCGCGAGGAGCTCACCCAGCTCGCGGCGACGCTCGTGAAGCTGCACGCCACTGCTCCGGGGGCGGCCGACGACGACGGCGAGGACGATGCCGTCACGATGCTCTGGGATCTCGCCCTCCTGCACGTCGACTACGTCGCGATCGACGCCGTCAACGATGCCGAGTCCACCGATCCCGTCACGCAGGCCCGGGTCGCCGCGATCCGGGAGATGGTCACGCTGAATCAGATGAAGGAGCTCGCCGCGCCGCCGGGCTCCGCCTCGAGCCACGACCTCGAAGCGGCGCGCCGCCTGAAGAGCGTGGCCCTCGCGCGGTCCGACGTGCGCGTGTTCGAGCGCGAGAACCTCGCCACCCTCGCCGAGCTCCCGCGCGAGCTTCGCGAGGCGCACCGGACGCTCTACTCGATCACCGACGCCGAGCGAGCGGGCCTCGCGCGCACGCTCGCCAAGGATCCGGCGGTCCTCGAGAAGGTGCTCCACGCGACGATCCACGCGGTCCTGGCGGAGGAGGGGGCCGCGAGCGCAGACGTCATCTGTGGGCACGTCGAGAAGGCCTTCACGGCGCTCCTTGCCGAGGCGGGGTTCGGCGGCGCCGCCCGCATGCGCCGCAAGGCGATCGCGGCGAGTGCATACGCGGCGAGTGCGGCGATGATCGCGCGCCTCGATACGGCGATGGCCTCGCCGGCCGCTCTGCGCGCGCTCGTGGGAGGCATTGCCACGCTCCCCGACGAGAACCTCGACGCGGCCATGGAGCTCCTCGAGGTGATGCCCACGTCGTGTGCGGGGACGCTGGTGGGCAGCCTCGGCCAGATCGAGCAGCGCGCGCGGCGGCGGCGGGCCTGCCAGTCGATCGCGCGTTGGGGCCAGGCGGCCATCGACGCCGTCACGGCCGCGCTTCCCACGAGTACCGAGGAGGTCGCGCTGGATCTGTTGTTCCTGTTGCGGTCCGTCGGCTCCGACGCGAGCCTCCGCGCGCTCGAGCTGGCGTGCATGCACACGGCCCCCGCCATCCGCGCCAATGCGCTCCGCGAGTACGCGCAGGCCGCGCCGTCGGCCGCGGTCCGCTCGCGCACCTTCGCCGGGCTCGCCGACGCCGATCCCATCGTGCGCGGCGCCGCGCTGGATCTGCTGGTCGCCCACCAGTTCGAGGGCGCCGTACGCTGGCTCGAGGAGCAGATCGCCCCCGAGGCGATGGCCGACCTCGACCTCGGAGAGAAGAAGCGGCTCTTCACGGCCTACGCCGTCCTCGGGGGCACGCCCGCCGCCGAGGCGCTTCACGTGCGTCTCGAGCAGCGCAATCTCCTCGCTCGCAGCGCCATCGATGACGAGCGCATCGCCGCCGCGTCGGCCTTGGGTCATGTGCGCTACGCGCCGGCCCGCGCCGCGCTCGAGAAGGTCGCGAAGACCACGCTCGTTCGCAACACGGTCAAGCTGGCGTGCCTCTCGGCCCTCGAGGATCTCGAACGTCCGCCGCCCGGCTCCACGCGTCCACCGCCCCTGACCTCGGATGCGCCGCGCGCGGCCTCGACGACGGACTCCATCCCCGTCCGCCCGACGACGACGGAGGACCCGCTCGGCATCGTCCGCTTCACCACCAGCCAGCGCATCCCGCGCACCGACGCGCCGCCGGTCGCGGAGCCGACGGCGATCCGGACGGCGAGCCCGACCCAGAGCCCGGTGTCCGTGCCGCGCACGCCAAGCCGGACGACGGAGCCCGCACCACGCCCGGCGAGTCCGCCGACGAATCCTGCCCCCCACCGGACGGCAACGCCCATCCCGGTCGTACGGGGCGCGACGCCGACGATGGCTCCCGCGAACGTCGCCCGCACCGCCACGTCGACGGTGAATCCGCCGACCGTGCCCCGCACCGCGACGCCGACGGCGAGCCCCACGCGCACGACGATGGCTCCCCCTCGCACCGTGACGCCGACAGCGAGCCCCACGAACGTGCCCCGCACCACGACCCCGCCGGCGGCTCCACCCCGCAAGGATTCCCGCAGCGCGGGCGGATACCGGCCGATGGACGACGGTGTCGTCGTGCGGCGATCGACGGTCGCGCCCCCCATGGGACCGCCGAAACCGCCCGGGGGCGCCGGCCCGAAGGGCGACGATGAGTGAGCCGGGGGGCATCCAGGCCCTGTTCCACGAATACCTGCGCGCGCTGTTCGTCCTGTTCAAGAGCTCCTTCGTCTACGAGACGAACAACCGCGCGCTGATCCAGTCGGCGGGCCGCGTGGCCACGGCGGCCAACGTCATTCGCAACGACGTCGCCGACATCGCCAGCATCGAGCTCGGGGCCGACGGAGCGTACGGAAATCGGACCCTCCTCAAGCTCGACCCGGCCACGTACGACCAGGCCGACTATCTCTACGCCATCACGAGCACGCTCGGGCTGGCCGCCATCGAGGCCCTCGACGACACGGAGGCGCAGGACTGGGTCGACCTGGTCGCCGCCTTCAAGCAGTGCGTGGGGCCGGGGGGCTCCATCGAAGACTTCGTCGCGACGACGTTTCCGCGGATTCGCCTCGTGCCGGGCGCGGTGGCGGCGGCGACGAACGTGCTGGCGCTGACGAACCGGTTCCGGGCGCTGCGGGCCTACGCCACGACGGTCATCGCGATCGGCGAGCTGCTCGATGCCATGCACGAGGGGCATGCATTGCGCCCGCTGCGGATCAAGCGCCCGCTGCAGGAGCTCATCTCCGTTGCGGACGAGGCGGCGCCGCTCTTGCTCGCGCTGGCGCACGCGAAGCGCCACAAGCTGAGGCTGCAGCATCACCTGACGAACACGGCGGTGTTCGTCGTATGCGCGACCCGGTCGCTCGGCTTGCCGCGGGCATTGCGATGCTCGCTGGGGCTCACCGCCGCCCTGCACGACATCGGTCGCGACGATACGCGCGAGCTCGGGGGCATCGCGGCGGAGCGGGCCTCCGCACTGACGACGGTGCGGGCGCTCGTCGGGGCGCCGTACGCCAGCTCGCAGATGCTCGAGCGCGCGGTCGTCGCGAACGAGATCAGGCGCTGGGTGGACGTGACGGCGGAGCCCACGGGCGACGATGCGTACCCGACGCAGCTCGGGGCGGCGGCTCGTGTGATCGCGGTGGCGCATGCGTACAGCAGGCTGACGACGCCGCGGGCCGAGCGCGGCAGCCTGTTACCCGACGAGGCGCTGCGCTTCATCATGCGGGAAGCGGGGCGACGCTACGACGCGGTGGCGGTGAAGCTCTTCGTGAACACCCTCGGCATCTATCCGGTGGGCTCGACGGTCGCGCTGGCGGACGGCCGCATCGCGCTCGTCGTGGAGTGCAACGACGCCCACGAGCCGGTGGTGAAGATCGTGCGGACCGGCCAGGGCCAGATCGTCGACGGCGAGCTGGTGGACCTGTCGACCATGGGTGGGGCGGTGACGATCGCGAACAGCGTCGACGCCGAGTCGACGATCAACGCGCCCGCGTTCTTGCTCGGCTAGAACGCCTTCAGGTGCGCTCGCGGGCGGCGGCGGCGGTCGCCATGCCTTCCCGCCAGCCGGCGCGCTGGGCTTGCGCGAAGGCTTCGTCGTAGCAGCGCCTGGCTCCGGCGACGTCACCGCGCTGCGAGCGCAGGGTCCCCAGGTTCGTGAGCTGGCGGGCGATGCCAACGAGGTCGCCCAGGTCACGCGCGATCTCGAGTGACCGCTGAGCGAGCTCCAGCGCCTTCGCGTGGTCGGCGCGGGCGTGCGCGACGGCGGCGAGGTTGCCGAGGACCTTGGCCGCCGTCGGGCGGTCCTCGAGCTCGTCGGCGGCGACGAGCGCCTGGGTGAGGAAGCGCTCTGCGCGATCGAGGTCGCGGGTCCGGAGGACCACCCGGCCGAGGGCCGCGAGGAAGCGCACGACGAGGGGGCGCGGATCACCCGGCGCGGTCTGTACGAGCTCGAGCGCGCGCAGGAACGTGTCGGTCGCGGTGGCCAGGTCGCCGCGGCGCTCGTGGGCCTCGGCGAGGTCGCCGTGAAGCTCGGCAGTGAGCACGCGGTCGCGGGCCCCGACCGAGGCCGCGATCGCAGTCTCGAAGTCGGCGAGGGCGGCATCGATCGCGCCCGTGGCGAGGGAGGCCCGACCGCGGGCGGCACGCAGGCGCGCGATGAGGGCCTGGTCGTCGACGCGGTGGGCGCAGGCGAGGCCTTCGACGAGGACGGCCTTGAGCTCGCTCAGCTCACCGAGGTCGAGGTAGGTCTCGGCGAGGCGCAGACAATCATCGGCGAGCCGGCGGTCGTCGGCGAGGAGACGGGCGAGGGGGCGGCTGCGCTCGAGGATCTGCCGGCGCTGGAGGGGCAACGGCCGTGCGGCGATCGCCCGGGCATAGTGATCGAGCGCGCGCGCCGTCTCGCCGGCGGCTTCGAAGTGCTCGGCGATCGCGGTGGCATCGTGCCCGGGGCCGGCCGGGGCCGCATCGAGTGCGAGGGCGACTGCGCTGTGGAGCTCGTGGCGCAGGGGCGGCGCGAGTCGGGCATAGGCCGCCTCGCGGGCACTCGGCTCGGCGAAGCGAACGCGTGTCGGATCGGCGGCGTCGGCGAAGATGCCACGGGCGACGAGCAGGCGGACCTCGCGTCCGATCGGTGCGCCGTGGGGAGCGGCGACGACGCGTTCGAGGAGAGCGAGGGGCATCTCCTCGCCGATGACGGCCGCCGCGGCCACGATGTCGCGCGCGTAGGCGGGCAGAGCATCGAGGCGGGCTGCATAGAGCGTGGCCAATCCTTCGGGCGGGGGCACTGACGCCACATCGCCGACGAGCGACCAGCGACCACCGATCGACACGAGCACGCGCGCATCGATGAAGCCGCGTAGCACCTCGAGGGCCATGAGCGGCGAGCCGCCGGCGCGTGCGACCACGGCGGCCTGGACCTCCCGGGGGGCGGGCGTCGGGCTCAGGGCGCCCGCGACGAGGTTCTCGATCGCGGCGTCTGGAAGCGCGCCGAGCGTCGCCACGCGGACGGCCGGGCTATCGAGGTCATCCCACGGCAACGGATGTCCCGTGCGCGCGGCGGTGACGAGCGTGACGCCGGGGGTCGGATCCGCCGCGTGGAGGCGCACGAGCTGTCGGGTGAGAGGGTCGGCGGTCTGCACGTCGTCGATCACGACGGCGGTGTGGGCGCGCATCCCCAGGACCGCGAGCACACATGCTGCGGCCGCTCGTGCGCGTTGCGGCTCGAGCTCCGCGGGCGCCCGCCGTCCGTCGAGGAACGCGTGGAGTATGCGGATGTCCTCGATCGGAAGTCCCAGCGCGCGCATCGCGTCGGTGGTGCCCCCGAGGGCGGCGAGGATCGCGCCGACGGCGCCCCGGGCCGGTGCCACGATCACGGTGCCGCTGCGCGTGAGCTCCGCGAGCAGGCGGCTCTTGCCGATACCGGGCTCGCCGGTGACGTGGAGGATCTCGCCGGGCTCCGATTCGATGGCGGCGGTGATGGCGCGAATGCCGTCGGCGCGGCCGACGAACGGGGTGCGCGCGAGGCCGACGAGGGGCGCCCGGGTGGCGACGGTCTTGCTCGTGACCTCGTGCACGGGGACCGGCGCGGCTTGCCCCTTGATGCGCAGCGCGGGCAACTGCCGCAGGTCCACGCTCGAGCGGATCTGGCGGCGCACGCGGTCGGTGACGACGAGCTTGCCCCCTGGCACCGCGCCGGCGATGCGCGTGGGCAGGTCGACCGTATCGCCGACGGCGGTGTAGCCGGCGCTGGCCGTCGGATCGGCGATGATGGTGCCGGCGTGGATCGCACACGTCGCGCCGTCGGCGAGGCGGCTTATCTCGAGCGCGGCCTCGACGGCCCGCTCCGCATCGTCGGCATGAGTGACGGCGACGCCAAAGGCGATCACGAGGCCCGCGCCGGGACGGCGGTCGAGGATGCCCGTGTGCCGCACGGCGATCTCGCCGAGCTGGGCCACGAGCTCGCGTGGATGTTCGCCCGCCAGGTCGACCACCAGCACCACCACGTCCCGCTTTTCGCCAGCGGTGCGCGTGCGCAGGGCTGCGAGATCGTCGACGACATCGGTCGGCAAGTAGCGCTTCAGCTCGGCGAGCTTGGGCTCCGCCAGGGGCGCGCTCATCGCGGCCCCGCACTCGCCGCAGAACTTCACGGTCGCAGCCTGCACATGCCGGCAGCGCGGACACGCGAGCACGACGGCCGCCACCTCCCGCGCGACGGCGGCCGGGCGAACGGGCGCGACGAGGTCTAGCGCCTCGAGCGTCGCCTTGAGATCCAGCGCGCTCGACGGGCGAGCCGCGGGCTCCTTCGCGAGCAAGCTATCGATCACGGCCGCGAGCCCAGGCGGCAGATCGGGGCGCGCCGCGAGGATCGGCGGCGCGGGTGTCGACGCCACGGCGACGAGCAAGGCCGGCAGGGTCGGCGCGCTGAACGGCACGGTGCCGACCAGGAGCTCGTACATGATCACGCCGAGCGAGTAGAGGTCCGTGCGGCCATCGACGGTCGCGCCGGTCGCTTGCTCGGGGGCCATGTACGACGGCGTTCCGAACAGCATGCCGGTCTTCGTCAACTTCTCGCCGCCCGCGTCGGCGAGCTTCGCGATGCCGAAGTCGAGCACCTTCACGAAGTCGCGATGGGACGCGAGGTCCTCGATCATCACGTTGTCGGGCTTGAGATCGCGGTGCACGATGCCAACCGCGTGGGCGGCGGCGAGGACGTCGAGCACTTGCAGCACCACGCGCAGCACGCGCCGAGGCTCGAACCGGCCATCGTCCTCGAGCACACGGGCGAGCGACCGCCCGCGCACCAGCTCCATCGCGATGTAGATGGTCCCGTCGGCGTCGCCGAAGTCGAGCAGGCTGACGGTGTTCGGGTGGCGGAGCCGCGAGGCCGCCTGGGCTTCACGGAAGAAGCGCCCGACGAGCGTCGCGTCACCGGCGAGGTGCGCGTGCAACGTCTTGATGACGACATCCACGCCGAGGGGAAGCTGCTCCGCGCGGTACACGCGGCCCATGCCGCCCTCGCCGAGGACGTCGCGGATGCGGAACTTGCGGGCGAGGACGAGGCCCAGCAGCGGATCGGGCGTGGCCGCGGGCGTTCCCTCGACGGGCTGGTGCGTACCGCAGACGGCGCAGAACGGCGCGCCCGCACGTACCGGTGCCTTACACGACCCGCATTCCCCCACGAGTCCTCGACGATAGCGCGAGGTTGGGGGTAGTTTCCGCTCATGTCGCTAGCTGATCGGTTGCGTGGCCGCGCCCACGCCGCGATGCAAAAGTTGCCGGGCCGGCTGGGCGAGCTCGCGCACAAGGCCAACGAGGTGCTCGGTCGCCCCCTGGCCGATGAGGACGAGCTCGCAGATCGCCGCGCGTTCGCGATGGGGACGGGCCAAGCGACCGTCGCGAAGGCGCCAGCGCCGGCCCCCGTTGCCACCGGCGAGGTCGCGCCGGTCGTCGTCTATCACATGGACAAGACGCGCCGCGATGCGACCAAGCTGACCGACATGCTCGACGCGGAGAAGATTCCGTATCGCGTGTCGAACATCCAGGAAGATCCGGCCGCGCAGATGGCGGTGAAGCGCGACAGCAACGGTCATCGCCTGCCGATCGTGTTCATCGCCGGCGATGCCATCGGGGGCCGCGCCGAGCTCTCGAATCTGATCGCGTCGGGCGAGCTGAAGCGACGCGTGTTCGGCAGCTAGTGGCCACTCGGCCTCGGGCCAGCGTGACTACTTCGCGTGCTTGTCGACGAGCGCGATGTACTGCGTGATCGCGGCTTCCTTGGTGAGGCCCTTGCGCTTGGTCCAGGCGTCGAACTTCGCGCGGCCCTTCACGTCGAGCATCCCGGGGCGGTCGCCCGTCACGTCGCCTGACGTCGCCTGCTTGAAGAGCGCGTAGAGGTCGAGCAACACGTCGTTGCCCAGGCCCGTCACTGGCTTGATCTTCGCCTGGGCCGCCGCGAACCGGTCGTCGATTTCAGCCATGACGCGACGATACCTCAGCGACCGGTGTCACTCCGCCGAGGCGTCCTTGTCGGCGGGCGCGATCTCGTCGGTGTTGGGACGGGCGACGATCTCGACGGACTTCTGATGCGCGGGGGCCGCGGCGCGCTCGGCCGCCGACATCATCGCGATCTCGAGCTGACCGAGGCGCTCGACCTCCGACAGCGCGTTGAAGCCCCCGATGAACTGACCGCGCAGGTACACGTACGGCACCGTCGTCTGCTTCGTCTCGTTCGCGAGCGGGACGAGCTTCGCCTCGTGCTCGGGCTCCTCGAGGTCGATCCAGTCGAAGTCGACCTTGTGGCGCTCCAGCAGGGTGATCGCGCGCCCGCTCCATGGGCAGCTCTTCTTGCCGAAGATCTGCGCCTTCAGCTCCGGATCTCCAAAGCCCGCGCGCACGGACTTCGCGGTCGTCTCGACCGTCGCGGCCTTCGCGGCGACCTTCTGCGCCTGCACGGCCTCCTTCTGACGCGCCTCGCCACGAGACTCGTACTGCCGACCCATGAGCTTCGCGAGCCGCTTGCGGGCCGCGACATACCGGGGGTCGGTCACCACCCGCTCTTGCACGAAATCGCGGACTTCGCCGCCAATCTCATCTGCGCGGTTCAACGCCGCGAACAGCTTCTCGGTCGCCTGCTTCGCAATGCTCATGCGCGGTCCATACCACGGGAAGCTCCCGGGATCGCTAGCATCGCTGAGCCTTGGGGGTGGGGGAACTCTCCACCCCGGAGGGACCGGGGAGTCGCCACTTCACGCTGTCAAACCGTTGATACAACTAGCGCAACTTGTGGCCCGGACCGTGAAATCATCGGTCCCCATGAAGCTGACGCCCCTCGTTCTCGGCCTCGCCACGGCCAGCCTTCTTGGATGCGTGGACGAGAAACTCGGGACGACCCAGGGGGAGACCTTCGAGGAGTACCTCGCCCAGGTCCAGCGCGAGCCCGGCACCGGCCGCTATGTCCTCGACTGGGACATCGTGGTCTCGACGGAAGCGCAGGTGTACGAGGTCTGGAAGCAGTCCCAGTCCGGCCAGGCCCTCAGCATCTACTCGGTCGGTGGCCAGGACATCAAGTGGTCGCCGGCCATGCAGAAGGCCCTGACCTACTGCGTCAGCAACAACTTCGGCGCCCGGAAGGCCCAGGTCGTCGCCGCCTTCGAGGCCGCCACGAAGCAGGGCTGGGAGCTGTACGGCGACGTGAAGTTCATCTACGACGCGACGCAGGACGCGAACTGCAACGCGAACAACAACGCGGTCGTGTTCGACGTCAGCCCGATCACCGGCGCGCAGTACCTCGCGCGCGCCTTCTTCCCCGACTCGCCCCGGATCGAGCGCAACGTGATGATCGACTCGTCGGCATTCGACCCGGCGCAGACGGGCAACATCACCTTCACCAACATCATGATCCACGAGCTCGGCCACGCGCTGGGCTTCCGCCACGAGCACATCGCGCGCCCCAACCAGCAGACCCCGGGGTGCGTCGAAGACAACGCGTACCGCACGCTCGAGGGCTACGACGCGCTGTCGACGATGCACTACCCGCAGTGCGGCTCGCCGAACAACACGCTCGCCCTGTCGCTGAAGGATCAGACCGGCATCGCCCTCGTCTACGGCGCCGCGCGCGTGCCCGTCGCGCCCGTCGCCTCCGTGACCTCGCCCGCCGACGGCGCGACCGTCCCGCTCTCCTTCGACGTCGTCGCCAACATCGTCGATGACGACATCACCACCGTCGAGCTCTACATCGACGATGTCCTCGACCAGACGCTCACCACCGGCCCGTACACCTTCCAGGTCGACACCACCCCGGGCCTTCACAACCTCGAGGTCGTCGCGACCGACTCCGGCGGCCTCACCGGCTCGCAGCCGTTCAGCGTGAACGCGCGCGACGGTAACGGCGGTGGCGGCGGTAACGGCGACGGCGACGGCGACGGCAACGGCAACGGCAATGGAACTGGTGACGGTACCGGCGGCGAGTCGGCCGACATCACCGGTGGCTGCAGCACGTCCTCCGGCGGCACCGGTCTCGGCATGCTGCTCCTCGGCTTGGTCTCCCTCGTCACACGCCGCCGCCGCTCGTAGCCTTCCTCCCACGGCACGACGTGCTCTGCTGACGATCGCCGCCCACCCGGGCGGCGACCTGCGTTTCGGTACCCCTCCGCCGAATCCTCCGACCGGCGTGCGAGCTCGCCACCCGGGCGGCGACCTGCGTTTTCGGTACCTCCGCCGAATCCTCCGACCGGCGTGCGAGCTCGCCGGCTGCTGAAGCGGCGGCGCGGGACACTCTGTGCAGTGTCGCAGGGGTCCGACCCCTGCGACACCCCCTGCGACACCCCCCCGGGGCGAAGGACTAGCGCGCGAGGAGCTTCACTTCGGAGATGTTCACGCGGCCGAACTCGGCGGCCCCGCCGGTGTTCACGTAGGTCTGAAAGTGCAGGAAGGCAGACATGTTCACCGTCGTCTCGTCGCTGGAGACGACGATGCGATACGTGCGGCCCGCCTGGAGGTCGACGGCGGCGAAGGTCGAGTCGGACCAGCGGCTCCACGAGCCGAGCTGCGGCATGATCACGATGGCGGAGCCGACGGGCTGGTTGGTGGCGGTGTCGACGACCGTGATGCGCTTGATGCCGCAGGTGATGCCGGTGTTGATGGGACCCGCGCCGTTGCCGTAGGTGAGCTGGACGAGGTGCGGGCCGCTGACGGCGGCCGTGACTGCGGGGACGGTGATCGTGTCGCCGACGTCGCCCCACTCGGCGATGTGGGGGCGGCCGTGATCGCCGGCGGTGATGCCGCCCGTGACCTGCAAGGACGCCGGGTAGAAGGACTGGATGCGGGCGGTGTTGTCGCCCCAGAAGCAGACGGGGGCCGAGCGCTGGGAGCAGTTGCCGGTCGTGGTGAAGCAGGCCTCGGCGGCGTAGCAGGGGGAGCCACGCGTGGTGCCGTTCGCGTCGGTGACCGACCCGGTGGAGCCGGCGAGGTCCGACTGGATGGCCTCGCCGTCGCGATAGACATTGTAGCGGATGGTCTGGGTGTCCTCGCCGCCGGCGGAGAGGTCGAAGGCGACGTCGCTGTTCGAGCGGCGGATGTTGGAGAGCGCGGGGGCGCGCGGCGCGAAGAGGGTGCGCCAGTCGGTAGCGTCGATCAGCGCGAGGGGGGCAGCGTCCGTCGAGCCGGCGGCGAGGTCGATGTCGATGCGGTTGGTGGCCTCGAGGTCGGCGCGCGTGATCACGCCGTCGTGCGCCGCGCCGTTCAACCGGATCGCGTCGACGGTGAACGTGCCGGGCGTACCGGTGGGCGGCAGGTGCAGGACGACGGTGAGGGTCGTGTCGAGATAGGGGACGTCGTTGAGGATCAGCTCGCTGGTGGCCGCGAAGAGGTCGTCGCGGACGTCAGCAGGGACGTAGGGCGCGAAGGTGACGCCGTCGGTGGAGAAGCGGAGGCCGAACAGGGTGTGGTGGACCATCGAGAGGTAGCCCGCGACGGACCAGAGCTGCCGCTGAGAGTTCACGATGGGGCCGGAGTAGGCGCCGTCGTCAACGTAGGCCGCACCGGTCTCGATCTCGAAGTTCTCCATGTTGGAGAGGTTCACGGCGGCGCCGCGCATGAGCGACCGGATGGCGGCGGTGGCGACGACAGGTTGGTCGGCGTGGGCCGCGGCGCGGAGCCAGTAGGCCGTCACAAACGGCCACTCGGCGCGGTTGTGATAGATGGACGTGAGCTGCTGCTGCGGGAAGATGACGGGCGCGGCACCGCGTTCCGCGTGCGGGTAGCGGGCGAGGATCGAGTCGGCCTGCTCGGGGGTGGCGACGTCGGTGAGGATGGCGAGCGCGTTGCCGAGGAGGTCGTACTGGCGCGCGGGGGCGGGGTCGAGATACGTGGTGACGAAGGTGGAGTAGAGGCCGGTGTTCGGGAGCCAGAAGCGCTCGCGGATGCGGGCCCGGAGGTCGTCGGCGTAGGCCTGGTACGCGGGGTAGCCCAGGTCGGCGGCGACCTCGAGAGCACGGAGGTGGAGCAGGTTCGTCGAGAGCGCGCGCGATGATGCGATCGGGGCGACGTCCTGCGCGGTCCAGGCCGGATAGCTCTGCTCGCGCCAGTCGAGGAAGGATTGCTCGCCGGTGTAGAGGCCGTCGGCCGGGTCATAGACGACGGCGCGGTCGTGCTCGATGGTGGCAGCGAGGGCCGCGCCGGCGCGGGCGGCGAAGTCCATGCGGTCGCCTCCGTCGAGGTGCGGGAGGAGCGCGGCCGCTCCCAGGGCCCAGACGACGCGGTCCGAGGAGACGGGATAGCTGCCGCCGGACCCGGTGTCCTGGACGATCTCCTCGGCGCCTCCGTCACGGCGGCCGGAGAGCTTGAACTCGAGCGAGCTCTTCGCGCGCATCGGATCCAGGCCGGCGAGGCCGAGATCGACGGAGTAGGAGAGGTCGCGCGTCCAGACATAGGTCCAGAGGCGGCCCGTCTCGAAGCAGCCTCCCTCGGCGCAGGCGAGCGGAGCTCCGCCGCCAAACGCGAAGTCGCTGATCGACGCGACGGAGTTTTCTCGCACCTCGGACAGCGCGAGCGCATGCAGCGCGTCGAACATGTCGTGGCCCGTACGGAGCGTGGGCGAGCCGGGCACCTCGTCGACGGCCCGCGTGCCGTTCGCGGGGAGCGAGTCACGGAGCGAAGCCGTCGAGGTCAACGTGTACGCGCGGTGGCAGGCGTCGGCGTCACTGATCTCGACGCGCGCGGTGCCGACAGCGTCAGCCAGCGTGGCCGTGCCCGCGCGATCCGCCGTGGGCGAGAGGCACGTGCGCTCCTCCACCACATCATCACCGTCGTTGTCATCGCCGTCATCCGTCATCGATGACGACGCGCAGGCGGCGAGCGAGAGACCGAGCACGAACGTCGAGGCTAGCTGGCGCATGGTCACTTCGTCGCGAGACGGTTACACGCCGGCAGGGTACTCGCGGGGACCCAGCGGCGGAGCTCGACATCGAGCGTGGGGAGCGTCACAGGCGTGATGGCCGCGACGGGGACGGTGGTGACGGGGACCTCGGCGCCGGCGATCGACATGGTCAACGTTCCGGCGGCGGTCGGGTCCAGCATCGCGGCAGCGAGCTCCGCGGCGCGGCGGGCGAGGGCGACCGGATCCGCGAGGATCGCGATGGGGCTGGTGCCGGCGCACGCGGTGTCCCGCGCGAGGATCGCATCGGCGGAGAGCGACGAGGCATCGCGCACGACCTCGACGCGGATCGCGCCGCTCGCCTGATACGGCGCGAGGGTGTTCGCGCGACCGCGGGCGACCTCGGGGTCCGCGTCGGCGAGGACAAGATACCGGCCTCGACCGCCCGTGGCCGCGATGGCCGCCTCGGCCAGCAACACGCCGGCATGGTAGCGGTCATGGGTCACGACGTGGTCGAGGTCCGGAGATGGAATGGGCCGGTCGTACGCGACGACCTTCGCGCCGTGCTCGTGGGCGACGCGGACGAGGTCGACCGCGAGCGCCGGATCGGGCGCCTGCACGACGAGCACGCGCGCGCCCGCGGCGAGGGCGGCTTCGGCTTGCGCGTATTGCTCCCGCGGCGTGATCGCGACGTAGGTCAGCTCGTGGAGGCCGCGGGTGCTGGCCTCGGCGGCGAAGGCGTGGGCGCCCGCCTCACGGGCCGCCGCATCGGCGGAGCCGTCCTGGAGAAACGCCACGGCTGGTGCATCCGTCGACCGACAGCCGGCCACGAGCACGAGAGCGAGAGTCACCCCGGCGCGACCCGCCGCATCGCCCCATGGCGACGCGGCTTGTCCCTCGACCCGCGCCGCCCGTCGGCGCCGCTGCCGGCGGGTGTTCCGCCGTCGATCGAGGCTGGCGAGCCGCACCATGGGGCTCGTTGGTCCAACTTTCGTGCCGCGCGGCGCGACGAGATCACCGCATGATTTCGAGCGCCTAGTGGGCCCGCGCCCCTCCGGGTTGCGAAACGAAACGCGCCCCAGGGCGGGGACGATAACTAAGGCAGCGGGCCAGCGCGGCGACGTTCAGCGCGCGCTCAGTACTCGTCGTGGCGGACGATGCGGGCCGTGCCCGCTCCCGCCTTGGTGAGCGCCGGGAGGGCCTCCGCGGCCGTCGTGACCGCGACCGTCACGGCCGCATCGGGCCGCATACAGCGCGAGACCGCCGACCGCACATCGGCGGCCGAGACCTGCGAGAAGGCATCGGGCAGGCCGGCGGTATAGCCGGCGGGAAGCTCGAACACCGCATCCCGCACCGCGAGCTGCATCCGCTGGCGCGCCGTCGCGACGTGGAACGGCATCGAGCCGATCAGGTAGCTGCGGGCAAAGTCGACCTCGTCGTCGGTCGGGCCGTTCGCCGCGTAGTCGGCGAGGAGCTCGAGCGTGAGCGCGACCGCCGGGCCCGCGACGTCGATGCCTGCGGCCATCCAGATCTCGAACCAGTGGGGCAGGCGCGAGCGCCGCAGCGAGCAGCCGGCGCCGTAGCTCCAGCCGCGCTTCACGCGGATCTCTTGCATCAGGCGCGAGCTGAACATGCCGCCGAGCACGGCCTCGCCGATCGCGAGCGCGGCGGTGTCGGGCTCGCCGTAACGAATGCTCTGGTGACCGATGCGGAGCTGCGCCTGCGTGCGGTCGGGCTTGTCGACGAGCACGAGCTTCCGCCCCGGCGTGGCGCCTGGAAGCAGGGCGGGACCGAGCACCGCCGAGGCGGGACGTGGACCGGCGGTCACGCGCTCGAGCACCCGGCTCACGAAGCGCTGCGCGGAGGCGTCGTCGATGTCGCCGGCAAGGCCGATCACCATGTTCTCGGCGACGACCTGGCGCTGCCACAACGCCTTCACGTCGGCGAGTCCGATCTTCGCGAGCGAGCCCTCGGTGCCGAGCGAGGTCCGGCCGTACGGATGACCCGGCGCACAGACCCAGTCGAACCAGCGCGTGGCGAGGGCACTGTCGTCGTCGCGAATCTCGTCGAGCACCTGCGGCGTCTCGCGGAGGAGGCGCTCGTGCTCGTCCTCGGAGAAGCGCGGCGCGGCCAGCACGTCGGCGGCGAGATCGATGACGGCGTCGAGGTGCCGAGAGAGCGCCAGCCCCGAGACCGAGACGGAGTCGCGCGACACGCCGATGTCGAGCGCCGCACCCAGCGAGTCGAGCGTCTCGTCGAGCGCCGCGCGATCGCGACTGCCTGCCCCTCGCCGCGCGAGCATCGCCGTATGGCGGTGTAGCCCCTCGGTGCCGACCGGATCGAGCGCGGCGCCACCCCGGATCGCGATGTCGAACCAGACGAGCGGCGTGTCTTGCGATGCCTCTACCACGACGATCGGAGGCTTCATGCGGCGTCGTCCTCGTCCTCGTCCTCGTCCTCGTCGCTGTCGCCCTCGGGCTCGGCGATCACGACCGTGCGCCGCTCGGGGCGGAGATAGGCCCGCACACAACGGGCGACATCCTCGACGGTGACGGCCGCGAGCCGCTCCGCGATCGCCGTGACCTTGCGGAAGTCGCCGAGCGCCGTCTCGTAGTGACCGAACGCCTCGGCCTTCCCGTCGACATCGACGAGCTGCGACCAGAAGTCCGTCTCCGCGAGCGCCTTGGCCTTCTCGACCTCGGCGCGCTGCGGCGGATGCGCCGCCATCTGCGCGAGCTGCTCGTCGATGAGCGCGAGCACCGAATCGGCGCTATGGCCGCGCGCGGCCGTGACGGCGAGGCGCAGGAGGGACGGATCGCGGAACGGCGTGAGCTGCGCATCGACTGACGACGCGACCTCACGTTCGATCACGAGGTGACGGTGGAGCCGCGCCGACGGGCAGCCGGCGAGCAGCGTCGCGACGATCTCGAGCACGGCCCAGTCGGCGTGATCCTGACCGGGCACCTTGTAGCCGGCGAGCACCCGGTCCGTGGCGATCGGCTTCGGCGCGCGCACGGTGCGTTCGCGTGCCTGCTCGGGCTCGACGAGCTCCGATGGCGCGGGCAGGGGCTGCTGGACGATGCCGCCGTAGTGACTCGCGACGAGGTCCAGCAGCGAGCCCTCCTCGAAGTCACCGACCACGACGAGCGTCGCGTTGTTCGGTGCGTACCACTGGCGATAGAACGATCGGATATCCGGCAGCGCGAGCGCGCGGATGTCCTCCATCCAGCCGATGGTGGGCCACCGATACGGGTGCACCGTGAACGCTTGCGCCATGAGCTGCTCG
This sequence comes from Kofleriaceae bacterium, assembly GCA_022842285.1. Lineage (GTDB taxonomy): Bacteria > Myxococcota_A > Polyangia > Haliangiales > Haliangiaceae > JABFXX01. The sequence continues at coordinate 19,399 of JALHPV010000080.1, forward strand.
TCGAGCCAGCCGTCGACATCGTCCTCGACGCGCTCTCGGCGCTCGTTCGTGACGACGTCGCGCTCGCTCTCCACGGGCTCGGTCTCCAGCACGAGGTGCTGCATGCGCTCCGCCTCGAGACGCACGCCGAGCGGGAGGTCGCGCGCCGGCAAGGACAGCCGGTAGTACGTCCAGTCGACCCAGGTCGCGGCGTTGCTCTCGCCCCCGGTGCGCTCGACGAGGCGATCGAACTCGCCAGGCGGGAGGGCCTCGGTCTGGCCGAACATGAGGTGCTCGAAGAGGTGCGCCATGCCGGTGGCGCCGGGCTTCTCGTGCCGCGAACCGACGCGGAACCACGTCTGCAGCGCGACGATCGGGGAGCTGCGATCGACGAGTGAGATCAGGCCGAGCCCGTTGCTCAGCCGGTGCCGTCGCACGAGGGCGCCACCGCGACCGATGCGCGCCTCCGCTTCTAGCGTCCACGACGACGTCATGTGGTTCGAAGCTACCACGGTCACGTCGGCTGAACGCTGGTCTCGACGGTGAGGCCGACTCGCTCACCGAGCGTCGTCAGCGCAGCGTGTGGATCGCTCCATCCACGCCCGCCCTCGGCGCCGCTGCCTGCTCGACCGATCACCTCACCCGGCGCGCGCATGCCGACCTGGCGGCTGCCACCGTCGAGGAGGTGCATCGCGAGGCCCGCCGTGATCGCCGCGGTCGTCGCGTAGAGATCCTGACCGCGCACCACGACCTGCGCCGCGTCTCCGCCGCGTCGGAGCTGGGCGACGACCGCAAACTTCGTTCGGGCGTAGTCCGCATCGGGCGGCACGTAGGCGGCGAGCACACCGGCGGCGCGGGGCACGAGGGGCAGGGCGCTCGCGACGAGGCGCACGAGACCGCTCGCCCGGCGCGTGGTCGACGCGTAGGTCGCGACCTTCTTGACCGCGAGATGACGCGGCAGGGTGAGGGGGCTGCCGCCGGCGTAGGCGATGGCCTCGCGCGGTTGATCCAGGGGCGCGGTCGGTTGCACGTTGCTGTCGCGCCCGGCAAATGCAGGTCCGGCATCGATGCGCCGCACCTCACCGGTGCGCGCCGCTTCCCAGCGATCGCGATTCCAGACGAGCGGTCGCGTGAACGCCGCCGCGAATACGGCGCGCTGACTGCCGGCGGAGAGCACGAGATCGTCGAAGACGTAGCTGATCGCGATCTCGTCGAGCGGCTGGTCTCCGAGCTGCGCAGCGCCGATCATCGCGGCAAGATCGCCGAGGGTGCCGTCGAAGCCCACGCCGGGCACGGCGAGGAGCCCCGCACGCCGGACGGCCGATTCGTGATGCTCGACGAGGGTACGCAGGACCGCCTGCTCGCCCCCGACATCCATGTAATGAGCGCGCGCGGCGAGGGCCGCAGCGAGGACGGGCTCCGCCGTGTGGAGCAACGGGCCCGCGGCATTGATGACGAGGCGCGTCCCCGCGAGGGCCGCCGCCAGGGCGCTCGCGTCACTCGCGTCGGCTACGCGGACTGGCGCGGCGAGACCAAGCGCTTCCAGGCTCGCGGCCCGCCGCCCCGCGAGCACGACCCGCAGCCCCGCGGCGAGGAGCTCGGAGGCGATACGCCGCCCCACGACGCCGCCGGCTCCGAACACGACGACGTCGCTGGCCCCGTCGTCCGGGCGGCCCACGGCGGTCATGGCAGCTCGTACCGGAGCGCGAGGCGAAGCGACTGCTGGAGCCGCGCGTACTCGCCGGTCGCCGAGCCGATGGCGTAGCCATCACGGGTCGCGGTGCACGCGGGCGTCGAATAGTCGTAGTTGGACGCGATGCAATCGGCGATGTGGTCGGCGCTGTACTCGCTCGTCGACGCATCGACAGAGGGCGCGACCTGAAGCCCGTACGACAGCATCACCATCCAGTTTCCCGCGAACCGCCACGATCCGCCGACGTCGGTGGTGAACGAGGTGGGCGAGATCGTCTGGGGGGAGGTGCGGGCGTCATCCACGGCCGAGGTCTCGACGCCGATCCGGGCGCCCCAGCGCAGAGCCTGGCCCTCGTCGATCTGCTCCACGCCGCCCCACACGGCGAACGTGTCGTGGAGGCCGCGCGCCCGCCGCGTCCACTCGGGGATCCCGAGCTCGGAGAAGCCGCGGTTGAAGATGCGCACGTCGTACGCGGTGAAGCGCGACAGATCCTCCCAGCGTCCGCCGATCCGTAGCTCGTAGGCGCGCGGCAACCGGGCGCGCAGCTCCGCGTCGACGCTCGCCGGGAATGACACGAGTACGCTCGCGTTGCCGACGACCGTGTCGCCGCCCACGCGCGGGGCGAGGGTCACCTGCGTGGTGCCGTCGAGCACGCTCTCGATGCCGAGGCCGGGCGGCGCGTGGTACGCGACCCCGAGCCAGACGTCGCGATAGACCTGGGCGACGAGCCCGAGGTTCAGGCGCAGGTTGGAGGTCGAGAACCACGGGGAGCGGACCTTCACGTCGTAGACCTCGGCCGCCTCGTCGCCGCCGATCTCGGCCTCGCCGTTCGCCGCCGCGACATCGCGCGCGTACCGGAGCCGCAGGAGAGTGTTGTCGTGGGAGATGCTGGCGCCGACGAAGAGCTTGTTCGTCACGCGGAAGCTCGCCGCGATGGTCGCGACGTAGTTGCGCTGGCGGCCGCCGAGGGTGTGGTAGCGGAAGGCCTGCTCGCCGGCGGGAAACACCTCGGCGGGGGCCGTCCTGGCATCGATGCCGACGGTGAAGCTATCACCCGTGCGGTAAATGACGCCGAGCTCGAGGCCGGGGGTGGCGGTGGTCGACGTCACGCGGCTCCCGCCCGTTGGCGTGACCGCGAGCCGATCGAGCGTCCCGCTGGCCGCGATGAGGATCTCGCCGACGGGGCCGACCCCCAGGGCCCCGGGGTTCAGGGCGATCGACGAGGCGCTCGCGGAGGTCGCGCCCGTGAACACGGCCCGGCCCGTGGTGGGGTCCGAGCGCGGCGACGCCGCCGCGGGGGCCGCGAGGCCGCATACGGCGAGCGTGAGGAACCGCCGGGCGTACATCCGCGCGCGACCTTATCAGGCCCTTCTTCTGATGAGATAAGCTGCCGCCATGTTCGCGCGCGCGCTCACGATTGCGATCGCTCTCTTCCTTGTAGCGGGGTGCGAGAAGACCAATCGGGAGAACATCGACAAATGGGTGACCACGAAGAAGGGTCCCGAGAAGCTCAAGGCGGCATTTTCCGACGACGGCCTCGCGCCGGAGCTGGCCGCCCACGCGGGCGCGGCCATGATCAAGCGCAACCCGCCGATGGACGCGGACGTCCGCAAGGCGCTCGAGAAGATGAGCGACAACCGCCGCCAGGCCATCGGCGAGAAGCTGGCGCCGGAGCTCTGGGAGATCGCTCGCATCGAGAGCGAGGACGAGATGCCGGGGCCGAAGCAGGTCATCGCGAAGGATCTCTTGATCCGGCTCCACCAGACCGGCGACGCGAAGTTGAAGGGGCAGGTGGAGGCGTACCTGACCGACTGGTACGGCGTGAAGTCGTATTCCGGTCGGGCGCGCGCGGGCGAGTTCTACGGCCCGGTCGCCATCCACATCGTCGGTGACCCGCTCGGGAAGAAGCTGATGAGCGTCGCGAACTCGGTGATCGCGGCGCCCGGGCAGGGCAGTGGCGCGGGACAGATGATGAACGCGATCGACAACGAGCTCCTGCTCGGCCTCGCTGCCGCCGGCACGCCCGACACGGTGAAGTACATCCTCGACGTCGCCCGCATGGACCGCGGCGACAAGACGCTCCGCCAGCGAGCCGTGTCGGCCCTGTTCCGTGCGTACGTGAAGAACGAGGGCGAGTTCGAGCTCTCGCAGTCGGCTGCGCTCGTCCCCAACGTCGACAACCTCGCCGAGATCGCGAAGGACGACGCGTCGGAGAACCAGACGATCAATGATGCCCTCGCGCTGATCCGCGCCGCCGGCCTGCCTGCCTGCAAGGCGCCCCTCCTCAAGATGATCGCGCAGCCCCACCGCGACTCGGAGTTCAAGTTCGTCACGGCGAGCAACGCCCTCATCTGTGGTGGGGTGGAGTCCGTCGTCGAGGTCGTGAAGGCACTCCCCCCGGGGGCCTACGAGCAGACCCGCCTCCACGGGGGCGTCGCCGTCGAGATCGCCAAGCTCCAGCCGCGGGCCGCCGTCATCGGGGCCCTCCGGACGCTCCTCGCCGACCCCAGCTACCTGTCCAAGTGGGTGGCGATGGAGACCCTGACGACCCTCAAATCCGTCGAGGACAAGGCCGCGATCACCGCCCTTGGCAAGGACAAGTCCCCGCTGACCGGCTACTGGGGCGAGAACCCCGAGAACAAGCCGACCCCGACGCTTGGCCAGCGCGCGACCGAGCTGGCGGCCACGTTGTAAAAGCTCGGCGATATTGGGATCGCCGAGGTGATGTAGTAAGGTTGGTGACAGCCGGGAAGCTGTGGGGGCGCAATTGCCCCTCTGCGTCTGTACCCGGGGAGTAAGCGGAGATGGACCAGAGCAAGAAGACGATGCGCCATTTCTACTGCCGGGACGTCCTGTGGGAGACGTTCGAGCAGATGGCCAACGACTTCGATTGCTCCATCGATTACCTCGTCAATGAGGCGATGCGTTACTACGCGCGGTCGAAGAACTATCAGTCGCCCGGCGGTCCCTCTCCTGGAGGTCCCGGTGCTGGCGGCGGTGGTGCAAACGGCCCGGCGTCGTACCCGCCCGGACCAGGTGGTGGTGGAGGCAATGGCGGTGGAGGACCCGCCCCGAAGCCGCGCCCGCAACCGAGCACGCAGCCCCCGCCGCACACGCAAGCGGCTACCTCTGCGCAGCCGCGCCGGCCTCCGGCGCCAACGCCCGGCTACAACGGCAACGAGCCGCGTACGACTGGTCAGGCCGACCGTCGCCCGGCCGCGAGTGGTGGCGGAGCCATGCCGGCGACGAACCACATGCGTGGTGGCGGCGGTACGGAAGCGCCTTCGCAGGGCGGCCCGACGCTGTTCCTCGTCTACAACGGCCAGCGGTACCCGGTCACGAAGGACCAGTTCATCATTGGTCGCGGCAGCAAGACGTCTGACCTTCCGATCAAGGACGGCAACATCTCGCGCAAGCACGCCGCCGTGATTCGCCGCAACGGCACCTTCTACATCAAGGACCTCGGGTCGACGAACGGCATCGACTACAAGGGCATGCGCATCGACAACAAGCGCATCGATGAGGGTGACGTCTTCCATCTCTGCGACTACGAGCTCCGGTTTACCTACCGCGCTGACTGACACAGACATTCCAGGTCGCCGGGCGATCGCGTGGTCTCGCGTCGCCCGAACGCCCTGGCCGAGAGTGATCGTCGCGCTGACCTGCTGATCGTCGCCGTTCCCCGCGGGGACGGCCGTCTCGCTCCGTGAGCTGGCGCTGCTTCGGCTGCGGCCAGCTCGACGCGGGTGCTCGGCCGGGCCTCGTTTCGATCCAGATCAAGGTCAACGGGACGGTCTGAAGGTCGAGCCGCGCACCACGCCGTGTGGGCTTTGCGCGAGGAGGTTGACCGAATGGATGCTGCAGCTGCATGGTCCATTCGTCTACGTCCCCGAGGGGACTGCCACGAACTGTCGGCGCATCGCCGCCCGAGCGCGAACGTTCGCGCGTTGGTGGCGTCACCCTGCGCGAGCGCGATCGGCAGCGATCTCTACGGCGAGTCCCAGGCCGCGCGCGGCAGCGTCCGACAGATCGATGTGGCGCCGACGCATGAATGTCGCGCGCGGAGGCTCGGGACGAAGGGGCGAAGGCCGGCCTGCATCGTCCGCTCGTCGACGTCCCCCAGGGGACGCTCGTGGACCACGATGTCGCTTCGACGAACGGCACGATGCTGGCGGCGTGCGATGGACGGTCTCCCCGGGGGGGATCGCCTGTGAGGGGCTCACCTCGAAGCAGCGCGCGGGGGCGCAATGGTGTGATGTCCGGTGTTCGGACAACGACATTCTTTGTTTGCTCGAACAAACTGCTTGACGTGTGCTGCGGTGCTCTCGCGGAGGTGGTGGCGAGGATGCATGCGATCAGCTCGTGAACGCGTTCAGCTTCGGTCTGCGCGCGCTGGCAGCGGGTCTCGAAGTCGAAGCGGGTCTGAGGCGATTTCTCGTCGGAGAACGCATGCGGTGAGCGCGAAAAAGTGCGTGGTACGTGTGGTGGATGTTGGAGCGAGTTGCGGGTGGAGAGCATGCGCGGGTGGCGGAGGGAATGCAGTGGCTCGATGCGAAGGTGCGGGACTTCGCGAGGCGCCAGGCGAAGCTGGCGGCCGAAGAAGCCGACCTCTTGCGCGAGGTGGAGGACACGCGCGTCTGGCACTGGCTCGGGTACCCGAGCATCGTCGCTTACGTCGAGGCGCGCTTCGGCATCGGTCCGCACGCCGCACTGGAGCGCCTGCGTGTGGCGCGCGAGCTCGCCGACTTGCCGCAGATCAACGACGCTCTGGCGGCGGGCGAGATCAAGTATGGCCACGCCCGCGAGCTGACCCGGACCGCGACGCGCGAGACCGAAGCCGCGTGGCTCGACCGTACCGAGAACATGAAGGTCGGCGAGGTGCAGCGCGAGGTCGCGGGGCGCACGAAGGGCGACACACCCGACTCGGCGAAGCGCCCCGAGCTGGAGCGCGTGCGCGTGTACTTCGACGTGACGCCCGCGGTGAAGGCGCGCCTCCGCGACCTGCGGGCCGTGGCCGATCAGGAGCGCGGAGAGCACCAGGATGACTCCGCCTTCCTCGAGATGATCCTGCGCGACTTCGCCGAGCGCGAGGCGCGCACCGACGCGACCGGCACGCGCCCGGCGTACCAGGTCGCGACGACGATCTGCCGCGTGTGCAAGACCGCGACGCAGAACGGAGCCGGTGTGGAAGTTGTCGTCCCCGCGGGGACGGCCGAGCTGGCCTGCTGCGACGCCGAGCACATCGGTGACCTCGATACACCGACCCCCGCCCCGGCGACGAAGACCGTCTCCAACCGCATGCGCCGCCAGGTCCTCGCCCGTGACGGCTATCGCTGCGTGGTGCCGGGCTGCCGCGCGGCGCGCAACCTCGATGCGCACCACATCGTCTTCCGCTCCCTCGGTGGCCCGCACGAGCTCTCGAACCTCTGCACCCTGTGCTCGGGCCACCACGCCGCCCTCCACGACGGCAAGCTCTCGATCACCGGCCGCGCCCCAGATCTGTCCTTCGTCTCGCACCGCGAGCGCTGCGACCGCGACCTGACCGACGACGGCTCGTGCCGGTGTCCGGTGGTTCACACTTGTCCCCCAGGGGACGCGCCGACCCGCGAGGACACACCGCGCGACGGACGCTGTTTGGACTCCGCGTCTCGTCCGCCCGTCGTCGATCCGGAAGCGCAAACCAACCGGCGGCGACCGTCGGAGCCAACGGACAACTGAGATGCCTATCGATGAGGCGGCGCGGGTGACGAGGGCGGGCACGTCCCCCAGGGGACGAGGAGCGACGAGGTTCGTGCGGGTGACGAGGGCGGCGGGGGTGACGAGGGCGGCGGGGGTGACGAGGCCAGTGGGGGTGACGAGGGCAGCGGGGGTGACGAGGGCGGGCACGTCCCCCGAGGGGACGAAGAGCGACGAGGTTCGTGCGGGTCACGAGGGCGGCGGGGGTGACGAGGGCGGGCACGTCCCCCAGGGGACGAGGAGCGACGAGGTTCGTGCGGGTGACGAGGGCTTCGCGGGTGACGAGGGCGGGCACGTCCCC
>JALHPV010000081.1 GCA_022842285.1 Kofleriaceae bacterium
TGGATGTTGCCTCCTGTTCCGTCACGGAAGGTAGAATGAGGACGTGCGTAGCTGTCTGCCTGCGGTCCTGGTGCTGGTGTCCCTGGGTTGCGGGGAGGTCGTGAAGTCCACACCGGATGGAGACCTGCCCATCGATGGCCCGCCGTCCGACGTGGACGCGATGACGATGCCCGATGGGGAGACCTCGCCACTTCCTCGTGAGGCGACCGGGTTTTCGTTCGTCGGCACGAACTTCCTGCCCATGGGGACCGTGGCCTCCGGGGGGAACGGCTTGACGCGGGTGACGGTGGGCACCGCGGCCGAGGCGACTCCCGACAAGCGGGACGGCTTCATCATCGTGCGAGAGCTCGGCAACCCACCGCAGGGCTGGCGGATCGATGGCGGTCGCAACGACCAGCTCTTCGCCGTCGCTTCGGCGGGTGACCGCTACGCCGGCGTCGGCCTGACCCGGAGCTTTCTCGGAACCCTGACGCAGGACCACGGGTTGGGCGTGTATCTGGTTGCCGAGGCTTTCACGGTCCAGAACTACTTCACCTCCGACGACCAAGGGATCGAGATCCGCGCTGTCGCCCCCATGGGCACGGAATGGGTGATCGGTGGCGGCCACCAGAACGGAGCCCGGGGCTTCGTGGCGATCGTCGACTCGACGGGGCAGGCCCTCGGCGCGATCTCGTTCTCGCCTGACACCGGCACGAGCGAGGTGATCGTGCGTCGCGTGATCAACGTCGTCAACACGATCGTCGTGATCGGTCGAGCCAACCGTGGAGCCTCGCGGGTCGGCTTCATGCTCTTCCTCGACGCCACCACCCTCGAGCTCCAGCAGGCCATCGCGTTGCAAGCCCGTAGCGGCGTCGAGCTCACCGATGCGGCCATCGAGGGGATGGTGCTTCACATCGTCGGGAGCACGGCTGACGATGGTGTCTCCTTCGAGATCTTGGCGTCGGGCGCCGCGGGCGCGATCAAGGAGTGGCCCGGGCACCGCATCTCCGCGATCCGGCCCACCACGTCAGGAATGTACGTCGCTGGTTCCGTTGGTGGCCAGAGGTTCAGTGGGATCCTCGACGATGCGTCGCTCCGCGCCGTGGAGCTGACGGGCCTGTCCAATAACGCCGTCTCCCCGGACATTCTGATCGCCGGGCTGCTCGGGGCGATCTACTACGGCGAGCGAGCAGGAGCCCTCGTCGAGGTTCCCCTGAACGACACGCCGGTGGGCGCGTGCAACGAAGCGGCCTATGGATCCCCGACGAGCGCGACGGCCGGGAGCTCCACGGTCACGGCCTACGTGCCCGCCACGGAGTTCCGCACGCTCGGACTCCAGTCTCGCGTGCAGGCCGCGGCGATCTCGCGCATGGATGTCACCGAGATCGACGCCTGCGTGTTCTGAGCGCTTCGCCTCGGGCTTCGCGATCATGGTCGACGTGGGTTGCACGCGTCGGCGGTGACCTGCACCGGCTGGAGCTGGCCATCGACGAGCTGTAGCTCGGCGCGACACGCGACCTCGGGATGCAGCGCGGCCACCGGTCCGGCGTCGACGGCCACGCGCATGACGAAGCCAGCCGAGAGCGTGGCCACGGCGAGCCACGTCCCGTCGGCGCTCAGGTCGAGGCCGTACACGTCGCTCGGAGCCGGATACGTGTAGTACTCGTGGCCCGTGTCGGCATCGAGAACGTGCACGGTGCGATCGGTTCCGCCGGTGAAGAGCAAGGTTCCGTCGCGAGAGAGCTGCGCGGCGACCAGCATCGTCTTGATCGGAGCGTCGGCGAGTGGTTGCCCCGTCCGTGCGTCGAACACCATCGCGAACCCCGAGCCGACGAACGCGACGCGAGCGCCGTCGGCCGAAACCGTCACTCCGTACACGTCGCGCTCGGTGGTTCCGACGACGAGATCCGGCTGCGAAGGATCGACCGCGTACAGGGTGGGGATACCGCGGGCGGCGCGCACGAAGCGGCGGCTATCACGCGAGAACACGACATCGACGCCCTGCATGGTTGGCTCGAGGGTCCGCACGAGCGCCCCGTCGCGGGTCCACACGCGAACCTGCCCGCGGTCGTCGATGGCCGCGAGGTGCTGGCCATCGGGAGCCCACCGAATCCGCATGAGCGGACCGAGGGCCGTCAGCGACTGACGGCGCTGGCCGGTCGCGCGCTCGTAGATGCCGACCACACCCGCATCGCCGCCCGCGGCGATCAGCGTGCCGTCCGGCGAGGCGCTCGCGTGGGGCCCGGTGGCGGGAAGCTCGTATTGTACCGCCTGGGTGGCGCCATCGAGGATCTTCGTCGTGCCGTCACGGCCCGAGGTGAGCAGCGCCCCATCCGAGAGCCGCTCGACCGACGTCGCCCGAGCGGCGTGCCGCGTCAGGATCTGCCGCGAGCCGTCGAGGCCCACCGACAGCACCTGGCCGTCCTCGGATGCGGCGAGGACGCCCTGGCCATCGAACACGATCCGGCGGACCCGGGCCGCGCCCGCCGCGACGACGGTGATCGGCAGCCGATCGAACGACCACTGCCGCACCGCGAAGTCCCGCGTGAGCACCGCGACGGCGCGCTGGTCGGGCGCGACCTCGTGCCAGAGCCCAGCTCCGAGCCAGTGGGCGAGCGTGACCCCCGTGGCGGCGTCGTGAACCCAGACGCCCCCGTAGTTCGCGAGCGTCCACAACCGGCCGCTACGATCGAGCTTTGCTTCGTAGACGCGATCGCCCAGGTTCGTGCGCCATCGCACCGCCCCCGTCGCGAGCTCGTACACCTCGAGGCCACCATGTTCGCTGCCCGTGACGACAAGCCCCATCGCCTCGTCGATCTCGATGTGGTGAATGTCGTCCGCCGTCGCCGGCGCGAGCGCGAGGATCGGGGCTCCGGCCCAGTCGACGATCTGGATGCGGGCCCCGCGACCGTCATACTGGCGCGTCGTGAACGCGACCCCGCGCGCGTACACGGCCGCCATCGTGCACTGCTCGCATAGCCGGCGCGTGGTGCCGTCTCGCGAGACCAGGTCGAGTCGCGGCGCGCCATCCTTCGTAGAACCAACCACGAACCACTGGCCATCCGGCGAGATCCGCGGCGCCCGATCGACGGCCGGGGCGGGGATCTGGGCGACCCGCTCGCGGGTACCGACCTCGAACACGTCGAGGAAGCCATCGCTGGTAGGCACGGCGAGCCAGCGTCGTTCGCGGTCGACGCCGATGAACCCGATGAACTTCGCGCCGTCGTGCGGACGCAGCGACTGCACGAGCGTGCCGCTCCGGGTGTCGAGGAGCGCCACCTCATCCGCCCGTCCAGCGGCGACGAAGTTCCCATCGTCGAGGAGGACCAGATCACCCGTGTCGCCATCGACGTGCCACGCGATGGCGTCGCGATCGGCGGACCACCGCTCGACGCCACGCTCGCCCGCCAGGAGGAGATCGTGGGAGCTCGGCGCGAACAGGGCCGCCGTGAAGGTGCCGTCGTGTCTGCGCAGCGCCGGCAGTTGCTCGAGCGCGCGCGCGGCGATGAACCGCAACCCGTGGTGCGAACCACCTTCCCGGGCCGCGGCGACGGCGAGCGCGAGGGCGCGATCCGCGCGCCCCACCGTGAGCTCGCTGCGCGCGCGATCCGAGTAGGCGCCGATCAGATGCCCCTTGGCCTGGTCCCGCGCGGTCGCGGCCCCCGCCCGCTCCGCGGCCGCGACGTCACGGGCGGAGATGACATTCCGGACCGAGATCACGCCGATGGTGGCGAGCGCGAGCACGGCGAGGGTCGAGACGGCGACGGCCGCGCGGTACCGCCCGGCGAAGCGCCGGAGCCGCTGCATCGCCGTGTAGCGGTGCGCGCGCACCAGCTGACCGTTCGCGAAGCGCCGCAGGTCCGTCGCGAGCTCGGCGGCCGAGGGGTAGCGGTGCTCGGGGTCTCGAGACATCGCGCGCTCTGCGATCGCCGCCAGGTCCAGCGGCACGCCGGGCACCAGCCGCGCGAGCGGAACCGGTGACTGGCTGCGCACCTTGGTCAGGACCTCGTCGAGCGTGGTGCCGATGAACGGCGGCCGTCCGCTCAGCACGTTGTAGAGGAGGCCGCCGATCGCGTAGACGTCGGCGCGCTCGTCTGCGGGCAGCCCCCGGGCTTGCTCCGGCGCCATGAAGCTCGGTGTGCCGAGCACCGCCCCGACGACGGTCTCGCCGGGCGCGGCCTCGCCGAGCGACGGCAAGCTCGGCTCCGTCTCGGCTTCGTGGACCCGCCGCGCGAGGCCCCAGTCGATCACCACCGTCTCGCCGTGTGCTCCCACGAGCACGTTCGCGGGCTTCAGGTCGCGATGAATCACGCGTTCGCTGTGGGCGTACGCGAGGGCGTCGGCGACGGCGATGACGTGCGAGACGAGGTGCAAGCGGGCATCGAGGTTCGTCGTCTCGGCGATGACATCGCTCAAGGGGCGGCCCTTGACGAGCTTCATCGCGTAGAACGACTGACCATCGGGCCAGCGACCGACCTCGTAGACCGGGACGATCGCCGGATGCTGCAAGTTCGCCGTGACCAGCGCCTCGCGCACGAAGCGAACGGCCGCGTCGTCGGTCACTCCCAGCATCTCCTTGATCGCGACGATGCGCCCGGTGCGGAGGTCGCGCGCTCGCAAGATGCGCCCGAGGCCACCGCGCGCCAGCTCACCAAGCCACTCGTAGGCGCTCGAGGGAACCGTCGGCAGCTCGTCGACGACCGCCGGCACCGCGACGCGCCCGCCATCACTCGCTCGGGTCGCGGCCAGCGCCGCCGCTCCCCCGCTCGCCAGCGTGCTCGCCGCTCCGACCGCAATCCCTGCCCGCCCGTCCTGCGGGAGCGTCGCTTCGAGGGTATCCGGAGGCGGCTGGGACCCGGAGGTCGCGCTCATCGCGGAAGTTTGGCTCGCACATCGAGTCGATCGCTAGTCCCAAAAAAGGGTAGCGGCGCGGTCGTGAGTCGACGGGCGAAACCCGAAAGGGGCCTCGCTTCGTGGTCTGACGCTTCGGCGCGGCCCCGGCCTCGGTTGCGCTCGTCCGCCAACCGTGAGACCAAGCGCTCATGCTCAAGCTCGACCGCCAGACGTTCCTCGCCCTCGCGTTTGGCCTGCACTCGGGAGCTTGTGCCTCCACCACACCGCCGCCGGCTCCCATGGGCAATCAGGCCGGCGATACCGCACCGACGCGCGAAGCCTCGATGACGCCTGCGGAGGAGTGCATCGGCTGGACGCCCGCCGGCGAGTGCAACGAGTGGATGCCGGCTGGCGAGGCCGGCTACGCGCCCGCCAACGAATGCGTGGGCTGGAGCCCCGCTGGCGAGTGTAACCAGTGGGAGCCGGCTGGCGAGGCCGGGTACGCGCCCGCCGATGAATGCGTGGGCTGGACGCCGACCGGCGAGTGCAACGCGTGGCAGCCGGCCAACGAACAGTAGGCGAGCGGTTCGCCGCGGCCCGATCGCGGCTGCGCACGATCGCGACGACCGGCACCAACGGGAAGACCACCACCACCTCGATGGTGGCCGCGATCGTCGAGGCGGCCGGCGAGCCCGCGGTACGCCTCACCACCGTGGGCGCATGGGTCGCGGGCGAGCTGGTGCCCGCGCCGACGCCCGCGGAGGAGTTCCTGGGGACGGTCGAGCGAGCCGTCGCGGTCGGAGCTCGGACGCTCGCGCTCGAGGTGACCTCGAAGGCGCTGGCCGAGGGCCTCGCCAAGCGGTGGCCCGCCGACATCGCCATCTTCACGAACCTCACGCGCGACCACCTCGACTATCACGGCACCCCCGAGTCGTACCTCGCCGCGAAGGCTCAGCTCTTCATGAGCCTGCCCCCGGGTGGCACCGCGATCGTCAACGCCGATGATCCCGCGGTCGAGCTGCTGCGCGAGGTCGTGCCGGCAGGCGTGCACTGGAAGACGTTCTCCCTCCGCGATCCCGCCGCGACGCTCGCCGCGAGCGCCATCGAGCTGCAACCCGGCGCGACGCGCGTCGTGCTCGTTCCGTCGCGCCTGGCATCCGCGCTGGGCGGCGTGCTGGACCTGCGCGTGTCGGGTGCGGTCCACGCGCAGAACGCACTCGGGGCGGCGCTCGCCGCTCATGCAGCGGGATATCCGCCGGACGCGATTCGCGCGGGGCTGGAGGCGTTCCGCTCCGTACCGGGGCGCTTCGAAGTCGTCGCGACGCAGCCCCTGATCGTCGTCGACTACGCGCACACCCCCGATGGCCTGGTCGGAACGCTCGCGACCGCTCGCGAGCTGAGCACACGCCACGTGATCTGTGTCTTCGGCTGCGGAGGCGACCGTGATCGCGGCAAGCGACCGCAGATGGCGGCCGTGGTCGACGCGCGTGCAGATGTCGCCATCCTCACCACCGACAATCCCCGCTACGAAGATCCGGCCAGCATCGCTCGCGAGGTCCTCGTCGGCGCAGCCGTCCCCCGGGCCCGCTGGCAGGTCGAGCTCGATCGGGCCGCGGCGATCGAGATCGGGGTTGCGATGGCCGGCCCCGGCGACGTGGTCGTCATCGCGGGCAAAGGGCACGAACGTGTCCAGGAGGTCCGTGGCGAGACGCTGCCGTTCTCCGACGTCGATGTCGCGCGCGCGGCCTTCGCCCGCCGCTAGCGGCTAGTCCCAGCGCGAGGTGATGGTCAGCGCGAAGCTCGTGAGCGCTCCCACGTGCCCGGTCGCGCGGTCGGTGATGCGCAGCCGCCACTCGCCGTTGACCGACTCGTCACCGGAGAAGCCCGTCGTGATCGGCCCCGCGATCACCAGCGGTGCGCCGTCATCCCCCGCGGTTCCCGCGTGCACCACCACGGCGGTTCCGCCTGGGTTCTCGAGAATGACCTGGAGCTGGCTCGCGCGCGGATGGTCGATGCGCAGCGCGAGCTCGACATCGGTGTCGACGGTCGCGAGCCCCCGGACCGGGATCCGCTCGACCAGCACGCCGCCGTCGGGAATCGCCGTGGGGGTGGCGTCCGTGAACGTGCCGCGATGCCATGCGGGGCCGCACAGGCCATAGCCGCGCGTCGCACCCGCACAGATCCCACCCGGACCGCAGACCTCGTCGCGGTCACACTCGTTGCCTCCCGTCGGCAACTCGCCGTTGGCGACGCAGACGCCCGCGCCCGCGAACACGCCGAAACAGGCCAGCCCGGCGGTGCATCCGCCCGTGCCGCGGCACGTGTCGCCCTCGCCGCTCTGACGCGTGACCGCGAAGACGCCACAGCCGTCGATGTCCAGATCCGAGATCGCGCCCGCGATCTGCAGCGAGTCAGCGAAGTAGATCATGCCCACCGACGTGTCGCCGGCGCCCCACTCGACCACATGCAGCTCGGTGAACGGGTCCGCGAGCAGGTAGCGTTCGTGATTGATGGTCCCCCCATCCGCGAGGGCCAGCCCATCCGCGACCGTCGTGACGAGGGCGCCGTACCGACGTCGCATGGCGTCGAGCACCTGATCTTGGACGATCGGTGCGAGACCGGCCGCACTCGTGATGGCGAGCGTCTCGAGGCGCTGGAAGCGTGGGTCGGTGCGGAGGCGGCTGACGTCGGGGGGCAGGATGCACGTCTCGGCGGTGATCGAGCATCCTCCGAGATCTCCGTCCCCGATCCGCGCCTCGAGCACGCCGGTGATGCGATCGAAGATCGCACCGTAGGAGTTGTCACCCGCGCCGTACTCGAAGGCGATGAAGCTGCGCCGACCGGTGGCGTCGCGAAACCATGTCACGTTGACGAGTCCCTGGTCGACGCGGCCGATCGCTTCGAGCGGAGTCGTGACGTCGGTGTGCGATGACTGCTGCACCGCGACCACCAAGCGCTGCTGATCGTCTGGGCCGAGGCGATCGAGCGTGGTGGCAGTGATCTCGTTCTGGTTGTCGATGACGAGGCCGGGTTGATCGAACAGGTCGCGATAGGTCTCGCCAAACAGACAGCTCGCGACCGCGGGCGCACACCCTGCGCCTTCACACGTTCCAACCAGCTTGAACCGGCCGCGCGTGCTCGACGAGTAGCCCTTGACCAGGGCGCGGTACCGACCGGGGCCGAGGTTCCGTGACAGCTGCGAGTACACCGTGCTGCCGTAGTCGTCGTTGCGAGCGATGTTCGCGCCCCAGCCGGTGGGGCCTTCCTTGTACAGATAGAGCACCGTGTCGACCCGCCGCTGCCCTCGCACCGCGTAGCCAGTGGTCAGCTCGACCTGGGCCTCGGCCGAGAGCTCGAAGGTCCACGCCAGGTACTGCTCCGTGGCCGTGATCTCCGACAGGTTCGGCTCGTCCCAGGCCAGTGGCCCCACATAGGTCGGACTCCGGAACGAGTCGTCCTTGCCCTCGGCTTCGAGGTCGTCGCCCGGGACATAAGACTCGGTCCCCTTGTCATCGACCGCGCAGGATCCAAGGCCAAATCCGACCGCGATGGCACCGATGCACAGAGAACAACGCATGGCCTCGCAGCCAAGCAACCACCAAGCCGTGCGTTGCGACCTGGATGTCACCTACGCGCGAGGAGTTTCGGAGGCTTGCGGGACGGTGACCACTCGAGTAGCCGGCAAGCCGAAACACCCGCGACGCGATCGCGGGTCGACCACCGCTCAGCGACCAGCTACGTATCGATCTGGGCCCGACGGATGGAGATGTCCCGCTGCGACACCCTCGACGTCATCGAGGCTGCGATCATCAGGCGCGCCGAGGTCGCCGTCACGACCTCGCACGGCGACGTGTTCATCGGCCGGCCGATCGCGATCGCGACCCGTGACGGCGACGACCACGTCACGTTCACCGGAGACAGGGTCATCGCGGTGGGGGCGATCCGTCAGGTGCACTTCCACCCGAAGTGACAAGAACGCCATTGCAGGCCAGGTTCAGCGAGCGGCAAAGAAGCCAAGCATGCGCTCGAGGATCTCCCCTCGTACGGTCGCGTCGGCGAAGAAGAGCTCGTGACGGGCCGTGGGGAACGTGACGAGCTCGCACTGCGGGGAGGCGGCACAGAACGTCGTCTGCGCCTCCGGCACGACCACCCGGTCGGCACCGGCCTGGAACATCAGGACCGGCTGCACGACCTGGTTGGCGCCTGCCCGCAGTGACTGTCCCGCGCGCAGAGACTCGGCGGTCCAGCCGAACGTGGCCGGCCCCACCCGGCGCTCGGGAAAGATGTTGTCGGTCTCGTACAGCGCCTCGAACTGGTGCGGGTCCGTGGTGAGGTAGTTGTCGATGAACTTGGGCGCGGTCGTCCAGTCGTAGCCGCCCGGGACCACGTCCTCGGGAGGGACCGAGCTCGCGTACCAGAGCGTGTCTTTCTCCGAGAGCGGAGACGTGTCGATCAGGAGCATCGGGGCCGAGAGGGCGATCGCCGAGAAGGTCTCGGGGTGGGAGCGTGCGTAATCGATCGTGATCGCTCCGCCCATCGAGTGACCGACCGCATAGAGCGCGTCGTACCCCTGCGGCTGGACCACCTCGCGCACGAACTGCTCGTAGTCGGCGACGTAGTCGGCGAAGCGATCGACGTGCCCCTTGAGCGGATCGTCGGTCAAGCGGCTCGATGCGCCCTGCCCCCGGTGGTCGATCACATAGAGGTCGTACCCGGAGTCCCGCAGATCGTACGCGAGCTGCATGAACGTATGGCTGCCCTCGGTTCGCCCTGGAGCGAGCACGATGGCCCGGGTCCGATCGGGCGCCCGGAAGGCCTGGTAGGCGATGGTCGCCCCGTCGGTACCCGCGAACGTCCCGGCCTCTCCCGCAAGGTAGTAGGGGAGCGCCTCGTCGTAGAGCATGCGCATCGCATCGCTGCGCTCGTCAGGTGCAGCCAGGTCGACACATCCCGCGACGGCAACCAGGGCCACCAACGTGCGCATGCGCGGAGAGCATGCAGTAGTCGCGCCGTGCGGGGCGGGCCCTGGAGGCGGTTGGCCGCGCCATGCTGTCCCACGGCGGAAGCGACCGTGTCCATCGAGTGTCGCGATCGGGGGGGCATGCGGCGCAGTCTGGCCGCGAACCAACTCGTCGGTTGCGTGACCCCGCGTGACTCCCCTACAACCATCGGGTGTTTCAACTTCGCTGTGGCCGGGCCGGAGCAGTCCTCGGAGCCATCTCTGCGCTGCTGATCGGCTGTGGTGACACGGCGGCCCCGCTGGTCGAGACCGTCGGCTGCGAGGGGACGACGCTCTTCGAGTCACCCGCCGATACGGGCGCGCCGGGGCCGTGGAAGGTGGGAGCGAGGACCCTCACGCTGGGAGGCCTGACCGTCGAGGCCTGGTACCCCGCCGTGCCGGGCAGCTCGGGCGAGGTCGTGCAGTACGATGTCCGCGACTATCTACCCGAGTCGGAGCGAATCAAGATCGCCGACGCGGATGCGGCTCTGCAGACCTGTGCCTGCGAGCGCGATCTGCCCGTGGACTCCGAGCGCGGTCCGTTTCCCGTCATCGTGTTCGTCCATGGCACGGCCGGGTTCCGGGCTCAGTCGCTCGAGATCACTACGCACTGGGCGAGCCGCGGCTTTGTCGTGCTCGCCGCCGACCATCCGGGACTCAACCTCCGGGATCTCCTCGCCACGTTCTGCGGAGGGATGTCAGGTGAGCGTGATCTCGACGCTGATCTCGCCGTGATCGTCGACGCGGTGAGGACGGGCGTCGGGCTCGGCGATCTCGCCACCGTCGTGGACAGCACGCGGATCGGGATGTCCGGTCACTCCGCCGGCGGGGCCGCGATCTCGGGGCAAGGCGACGTTGCGTCGGTGCTCGTGCCGATGGCCGCGGGCGGCTACGAGGCGGGGACGGCGGTGACGAGCGGCCTGGTCCTGGGGGCGGTCGAGGACACGGTCGTCGACTACGAGGAGCAGGTCATGGGCTACGAGGCCGCGCCTTCGCCCAAGCGGTTCGTGGGCCTCAGCCCGGCGGGGCACCTCGTCTTCTCGAGCCTCTGTCACATCGAGAACGACGCGGGGCAGGATATCGTCACCATCGCCCAGAACGCCGATGTCTGTGGGCTCAGCCTCGCCGGTGCGCTCTTCGACTGCAGCGACGGCTACGTCTCGAAGGACCTCGGGCATCGCATCGTCAACGACGCGACGACCGCGGTGTTCGAGGAGACGTTGCACTGCAACGCCGACCGTGCCGCGTGGCTCTCCGGGATCTCCGGTCGCTTCGAAGCGGTCTCCGAGCTGCGCGAAGACCGCTAGACCCAGGGTGGCGCGGACAGCACGGTGAGGCCCGCGCCGATGAGGCCGATGACGATCGCCATCATCGGCAGCGGCGTACGGATCTTCCCCTCGCGGGTCTTCTTGTGTGCGAGGAGGCCGAGGACGAGCGAGAGCGCCGCGGCCCCGAACGCGATGTAGTGCATCAGCTTGATCGTGCCCGCGTAGTCGGCCAGGAGCGGCACGTCGTACTGCGTGGACGGGCCCTCCGCCGCGAGCTGCTGCGACAGCCACTTGTAGTTCGGGTACGTCTCCACCTTCGCAAACAGGCTCGCGCCCACGCCACCGAGAGCCACGAGCAACGCCAGGATCGTCAACGCCTTCATGTCGCCACCTTTCGCGGCCGAGCCTACCTCAGGTCGCCGCGACCCTCCGCGTTCTGCCATCATCGCGCGGGTCATGACGCGAGCGTTGGTGCGTGCGGTGATCGCCGGCAGCGTGCTGGCTTCCTGTGGAAGTCAGCCCCCCGTCGCCACATCGCAGCCGGGCTTCGACGCGCTCGAGGTCGACACGGCGAATGGCCTGTCCGGACTGGCGCGAGGCTCCGATGGCACGCTGTGGACCGTCGCCGAGCGAGCGCACCGGGCCTATCGCATCACCCTCGGCGGACGCGGAGCCACGACGGTGGCGGTCGACGTCGAGAACGTTCCGCCCGGCGTCGACCTCGAGTCCATCGCCATGCTGAGCGGCGACCGGATCGCGTTCGGGACGGAGGGCAAGGAGCCGGGGGCCACGATGGTGCTGATCGGTGAGCACCGCGATCACGCGATCCAGATCCGCCAGTCGATCGCGATCTCGGACGAGCGGTTGGGCCTCGTGACGGCGGGGCACGGCGTGGAGGGGCTGTGCGGGCGTGGCGACACACTACTGGCCGCCCTCGAGGCGACAGGCACGCGCGATGGGCGGCGCTTCGCGCCCCTCGTGTGGATCGAAGCCGGCGTCATCACGCGCGTCCAGGCGGTGTGGCTGACGAGCGAGACCGGCAAGCTCTCGTCCCTCGAGTGCGACCTCGATGTGCAGCCGCCCACTGCCTGGGCGGTCGAGCGGCACTTCGAGGTGACGCGGATCCTCGAGCTCGCGCTCTCGTCGTCCGCAGACGCGATCGAGCCCACGATCCTCGTCGACCTCACGGCCGAGGTCGCGGGCCGGCGCAACCTCGAGGGCCTCACGCGCCTCGACGACGGTCGCTTCGCCGCGATCGTCGACAATCAGTGGCGGACGATCACGGGCCCGAACGAGCTCCTGCTTCTACGAGAGTAGGGAGCGCAGGATTCTCGACGGGATGTCGTCGGAGCGGGGGTGCTGGGTTGAGACTGCAGAGTCCACCAAGCATCCACGGAGCGTCACGACCGTTATCGCTTTGGTGTCAGGGGGTTGGACTGGGCTCGCACCATGCAATCGCCGAGGTCCATGGATGAAGACGTCACGGGAATCGTCATCTTCGGCGTGGCTCTGGCCGCGAGCCTCACCTTCTTCGTGGTCCGGCGACTGCGCTCGCGTACTGGGCTACGAGACGTCAGGCCGACCGATCGAGATCCGCGCGCCCAGGCGGTCGTGGCGAGCCTACGCGCGGGCTCGCCCGGCGCCCTGATCGACCTCCTCCGATCGCTGGGGACGGACTGGGACACACGCGGCCACTACCTCAAGCACCTCCTCGTGCACTGTTCACGCGAGAGCCTCGACGTGCTGTGCGCGCAGCAGCCGTCTCCGCTGGCCCTCCTCGTACGCGGTTGCCACGCGATCGACTGGGCCTGGCAGGCGCGCGGGCGCGGCTCGGCCGATACGGTCTCGCGGGCCGCCATGAAGCTGTTCCACGAGCGGCTCGCGCTCGCCGAGCGGGACCTCACGGCAGCGGCGGCCGGTGATCCGGCCGATCCCACGCCGCACGCCAACCTGATCATCGTCGCGAAGGGGACCAGCGCCCCCCGGGAGGTGGCCTGGAGGCACTTCTCGGCCGCGGTCGCCCGCGAACCCGACAACTTCCTCGCGCACGAGGCGATGCGATCACTCCTCTCGCGGCGCTGGGGCGGGAGCGATGAGGAGATGTTCGACTTCGTACGACGCTGCGCTGCCGCCGCCCCGCGAGGCAGTGATCTGCCCATGCTGATCGTGGATGCCCACCTCGACGTCTGGAGCCACATCCTGACCTTCAACCGGAACCCGGAGCGGGCCGCTCACTATCTCTCCCAGCCCGCGGTGCGCCAGGAGATCGAGGCCGCCTATGCGCAGACCCTCGCGGGGCCGTGCCGCGTGCGCGCGTCGACGATTCACCTTCGAAACTCCGCGGCGTTCTTCTTCTTCCAGACGCAGAACGTCCCGTGGGCGCGGGTCGAGCACGAGCGCATCGCAGGCGCGTACACGGAGTTCCCGTGGGTCTACAGCCAGCTGGCGGAGCAGGAGACGTCCGACGTGATCACCATGGCGAGGATGGTCGCGGGACTCCCTGCGTAGAAATGGCTCCAACGTGGTCAACGCGAGGTTGCGACGAGCCACGGTTTGGTGAAGGCTCGCCCCATGAATCGACGTGAGCTCGTGGTCAGTGGACTTGGTGCGGGCCTCGCGCTCGCGATGACGACCGTGGCAGAGGCGGCGCCCAAGGCGAAGGCCCCCGCGAAAAAGGTGGACCCGCGTACCGCGCTGCTCGCGTCCCTCGCGACGTGTCTGGCGAAGGCGGCGCTGTGTGATGCGCACTGCGCCGCGCAGCTCGCGGCCGGGTCCAAGGAGTTCGCGCGCTGCTCCGCCTCGGTTCGCGACATGATCGCGATCGGTCAGGCGACCCAGAGCCTCGTCGCGCGTGGCAGTGCCTCGGCGAAGACGCTGGTGGACCTGTGCGCGGCGGCCTGCAAGGAGTGCTCGGCCGCGTGCCTCGAGCACAAGGAGCACTGGTCACACGGCATGCACGTGGAGTGCAAGGAATGCATGGACGCGTGCGATGCCTGCTTGAAGGCGTGCATGGCCTACTCCGCCGCGTGACTACCCCCGCACGATCGTGACGTCGCCGGCGGGTCCGACGCCCCCGACGAGCGCCGCCTGGAGGATCGTGTCATCGACAACCCCGAGCGCGCGGACCGCATCGACGGCACCGGACGCGCTCGTCGCCTCGACCTCGGCGACCACCACGCAGCCGACGAGCGCCGCGTCGACGAGACGCTTCATCACGTCGTGATCGACGACGCCGACCACATGGATGGCATGTGGGTCGTTGCGCAACACATGCTGAAGCCCCGCGGCGCGACCGTCCAGGGGGCACTCGAGGAGCCAGCACCGCGCCGGCCCGGGGACCACGGGCTTCTCGGCGAGCGGGCCGATCCAGTAGAGCGACTCGCACTGCGCGAGGACAATCCAGAGCGCGCGCCTCACGTCGTCGCCGGCCGCAGCCGCGAGCGCGACGAGTCCATACGATTTCGCGTCGAGGGCCCGATCCAGCGCCGAGAGATCCATTCCCCGAGCCTGCCTGGTGCCGCCGAGGTTGCCAAGGCAGTAGAGGCGCCGGTCACGACGTCGGGGCGTGCGGACGCAGGACGTGTTCGAGCGCAGACTTCATCGGGTCGACGTCGTCCCCGAACGGGGTGCCACGCGCCACGATGATCTTTCTCGGACAGTAGACGGCCAGGGCTCGCGACGAGGAGGCCACCTGGAACACGCGCTCGACACGGCATTCGTCGAACGAGCAGAGCACGGCACCGGCGCGATCTCGCACCACGCGCGTCGCACGATCGAACACGAGCCAGGGTGCGGGGAGGGCCTTCGTCTTGGAAGCGCGGTGCGCCCGGACGAGCAACACGGTCGTTGCGAGCGCGCCGAGGCCGACGATGAAGATCGGAACGCCGGCCATCACGGCGACCGTCATCGCGAGGACGCCGCCGCCACCGATGAAGATCGTGGCCGCGATCGCTGCGATGAAGATCGCGGTACCGAGCCAACCGCCGCCCTGCTCCGTGACTCCGACCTGGGGACCGTCTTCAACCAGAACGGTCCCGTTGCACCGCGCGAGGATGGTCACCGCGCCAGTATAGGCGACGGCGGCAGTCGCGGCCGGCCGGGGCGCGTCGCTTGTCCGCTGTGGCCCGTCGACGAGTCGAGTCAGGGGCCGGTCAGCAGTCCCGCGACGCCGCCGAGGACGGCGCCCGCGGCCGGGCCGTACTTCTCGCCCGCGGCATTGCCCTTCGACCAGCCGAGGCGCGCGCCGACGTTCTGGCCGAAGTTGCCCGCGCCCTTGGACTTGGCGATCTCGCGGCCTGCATACCGGCCGATTTCTCCGCCGGCATACGGACCGGCGATCTTGCCGGTCTGATACCCGGCGTACGCGCCTTGTGCTGCCCCGAGGAGTCCGCCGCCGCTGACGGACGTGAGTGCATCAGCGCTGAGTGCTTGAAAACAGGAGGGAGACAGGGTGTTGGTCATGGTTAGCCACTTGCCTGAGCAACCTGCGTGCCCGATCGAAGCAACTTCCTGCACAACGAACGCAGGGACCAACGTCGGATCGGCTAGGTTCACCGGCCTCAAATGAAGAAGCTGATGGCAATGACGGTGTTGGGACTCGCGTTGACGGCATGTCCGAAGAAGACTCCAGACCCGGCAATGGGGGGTGAAGGGCCGGGCGCGCCTGCGATGACGAGCCCGATTGCCGACAACATGGCCGAGGCGCCGAAGCACGCGCTAGGCACGACGCACGAGGTCGCGCTGCCGTGTAACGGTGCGGGCTATATGGTCGTCGACGTCGCCGAAGGTCAGGACTTCACGGTCGAGGTGAAGACGCCCGAGGGCTGCGCGATGGTCTACATCATGAAGGACAACGGCAGCACGAACGACATGCCCAACCACGAGACCTGCGCCGATGCGCCGAAGGGGCCACTCGCGGGCAAGGGGCAGGCGGTTCGTACCCTCGTGTCGGTCACCGAGACCGGCGCCTGCAAGGGCGTGATGGCGACTGTCGAGCTGAAGTAGCTCGTCCATCGCCGCCGGATCAGGCAACACACACGCAGTTTCGTCCTTCGCTCTTGGCGCGGTACAGGGCGCTGTCGGCGCGCTCGAGCACCCGCGCCGCGTCCACGTCGGCGGCGTCCGCGGTGGCGAGGCCAATGCTGGCCGTGACCGTGAGTCCCGGGGTGTCGAATGACGTCGATGCGATCAAGCGCCGGATGCGCTCGGCCGCATCGCGAGCTCGCTCGCTCGACTGGTCCGTCAGGAGTACGGCGAACTCCTCGCCGCCGAGGCGTACGACCAGGTCGTTCTTGCGCGCCCCGGATTGCAGCGCCTTCGCGACCTGCACGAGCACGTGATCGCCGACGGCGTGCCCGTACGTGTCGTTGATCTGCTTGAAGTGATCGAGATCGATCGCCAGCAAGTTGTAGGGCGCGCCGCTCCGTCGGAAGCGGTTCCACTCCTGCGCCATTCTCGCGTCGTACGCTCGTCGGTTCGGGAGCCCCGTCAGCGAGTCTTGCAACGACAGCTCGCGCACTCCCTTGAGCACGCGGCGAAGCAGCATGCCCATGACCACAAACGTGAAGATTCCCGTCAGGACGATATAGACGACGAGCAGGCCGAAGTTGCTGCTGCTATCGCCATGGATCTCCAGCGGGACGTTGCGATCGGCGAGCTGCTGGGCGATCCGCACCGCGATGCCGACCACCAGCCCGCCGGCAGGAACCATCGCCAGCAGCGCGAAGCGATCGCCGAATTCGGCCCGGATCGGAGCCAGCGCGGCGAGCGCCGTTCTGGTCACCAGGAACGCCACCACCGCGAAGCAAACGATAGTGCGTAGCCACGCTAGCTCGGAGCTCAGACCGAGCAGCGCGATCGCGCCACTCGACACCACCAGCACGATCAGCGTCTCCGTCGGACTCGAGGGCAGCCGCATGAAGCGCTCCGATGCTCGCCGCAACGCCGAGAACCCAGCGACGAGCACGATGTTGCTGCCCGCGTGCGTGAGCCAGCCCGTGGGCCCCGTGCGGTACGAGACCAGCGCGAAGCCAACGGCCACCAGCAGCGAGAACAGCGCACAGTAGGCCGCCGCCGGCCGCTCCTCGGTCACCCAGAGAGAACACGCAGCCCACCCCAGCGCATACACGCCGAACTGCACGGCAGCGAACCAGAACAACGGGCCCAGCGACGTCATTGCTTCGGGGAGTGGTTGCCCATCGTACCAGCTCGACCACTTCCACCGAACCCGACGCCACTCCCGTCATGCGCTACGAGCGTCGCTTCGGAGCCCGCTTGGCCGCCGGCTTCGGCTTGGTCGTGGGCTTCGGCTTGGTCGCGGGCTTCGGCTTGGTCGCGGGCTTCGGCTTGGTCGCGGGCTTCGGCTTGCGCGTCGCGGGCGCGCCGATCGACCGGACCGGGCGCGCCGAGACCGCCGTCATCGTGACCGCGCCAGCGCGCGAGGTCGTCGCGCGTCGGCCCGCCGCGGCCTCGCGCAGCACGAACGAGTCGTAGGGGATGCCGTGCGCGCCGTACACCTCCATGTGGTTCACGAAGTTCCCGCGCTCATCGATCACGTCGGCGAGGACCCGCAGGGCCTTGGCCTGCACGGGGCTCGGTGACCGTGGCACCCCCTTCGGGAACAGAACCGTGAAGATCGGCCCGAGGTGGCTGATCTGTACCAGCGGGGTGCGCGCCGGGAACGCGTCGATAAGCGCCTCGACGTGCGGCACGAGCGCCTTGACCGGCAGCGCCTGGAGGATGGCCTCGGTGACGTCATCGCCGAGGAAGGGCTCGAGCTCCTCGAAGGGCTCCTCGATCGCGGACGCATCGAGGAGATAGGGCTCGAGCGCGCGGAGGACAGCGGGCGTGGTGACGCGATCGACCCGGGCGAGCAGCAGCGCTTGCACGAAGCGCACGAACGGGTCGGCCTCGGCCGCGAACGCGCGGCTCACGGTTGCCTTGCGCTGAGGCGCGGGGGCGGCGGAGACGTAGACGCATGTCGCGTAGGCCCGCGCTGCGCTCGTTGCACCGTCGACCAGGCGCCCGGCCGCGAGCTTCACGCCCCCACCGGCACGACCGAGCACGCGGAAGGCGTCCGCGGCGAGCGCTGGGTCGGCGCCAGTGGCCCAGGCTTCGAGGCGCGCTTCCGACATGCGCACGGCCTTCGCGAGGCGCGCGAACGCCGCCTTGTCATGTTCGATCCCGGGGCAATCGACCACGTCGCGGACGAAGGCGAAGACGCGTCGCTCGACGGCGGGGCGAGCGGCGAGGCCAGGCAGCACCGTCGCGAGTGCGGCCGCGATCCGGTAGGTGGCCTTGTAGAGCGAGCCCTGGTGCTCGATCTCGTACCAGATCCGTTCGAGCGCGTAGTTCGCGACGGCCTCGTCGTCGGCGAGCACGCCCTTGACCAGGGTGGGGAGCCCCTTCGCGCCGCCCATCGCGCTGTCATCCTGGGCCCAGGCGGCGGGACCGAGCGCCGCAACGAGCTCCTTGGGCGCCTTCATCTTGGCGAGCGTCGCCTTGGCGACCTTGGCGCCGTAGCGCTCGAGAAGGTTGGCGCGGATCTCCTCGGGATCGGAGTGCTTGCGCGCGAGCTCGTAGCGCGCGAAGCCGCGCAGGAACTGGTCCCAGTTGTCGTACTCGTTGAGATCGTGCTCGTCGTCCTCGGCCAGCTCGAGCTCGATCGAGCCGTCGCGGCGGAGCAGCTTCCACACGCCATGGCCGGGCTGCGTCGGCTCGTAGCGAACGATCACCGTGCCGTCGTGATCGTAGTACTCGACCTTCGCGGGCGGGACGTTCGGGTCGCTCGACCAGATCGCCTCGAACACCAGCTTGCCGTCGTCGTAGCGACGCACGTGGTGGTCGTTCACTTCCTCCATGCGGACCGAGAACGCCCGGCGGCCGTCCGTGTCGAAGAACGTCGTCTCGCGATCCTTCTGGGCGTTGCGGTAGAACGTGGACTGCTTGACGACCCGCGGATTGATGTTGCGGTGGAAGAACGCCTGCGTCAGGTCGCCGTTCGGCTCGTAGCTCTTGGTCATCCACAGGACGCCGTTCTCGTACGTGTCATCCTCGGCGAGCGTTCCGTCATCGCGGTAGCGCCGGCGGACCTGCAGCGTGCCGTTGCGATCCCATCGCCGCTGCTCGCCGCGGAGGTGGTTGTTCCCCACGACGCGCTCTTGCTGCTGCCACGTGGTGTCGTTCTCGACGAGGAACGCCGTGTCCGGCACCCCGGCGGGGCGCGCCGGGAGAGGCGTCCCGGCATGCGACACAGCGGCGCCGTGCTCGTCGAAGCACCGCTCCGTCATGATGCCGCTGTCCACGAGATCGACCTCGAAGGCACGCACCGTCGCGGCGACCATGTTGGGGAAGAACGAGTCCTCGGGCGAGGGCGCCGCCTGACGGGTCCACCGCATGAGGCCCGTCCAGCGCCCCGTGACGAGGTCCTGCTCGCCGCTCTGCGCGAGCTCGCCGTCAGGATGGAGCCGGCGGTAGGTCATCCGGGTCGTGCCGTCGCCGTACTCGGATCCCCCACCGACCGTGCCGTCCGGGCGCCACCACGTCCACGTGCCGACCTTCTTGCCGCTCGCGTCGCGGTGTCCGTACTCCCATCCGTCGTCGTCCCACACCGCGGCGGCCGGGACGTTTGAGGGCTTCTGCGCGGGCTCGTTCGCCATCTCCGTGGACGGTATCAGCCCCCGCTCGGGCGCCGGGGCCGTCGACACCGTCGGTCCGCGAATCGATGCCGCCATCTGCGCACCGTCGCCGAGTCAGGTCCCGGGCGGAAACTCGGCCAGCGTGATCAGATAGCAGGTGTTCAGCCAACCCGTGCACCCGGAGCTTTCGGTGCCCTCGTAGTGCGGATAGACGGAAGTCGTGATCCAGTTGTCTTGTCCCCATACTCGATAGGACAGCTCGAGCTGGCCCTTGCCACCGACATCGAACGTGAACTTCGCCTTCGATTCGAGATCGAGCCGATCGTCGGGGCTGGTGTCGTCCTCTTCGTGAATCGTCGAGTGGAGGGACACCGAGCTCACGTCGCCCGGAACATGCTTGCGGTCGCGGTACCAATGCCGCATGCACGTGTCGTGTTCGTACGACACCGACTGTTCATCCTGGCAGGCAACGGTCGTCGTCGAGGTCGATGAGTTACCTGGGTGCGTCCGTGCCGTGAGCTTCGCGTAGAGGTCCACCTCGCCGCAGCCGATGCAGTCGTCGTATCCCGTCGCGTCCACGCCGCGCACGCGCAACCGCACGTCGTGTGGCCACGTCGGGTTGTACGTCGGCGGGTTCTTGAGTCGCGCGAAGGAGAGTGTCGACGTGACCGGCTTGTGGTCGGACAGTCGCGCTGGCGGCTCGAGTGCGAATGCTCCCGACAACGATGGGAATGGCGAGCGCCACACTTCCTTGGTGGGCAATACGTACCATCGGGGATACTCGGTCACCTTGTCGGGCAGCGCCGGCGGACGAACCAGAATGTAGTCCAGCCGCTGCTCGGCATCCGAGCGGGCGCTATAGATGCAGCCGTCGTTCGTCCACCCATCATCTTCACCGATCGCGGTTCCCAGGCAGGTGCCCAGGTCCCAGTGAATGTTGGGAAGCTCGCGGGCAACGTCGCCATGCTCGAGATCCCAGGTGCCCTGGGTGGGCGAGATCAGATCGCTTTCGGGCGTCGTCGGCGACGAGATCTCGAGCGCAACCAGCATGTCCTGATAGAGCCGGTCGTCGATGTGCTTCCCGTTGACGTTGATGTCGCCCATCAAAACCGAAGGCCGATCAGGCCTCGCACCGATTGACCGTTCAATGAACGCGTTGATCAGCTCGAGTTGCGACAGCCGCGTCTGTTCGTCGGTCTGCGTGTGGCAGTTCAGGTCTCTCTCGAGCGCCAGCTTGATGACCTCCGCTGCCTGAAAGTGCGGCAGGTAGTCGAGAACATCGAGGATGATCTCGGCGACCTCGAGCAGTGCATGGTGGTCCGTGCAGAGCAGCGGGTCGTCTGCCTGCATGTGCGTGTTGAACACGTCGACGTAGTCGTCACCACTCGGCAGCTTGAGGCACGGTCCCGTGTTGAAGATGCCCGGAGTGCACGCCGTCTCGGGATCCTGCAGCATCAGTCGCACCCATTGCACGCCCTTGGCCTGCAGGCAGTCCTCGCCGCGACACATGTCCTGCGGGAACACCTGGTAGTCGGTTGCGATCGCCGGCAGGGGACTGAAGATCCAGAGCCCGCCCTGCGTCTCGCCAACGATGTCCACGATGTTGGCCGCGAACTCGAACCACGATGGGTCGTAGTCGACGGGCCCGTACTTCTGATACGGCGGCAGATCTTCCGCGGCCCGGATCTCGTTCGCCCGCTCGAGGATCGCTTCGACCTGGTCGACGTTCCAGCCCTCCTGGAGCGCGACTACGTCGTACCTCGCGAGCTTGTCCGCGATGGCCGGCAGCGCCACATCCGCGAAGCCTGAGAACTCGAGAGCCGGTTCGAAGCGCCGGAAGTTCCACGTCATGAACTTCAGATCGATGCCGCGCGGCTTCCGGAACAGGAGCGACGGCCAGAGCGACCGGTTAGTCGGGGCCTGCGCATACTCCAGCGAGCCCCGCGCCGGCGCGCTCGCGCGAATGACAGACTGGTGACGCGCAAAGAACCCGATGCCAGGACTGAGGCCGGCCCCGGGCGCACTCACCGCCGAGGCCACAAGCGGGATCTGCAACTCGCCGCGACACCGCGCAAAGCGATTCGTCGCGTCGTTCCGGCATCCGCCCGCAGCGTAGATGAGCCCGAGCGTCGAGGTCACTGGGATCCACGACAGCACGCCGTTCAACCACACGGGCCTCTGCTCGACAAGGCCTCCACCCGCCGCCAGATCCAGGCCGTAGCGACGATCTTCGGCGGCGAGGTTCGTGTTGGCGCCGTCGAACCGAGCGTTGTCGATGTAGATCCACACCTTGCTCGCCGGCGTTCCACCGACGAGCGGCACAAGAATGTCCTCGAGCATGACGTAGAGCCGCTCGCGCGAGACGCCCTGCGAGAGAGACACGCGTTGTACTGACACCGTCCCATGGCCACGCAGCGGCGCCGTGGCGATGTCGCTCATCTGCGCATCGGTGGTGAACGGAATGGTCGTGGCTTCGAGGTACTCGCGGTCCCCATGTACGCCGTCGACGGTCCAGTGCGACGCAGTCACCGCGGCGATGGGTGGCACGTCGAGACACTCGTTGGGCCCCGAGCCCTGGTTGCACCGGTCGGAAGTCGGGATGGTGTACGTGAGAGCCGTGGCCGACTCGTCTAGCTCGGGCGGCCCCCCAGGCTCCATCGCACATGCCGCGAGCGGGAGACAGAGCAGTAAACAACGCATGCGAGACAGAGCCGACTCGCGATCGATGTGACACGCGCCAGCGGCCAACGACAGTCTGCCCTGGCGTTCCGAGCGCGAGTTGTCAAGTGGGATGGTTCCGTCCGCGAGGACGCGACGGAGTTCGGCTCCTTGATCGTGGAGAATTGGTCGATCGGAGGACAGAGGTGCGCGTTCCGACCGGCGAGCCACCTTGGGTGTCGCACATCGGCGGCGACGTTCCAGTGGGTCTGTCCGCACGGGCACAAGGCCCCAGAGGTTCGTTGTCTCCAGCGCGGGCGTCTGCCAATGCCCCGTCGGAACTGGGATCTAGGCGCTTGGCGCCAGGCACCACGGTTGCACAAGGCCACGGTGGGATGTCGGTTGTGTCAAGCCAGCCCGGCCAGCGGCGTTCGCGCTCGCGACGGTGGCCCGCCGAGCCCACCCCGCAAGACCACCCGTCCGCATCGCCGCACCGACCGGCGGCCGCCACTCACCCCGACACGCGCGTCGACACCGCCACGAACCGAGCGCTCGACGAAGTCACGTGGCCTCGCACCGCCGGCGACTTCCAGGCCGACGATGTTCGACCACGGCGGCGTGGCCGCGCCTCTGCTCCCATCGAGCGGGCGGCGCGCTACGAACGGGGCGCGCTGATCGGGCGCGGTGGCATGGGCGAGGTCTACGAGGCCTACGACGCGCAGATCGGTCGCGAGGTCGCGATCAAGGTGCTGCACGCGACGAAGACGTCACCGAGCGGACTCGCGCGATTCCTTCGCGAGGCCCGCATCCAGGGCTGGCTGGACCATCCCGCAATCCCACCGGTCTACGAGCTTGGCCACGACGATGCTGGCCGGCCCTTCTTCGTGATGAAGCGGCTGTGCGGGATCACGCTGTTCGAGGTCCTCGAGGCACGCCGTCAAGCTTCCGCACCTGGTGCGATGGCGTGGAGCGAGCAACAGCTGCTGCGGATGTTCGTCGAGATCTGCCTGGCGATCGAATTCGCGCACACCCGTGGCGTTGTCCACTGTGACCTCAAGCCAACGAACATCCTGCTCGGCGAGTTCGGCGAGGTCTACGTGCTCGATTGGGGCGTCGCAACCGTCCTCGATGAGAGCCCCGCGGTCGGCGAAGGCCGGCCAACGCAAGAGCACGAGGTGGTGGTGGAGGGCGCGCTGGGAACGCCGGGCTACATGTCACCCGAACAGGTGCGGGGCGACCCGGTGGATAGCCGTGCCGATGTCTATGCGCTGGGCTGCATCTTGTTCGAGCTCGTAGCGGGTTGCCGCCTGCTCCCCGACGGAGTCGCCGGACTGGCGTGTTCGCTCGGCGGTGTCACGGCGGTGCCGTCGGATGTACGCGCCGACGTCGCGCCCGAGCTCGACGCCTTGTGCCGGCGAGCCACGTCCGCCGATCGCAGCCAACGGATCGGGTCGGCGCGCATGTTGGGCGAGGCCGTGCAGCGCTACCTCGATGGCGATCGCGATCTCGCCACGCGGCGCTCACTCGCACACGTCCACCTCGAGCGGGCTCGCCGTGCCGTCACCCAGCCGATCGCGATGCGAGAAGCAGGGCGTGCCCTCGCGCTCGACCCCGCTGCGACGGGGGCGGCGGAGCTCGTCGCGCAGCTCATGGTTGCGCGGCCGACCCGGACGCCACCGGCCGTCGCCGCGGGTGTTGCGCAGGCTGCGCGAGCCGAACTGGCGAGCAAGTCGAGGGTCGGGATCGCGGTCTACACCGGGTATGCGCTCATGGCTCCGTTCTCGTTCGTGTTGGGAGTTCGCGACGCGCCGTACCAGGGAGCGCTGGTAGCGATCGCGTGCGCCAACATCCTCCTGGCGTGGCGGGCGCTCACGGGGCAGCGCCTGCCGCAGGTCGTCGTCATCCTGGGCCACGTGGCCATGCTCGCGCTGCTGGCGCGGTTCTTCACGCCGCTGTTGGTCGCGCCCGGGGTCGCAGCGGTGACCGTCATGAGTTACGCGCAGAGTCCGCTGACCACTCGCCGTAGTCTGCTCGCGGCGACCGGGCTCGCGGTTCTCGCCGTGCTCGGGGTGTGGGGGGCCGAGGCGTGTGGACTCCTGAGCGCCACCATGACCGTGACCGGCAGTACGGTCGTTCTGACGTCTCCACTTGGGGGGATGACAACCGGTCCGCTGGTGTTCGTGCTCGTGTGCTATCCGATCGCCCTCATCGCGATTGCCGCCGCGATCAGCTACGCGGTGGCGACGCATGGACGCGCCGCGCGTCGCGATCTAGAGGTTCAAGCCTGGCAACTGCGTCAGCTCACATCCCTCGACGAGCCGCGTTAACGTTGGGGGCTCACGACGAGCGGCGCCGGCACCGGAGGGTGAAGTGGTCAGCGGTCAGATCGACCGTGCAGTGCTTCAGCACGTCGAGCCCGATCTCCCCATCAGACGCGCACGGCCCGCCTTCCGGCTCGGAAGCCGGAGAGAGCGAGAGGGGAGCCTGGAACTGCTGCCCTGCGACCTCGACGGTCTGCGGTGGTAGCTCGACGGTCGGCACCGATCCGCCAGCCCCGACGCGCTCACCAGACGCAGCATCGGGCAGGGACTCGAGAGCGGCGCCTGCCGCCGAGGCGCTCGAGAGACCGAGTGCGGTGGCACCCGAGTCGAGGTCGACGCGCACCGGGTGACCCGCGATCGTCGCGTCGACCAGCAGGCTCGCGTTGGGTACGTCGGCGGCAGGCCCGCTGCAGACGGTCGGCGCTCCCCGGGCGAGCTCAGTCGCGTCCAGGACCTCCAGGGTGCCGTCGGTGAAGTTCAAGCGGAGCATGGTGCCGTCTGGCACGCTGGTCTGCGGCGACCAGATGACGCCGATGCCGAGGTCCCGAAGCACCGATGGGAGCTCGATGACCAGTACGTTCACCCGCTTGGTCGTCCACTCACCAATGGAGAAGCGCACGTCGCGTACGATCCAGGTGTCGAGGGCCGTCCCCGCAAAGTCCTCTGCGAAGACCTCCGACGATTCGATCGACAAGCCGTGGGTCTCGGCGAACTGTCGATCGATCACGGTCGTCCGTGCTCCCGTATCGACGATGGCTAGCGTGCTGCGGCCACCCGGGTGGGGCTTCCCGCGCGGGTGCACCTCGAGGCCCACGAGCCAGAACGGCAGCGTCCGCCCACCACGTTCCGGGACGGGCTTGATGCTCTTCACCATACGCGTGGTCGCGGGCGGTCTCACGGTCGTGGCGCCACATGAGGTCGATGTGAGGCACAGCGCGAGCACCGCGAGGCAGCGTCGTACCCATACGCCGTAGGGCGCTTGGCACGATCCCGCAGAGCAGGGACAAAACCCGTGATGTCGCATCACCGCAAGCATCCTCCCATGGCTCACAAGGGAGCTCGTGCCTCTCCACCATTGGGATCGTGCCGTGGGTCGCGACGAGCCGCCTACTCGATCGAGCCTGCACGGCTGGGCGGCCAGAAGATGCTGCTGACGACGCCGATGACGTTCTCCGCAGGTACGACGCCCCAGGCCCGCGAGTCGTTGGAGTTGCTCCGGTTGTCTCCAAGCACGAAGAACGTCCCGTCCGGAATGACGAACTGGTAGCGAGGCGCGCAGACGCCCAGCTCGTCGCCATGGGGGACCACGACGATCGTGCCCCGCACCTCTCCAGCAGCCTCGGCACCCATCTGGCCTTCGCAACTCGGAACCGCCGTCGCAGCCTCCGGGAAGTCGTGGTCACCGATCCCGCGAGCCAGGTCTCCTCCACTCGCGACTGCTTCGTCCCAGGCTGGCTGCTCGAGGTCGTGGACCACGTCGTAGCTGCGCCCGCCCAAGGTCTCGCGGTAGCGGCTTACCTCGACCACCTCGAGGTCCGGGTATTCGTCGGTGCGTGACACCAGGGTGCGCGTCGCCTCGGTACCGTTGACATAGACCCGCGAGCAACGGACTTCGATCGTCTCGCCCGGCATCCCGACGACTCGCATGATGAACTTGGTCGTGGGGTTACACGGCCAGGCAAACACGATCGTATCGCCGCGCTCTGCCGATGCGAGCTTGTTGACGATGATCCGGTCGCCGCTCATGACTGTTGGGTAGGAGGACGATGATGGAATCTTGAAGCTCGATGCCGCGAGCGAGAAGCAGCCACCGCCGATCGTTCCGAGCACGAAGGCGAGCACGCCGAGGGGCCGATGTGCGCGCGACACGTGCCGGAGCTGCCGGTAGCCATCGATCGCGGCCAGGACATCCCAGACCAGGACGGCGATCGCTGCTATCAGGGAGAAGCGGGTCAGTACCAACGACCCGAGTCCGAGCCACACCGCAATCACGACCAGCATCCGGTTGCGCTTGCCTGCGACTCCTTGGGCCAGCCCGGTCACGGCCAGCGAGACCAGCGCGAACAGCAGCCTTCGAGAGTTTCGCACACGAACACTCTATGCGACCCGCGCCCCGAGAGTCACGGCCAGGTCAGGCCGGCGGTGCCCTTGCGGATCGTGCCGGTGCCGACACGCACCTTCGCCGATGCGCGCCGCATGTTGACCGCCCCCGAGACCAACGGGTCGTACGTG
>JALHPV010000082.1 GCA_022842285.1 Kofleriaceae bacterium
GAAGCCGCCCGCGCCACGCGGACCGTCGCCGCGCGGACCATCGCCACGCGGACCGTCGCCACGCTTCGCGAAGCCGCCCGCGCCACGCGGACCGTCGCCGCGCGGACCGTCGCCACGCTTCGCGAAGCCGCCCGCGCCACGCGGACCGTCACCGCGCGTTGCGAAGCCGCCCGGGCCACGCGGACCGTCACCGCGCGTTGCACCATCACGCGGCGCGCCATCGCGCTTGTTGAAGCCGCCAGGACGCTTGCGATCGCCGTAGCCACCGCCAGCGCTCGGCCGCCGGTCGTTGGAGCGTCCCCCGCTGTCGCGGCCTGCGCTCGGACCGCGACGCGCATCGAACGCACCGCGCGGGCTGTCGCTGCGTCCACCGCGCGGGCCATCGCCACGCGATGCTCCGCCGCGGGGACCGTCGCTGCGGCCGCCACCACGCGGACCGGTGCTGCGGGGACCGTCACCACGTGATGCTCCACCGCGCGGACCGGCGCTGCGGGGACCGTCACCACGTGATGCTCCACCGCGCGGACCGGCGCTACGCGCGCCACCGCGGGCACCATCGAAGCGACCACCACCAGCACCACCGCGCGGACCGTCGAACCGGCCGCCGCCACGGGGACCGTCGCGGCCCGGGCCTTCATTGCGACCGCCACGCGGACCGTCGCCGGGGCGACCGCGACCGGCACCGGGATTGCGGCCCCGCGAGGTGGTGGTGGTCGCGGAGTAGCCGATCGACGAGGGGTCGATGTCGGCGTCGAGCTCGTCGCGGTGGATGACCGTGGCGTCGTTGTCGTCGCGCACCATGGAGCCGGCGCGGGCGTCGGACTCCTCGTGCTCCTCCTGCTCGACGAGATCGAGGTCCCAGTCGTCGGGGCCGTCCTCCTCGTCGCCTGCATCGGGGGCGCCGAGCGCGGAGCCGGCCCGGCGCGCGACGTTGGCCTCGCGGTTGGCGAGGTTCTCGGCGGCCTCGGCCTCGGCCTCGGCGCGGGCCTTGGCGCGGGCGCGGCGCGGGATGTCCGTCTTCTCGCGGTCGGAGCGCCAGGAGCCGCGAGCCACGGCCGAGTGATCGAGCCCGACGAGGTCACGGAGCTCGTTGAGCTCGAGCTGCTTGAGCTCGCGGGCGTCGCCGACGCGGAGATCGTGAAAGGTCAGGTTGCCGAACGCGACGCGCTGGAGCTTGTCCACGCGGTAGCCGAGGGCCTCGAGCATGCGGTGAATCTGGCGCTGCTTGCCCTCGTGGATCGTGATGCCGAGCCAGGTGTGCTTGCTCTCGCCGGGGAGAATCTCGACCTCGGCCGGGAGGGTCGTCGTGCCGTCGTCGAGCTCGATGCCGTCGCGCAGGGCCCGGATGTCCTCGGGGGCGAGGTTGCCGTGGACCTTGACGTGATAGGTCTTCGCGACATGCGAGGCCGGTGAGAGCAGGCGCGCGGCGAGGTCACCGTCGTTGGTCAGGAGGAGGACGCCCTCGGAGTAGAAGTCCAGGCGACCGACCGGCTTCACGGGGACCGGCAGGTTCGGCAGGTAGTCCATGACCGTCGGGCGACCGCGGTCATCGGAGACAGCGGTGATGCAGGCCTTCGGCTTGTTGAAGAGGACGTAGAACTTGTCCAGCGCGACGACCGCTTCGCCATCGACCTCGACCTGGTCCCGGTCGGGGTTGATCTTGGTGCCGAGGACCGTGACGGGCTTGCCGTTCACGCGGACGCGTCCTTCGGTGATGAGGTCCTCTGCCTTGCGGCGCGCTGCCACCCCCGCCGACGCGAGATAACGCTGCAAACGAACGGAAGCGGCCATGCGGACCTTATATCCGCCGCGGGCTCGCGCGGCTACCCGCGCAGGACGCTCGTCGGAGCTACTCGTCCGTGAACGTCGATGGGTCGGCGACGGGCTCGTCGTCGTCACCCTTCGACAGCGCATCGACCACCGCGGCCGCGTCGGCGTCACCGACGAGCTCGTCGATGAGGGACGGATCGACCGCCTGCATGGCGCCGGTGCCGGCGGCCGTCATCGGCTCGTCGTCCTCGGACGCGAGCAGGTCGGCGAGCTGTTCGTCGGGGGACTGGGCGGCCATGACCGTGGCGTCGGAGCCCTCGGCGAGGTCGGCGTCGCCGGCCATGACCGTGGCGTCGGAGCCCTCGGCGAGGTCGTCCATCAGCGCCACGACCGAATCGTCGTACGCCATGCCGGGCGGCTCGTCGTGGTGGGCCACGGCTGCCTCGACGGCGTCGGAGGTCGCGGCGTCGGTGGACCCCGCGAACGCCTCGCCGTCCGGGGCGAGCTCCGCGGTGGCGTCCGGGGCGAGCGCGGCCGCCTCGCCGTCCGGGGCAAGCTCCGCGGTGGCGTCCGGGGCGAGCTCCGCGTCCCCGGCGACGGCCGACAGGTCCGGGTCGGCGATCGGGTTGCCGTCGGCGTCGAGCATCGCGGGGTCGGCGGCCGATGCCCCCTCGCCCGTGGCCGCGTCCGTGTCGGAGGCGAGCGGGCCCAGGCGATCGTTGATGACCTGGCGCGACTCGTCGGTGAGCTCGCTGTACTCGCGCAGCGTGGGGAGCTCGCGGAGATCACCGAGAGAGAAGAAGTCGAGGAACTCCTTCGTCGTGCCGTAGAGCATCGGGCGGCCGACGTCTTCCTTCTTGCCAAGGATGCGGATGAGCTGCCGGTCCATGAGGACCTTCAGCGTGCCGCTGGAGTCGACGCCACGGATGTCGTCGATCTCGGGCCGCGTGATGGGCTGGCGGTACGCGATGATGGCGAGGGTCTCGAGCTGGGCGCGCGAGAGGCGGACCGGGCGGCCCGCAATGAGCTGCTGCACCCAGGCTGAGAACTGGGTGCGCGTGCGGAACTGGTAGCCGCCCGAGACACACTGCAGGACGATGCCGCGCGTGGAGTAGTCGGTGGCGATCTGGGCGAGCGTGTCCTCGAGGCGCTTCGTGTCGCTGATGCGCGTGAGCTGGCGCAGGCGCAAGAGCGTCATCGGCTTGTCGGAGGCGAAGACGAGCGCCTCGACGAGGTGCTTGATCTGCTCGGCATCCATCGAGGCCGCGCTCGTGGGGAGCTCGGCGCCCGCCGCCAGCGCTTCTTCGTCGGAGAGCTCGACGAGCTGGTCGTCGGCGATGACCTCGGCGGTGCCGTCCGCCGCGACCTCGACGATCTCGCCGCCGTCGAGCTCGGCGTCGAGGAGGCGCAGCGTCGGACCGGACTCGGCCATGTCGCCGCCATCCGCGTTCGCGTCGACACCATCAGCGTCCTCGGCGTCCGCATCGCGCTCATCGTTGTCCGCGTCGGCGTCGACGGCCTGGTCGGCGTCCGGGGCCAGGTCGACGTCGGGTGCAGCCAGCTCGGGCGCCGCATCGACGTCGGTCTTCGTACGCGCGCGGCCGCGGCGCTGCTTGCCGGTCGTGGGCTCGTCGGCAGCGACCTCCGCAACGGCCGCGACAGGCTCCGCTGCGTCCACGTCGGCGACCTCCGCGGTTGCCGGCGCGGCATCGACCTGCGTATCCGACGCCGCGCGTCCACGACCACGCTTCTTGGGCTTCTTCGCGCCCTTCGCGTCGGCAGCCGCCTCGACAGGCTCGGCTTCGGCCGTCTCGGCGGCCTCGACGACGGCGAGGATGTCCGCGAGGTCGTGGGCCGTCGGCGGCGGCGCGTCGGCGTCCGCGGCCTCGAGCTCGACGATCTCCTCGCCGGCGGTGTGCGCGGCGACAGAGCCGTCCTCGTGCGGACCGCTCCCTTCAGCGAGCACCTCGTCCGGCACGGCTTCCGTGGTGGAGCGGACCTTCGCCTGGTACTTCGCTTTGCGCTTACGACCCATAGCCAGGGCCCAGACCTAACATGGCGGTCCGACACTCGACCGATCCCCGACGGAGGTCAGGGACTTCGAGGGCTTAGCGGTAGTCGTCGGAGTTGTTGCGGGGGATGGTCGCTTCCACCCGGGCGCGGATGTCGTCCCGGGCCCGCTCGATCATGATCTCGTCGTCCGCACCCTCGGTCTGCGACTGGGTCAGGGCGATGAGCCGGAGCTTGGCCATCTCGAGCAGCGCGAGGAACGTGACCACGGCCTCGTGGCGGACCTCGGCGAGCGTGCGCTCCACGCCGTTCTTCAGGAACGAGAACATCGACGTGAACGAGAAGCGGCCCTCCGCTTCGAGGCGGTCGGTGAGCTCGGCGATCTTCTGGCTCACGCTGAGCCGGTCGATCATCACGTCGTGCGTGACCTTCAGCTTCGCCTGCCGCATCACGCGGTCGAAGGCCTCGATGAGCTTGTGCACCGGAAACGGCGCGAGCGGCGCGATGGCGTCCGGATCCACGCCGTCGCTCACGGCATCCTCGGACGGCGCGCCGCGGCCCCACACGTTGCGACCAACGACCGGCTGCTGGCCGAGCTTCTGCGCGGCCTCCTTGTACTTCTGGTACTCGAGCAGGCGGCGAATGAGGTCGGCGCGCGGATCGATGTCCGCCTCGGCGCCCTCCCCGTCCTCGCCCTCGGCGTCGGGATCCGCCTCGGCCAGCTCGGGCGACGGCAACAGCTCGCGCGACTTGATGTGGCAGAGCGTGGCCGCCATCAGCAAGTACTCGCCTGCGACGTCGATATCGAGCGCGGCCATCGTGTCGAGGTAGTCGAGATACTTCTCGGTGACGAAGCTGATCGGGATATCGAGGATCGACAGCTCGTGCTTCTTCACGAGGTGCAGGAGCAGATCGAGGGGGCCCTCGAAGACGTCCAGCTCGACCTGATAACTCGTCGGATCCATGACTACGCGAACAGAGGCCCGACACCGAACAGCGAGCCGAAGCCGTTATAGGCCGACTTCAGGCACCAGAGCGCGGGCATCAGGAAGATGTTCCGGAAGAACGGAATCATCATGACGGCGAGGATGATGAACGGACCGAAGCGCATCACGTTCTCGTACTGCTGACGGTACTTGTAGGGAATCAGGGCCTGCGTGACGTGGCCGCCATCGAGCGGCGGGATGGGCACGAGGTTGAAGAACATGAGGACGAAGTTCGTGCCGGCGGCGAACACGAGCGCATCGGAGACGGTCCCGTTCAGGGGGACGGCGCCCTGCCACAGCAGGATCACGTGCACGAGCGCGATGACCATACCGAGGACGAGGTTCATGCCGGGCCCCGCGATCGAGACGAGGATCGCGGCCGTGTTCATCGAGATGCCGCGCCGGATCCGCGCGGGATTCCACTGCACCGGCTTGCCCCAGCCGAAGCCGCCCACGCCCGCGCCCGCGGCCGCGTAGATGGCGCCGGCCAGGGGGAGCAGGAAGGTGCCGATCGGATCGGCGTGCGCGAGCGGATTCAGGGTGACGCGCCCCTGGCGCTTCGGGGTGTCGTCCCCGAGCTTGTGCGCGACGATGGCGTGCCCGAACTCGTGGAGCCCGACCGACACCAGCAGGACGAACAGTCCGAGGACGATCTGGCGAATCTGAGCGGGCGAGAAGTCCACGCGGGTATGGGACTATGTACGGCGCGCGGGATGACTGCAACCCCGCCGTTTCCTTGCCTCCCATGACAGGCAGGACGACCATGGGCGCATGGCCCGCCGGCTCCGCCTCGACGAGGGCGCCGACCTGTACCTCGACCACCTGAAGGTCGAGCGGGGCCTGTCGCGGCACACGCTCGATGGCTATGGCCGCGACCTGGCGCGCTTTCTGACGTTCGTCAGCGACCGGGGCCGCACGGACGTCGACGACATCACCCCGCTCGATGTGGCCGACCACCTCTCGCACCTCGCCGCGGCCGGGCTCGCCCCCCGCAGCCGCGCCCGGGCCCTCGTCGCGATCCGGGGCTTCGCAAAGCACCTCGTCGGCGAGCGCTGGCTCGACGCCGATCCATCGAGCCTGGTCGACTCGCCGAAGACCGCCCGGCGCTTGCCCGGGGTGCTCGGCGAGGACGCCCTGCCCCGCCTGATCGCGGCGCCGCCCGATACGCCCCTCGGCCGGCGCGACGCCGCGATGATCGAGCTCGCGTACGCGTGCGGACTGCGCGTGTCGGAGCTCGTGAACCTGCCGCTCGCGGACGTGAACCTGAACGCAGGCTTCGTGCGCGTCACCGGCAAGGGCAACAAGACGCGCTTGATTCCGCTCGGCGCCGCGGCGCGCGAACGCGTCGAGAACTACCTCGCCGAAGATCGCGCGGGATTCGTGAAGGACCCCGCGGAGCGCGCGCTGTTTCTCTCGGAGCGCGGCGGGCCGATGACGCGCCAGGCCTTCTGGAAGCTCCTGCGTGCCCACTCGATCCGCGCCGGCGTGCGGCTACCCGGCGGTGGCGTATCGCCGCACAAGCTCCGGCACTCGTTCGCGACGCACCTCGTCGAGCACGGCGCGGATCTGCGCGCGGTCCAGGCGATGCTCGGCCATGCGGATATCTCGACGACGGAGATCTATACGCGCGTGTCCCAGGCGCGAATGATCGAGCAAGCCCGCAAGCACCCGCGCGCGAAGTAGCTCTGGTATCGTCGCTCCCTATGGGGAATCTCGGCATGGGTCTGCCCGTGGCCTTTGGTTTGTTATTGGCGGGCGCGGCGGCATGTGGTCCGGGTGGCGGAGGTGGCACCGGGCTCGGGACGGGCGGCAAGCAGTTCGCGCCGCTCACGATCAAGGACGAGTCGAAGCAGCCCAATCAAGCCGTCATCCTCGGCACCGACGAGAACAACGGCTCGACGATCGTGCCCCTGCCGACGGCCCCCTCGAAGGGCAACGTCGACGCGATGTTCGTGCGCATGGGCGGCGCCGAGCCCCCGAAGGGCGGCAGCTCGCCGGTGAAGCTCGAGACCTCCCCGAACTCTGACGGCTCAGTGCAGGTCGGCATCTTCGAGGAGATGTCGGGCGGCACCGGTTCGCAGTGGCGCGCTGGCGTCTGGGTGTCGGCGTTCGTGGCGTCCAACACGCTCGGCAAGGACCTCACCGACTTCCGCTTCAGCGCGGCGTCCGGCGGCTACATCGACGGAGCATCGGCCTCGGGCCTCATGGCCGGTGGCTTCCTCGCGACCATGTCGGGCGCGCCGATCGATGCGTCGGTGACGATGACCGGCATCATCAACCCCGACGGCACCATCGGCCCCGTCGGTGGCATCCCCGAGAAGTTCGTGGGCTCCATCGAGAAGGGCAAGAAGAAGCTCGGCTTCCCCATCGGCATGCGCTGGGCGCGGTCAGCGGCGACGTACGAGATGGTCGATCTCGTGAAGCTCGCGAAGGACAAGGGCGCCGAGGCCGTCGAGATCGCGAACGTGTACGACGCGTACACGCTGCTCACCGGAAAGCAGCTCCCCGAGCCGGTGCCCGTCCCCGAGAAGGAGATGGCCATCGACGACGACACCACGAAGGCGATCGAGGGCAAGTACAAGGAGTGGCAGACCCGCGTCGGCAACGAGTGGGCCGCGCTCCTCCAGCTCGCGCAAGCGGGCCGCCTCCCCGACCTCCTGAAGAACATGGCGATCGTCGCGCAGACGTACGCCGAGTCGGCCGAGAAGCTCCACCAGCAGGGCTTCATCTACCCCGCGTACCAGAAGATGCTCCAGGCGTGGATCTACGCCGCGAGCGCGACGGACACCTACGACATCCTCCAGAAGATCCAGACGGGCAACGCGCAGTCGGCCTTCGATTCGCTGGCCTCGCTCGATCAGCTCGAGGAGGTCTCGTCGGAGACCTTCAAGAAGATCGGCGCGATCAAGCCGACGACGCTCGGTCAGCACCTCCTGATGATCGGCGCGTTCCAGGCCGCGCTCCGCGGCTGGTCGTTCAAGATGTTCGCGTCGGAGACGATCGAGAACACCAAGCGCCTGCTCGGCATGATCGCGCAGGGCAATACGGGTGACGTCGATCTGACCTCGCCCGAGATCGCGAACGAGATCGTCGACCAGGTCGCACCGACGGTGCTGCTCATCGGCCGCACGGTCGGCGAGACGGCGCTCGCCGCGCAGAAGCTCGAGTTCGAGGTCGAGAAGAGCGTCAACTACATCTGCTCGATCCCGAACGTGAAGCGCATGTCGACGTCGTTCCAGTCGGCGGCCGCAGCGGGCGTCACGTACTTCGAGACGCTCCTCGTCGAGCCGATGGCGAAGCAGTTCGGGATGTCGGTCGAGGACGCCCGCCAGCGCGTCGCGCTCCGCGAGCCCGACTACCTGACGGCCTACGTCCTGTCGCGCCTCCCCACCGCCGAGAGCGGCCTCCCCGCGGAGCTCAAGGCTGCCTGGGACGAGAAGTCCGTCGGCTGGGCGCTGCTCTCGCTGGCCGCCAGCGAGCAGGCCTATTACACCGCCGCCGCGCTGACGACGAAGTACTACTCGCTCAGCGTCTCGGCCGATGCGACTGGTCGCGTGACCGCCGTCGAGTACGAGAAGGCCTTCATGAACATGCTCGCCTCCGCGGAGCGGACTGCCCGGGCGTCGGCGCGCGCCGCGCGTATCGCGACTGGTGGCATCCCGGTGCAGGCGAAGCTCTCGTACCAGTCGGCCATCCTGCTTCGTGAGGGCGACGTGAATGACAAGCTCGACGCCCTCGAGGCGTTCTGGAACTCGTCGTCGATCTCGCAGACGGCCGTTCGTCTCGCGCGCAACTAACAGCTACGCTTCGGCGTGGACCTCGACCGAACCGCATCGCCATCCGGCGATGCTTCGCCCGACGCGCGCGCCGGGCTCGAGCAGGCGAGCCAGCTCGTCGCACTCGAGCGACCGCGCCGCCTCCGCATGAGCGAGCTCCTCGCGGAGCTGGGCGCGCGCGACGACGAGCCGCCCGCCGATGGCCGCAACGAGACGCTGGCCGTCGGCGAGCTGGTCGACAAGGCCGCCGAGGGTGGCTTCGCGTTCCTCGTCGGCATCCTCACGCTGATCGCGATTCCCTTCGTCGGCGTGTCGACCCCGTTCGGCCTCGCGATCGCGCTCATCGGCCTCCAGATGCTCCTGGGCATGCGGAAGCCGTGGCTGCCGAAGTTCCTGCGGCGCCGACAGCTCTCGCTGTCGATGCTCGACAAGGTCGCGACCATGCTGGCGAAGCGGACGCGCTGGCTCGTGAAGATCACCAAGCGCCGCTGGGAGCCACTGGTCTCCCCTCGCCTCGCCGGCTTCACGATCATCTTCCTCGCGCTCGGCCTCGCGTTGCCCATCCCGATTCCCGGCTCGAACTTCGTGTTCCTCATCCCTCTCTTCACCTGCGCGGTCGGTGTGCTCGAGCACGACGGCAAGTGGATCGCGGCGTCGCTCGCCATGCTCGTGGTCGACATCGTGCTCGTCATCGTCTTCGGCGCGACGGTGGTGATGGCGATCCAGCGGCTCTGGCACTGGCTGACCTGATCGCGGTCCCACATGTCGGATGCGGACGATCGGTTGCACCCGCGTGGTCGGTTCGCGGCGCGAAACGTCGCCCGCGAAATGGACGTCTGGCGCCCGGCGATCGATGGTACCGGCATGACGAAGGGGTTCGTGCTGGTGGCCACGGCCGTGCTCGCTGGCTGCAGCGCCGATGACGGGTCTCCCGTGAGCGAGGTCGTGTCGGCCATCGATGTCGACGCGTTCGAGCTCCCCGTGCTCGATCCCCTGGATCGGGCCAGCGTGGTGCACCTCTACGACGCCATCGATCCCGCCGACGAGGTCCCGCGTGGCCTCCTCGAAGACGCCCTCGTGTACTTCGATCACAATCGCTCGCTCATCCCGAACGCGAGCCACATCGCCGTGGTCGACATGTCGCTCTACTCGGGCCTCGATCGCTTCTGGTTGATCGAGATGGAGACCGGCGCCGTCGAGGCCCACAAGGTCGCGCACGGCGACGGCAGTGACCCGGACAACGACGGCTATGCCACCGAGTTCAGCAACATCTCCGGTTCGCACATGACGTCGCTCGGCTTCTACCTCGGCGGCGAGATCTACGACGGCACCCACCCGCACTCGATGCGCCTCGACGGGCTCTCGCGCGACGGGAGTCCGAACGGTATGGCGAACACGAACGCGCGCGACCGCCTGATCGTGATGCACGAGGCGGACTACGTGGATGACAGCCGGACGACGCAGCAGGGCCGCAGCAACGGCTGCCTCGCGCTCGATCCCGACATCGAGGCCGGCGTCGCCGACCGGCTCACGGGGGGAGCGCTGATCTATACGGCGACTGCGCCCCTCGTCGAACCGGTGGGGCGCGCGCGGTGCGGT
Source organism: Kofleriaceae bacterium (assembly GCA_022842285.1). GTDB lineage: Bacteria > Myxococcota_A > Polyangia > Haliangiales > Haliangiaceae > JABFXX01. The sequence goes on from JALHPV010000082.1 coordinate 10,142, forward strand.
GATGGCCTGTGCGATGGCGGAGAGGACGCCACGTCATGCGTCGCCGACTGCGGCGAGCCCGACATCGACGAGCCGGTCCCCGCGCCGGTCGACGAGGACGGCACGACCGGAGGGTGCGCGGCGGGCGGCCACGGCGGCATGCTCCTCGCGCTCGCCGCCTTCGGCGTGCGCCGCCGCCGACGCGCTCAGGCGCGCGCGTTCTGACGGCGCAGGAGCTCGGCGATGTCCTTCTGGCCCGCGGGGTCCTCGAGGAGCGTCACCGACTGATCGTCGAGCAGCTTGTCCTCGAGGATGATCTCGATCGCGCGGCGCGCCCCGATCAGGCCCGAGGCGCGACCCGGCATCTGGAGCGCCCAGTCGGTGACCCCGGCCGTCTTCGCGACGTCCATGATCCACTTCACGTCCTTCTTGAAGCGCTCCTCGGAGTAGCCCTTGGCTTCGCCGAGGCCGAACCACAGGATCCGCGAGAACCGGAGGCGGCGCCCCGGCGGCATGATGAGCGTCTCGCCCGCCTCGGCGCCCGCACGCTGAAGCTTCAGGAGCTTCGAGAGGCGGCCGCACATGCGCCAGTCGGCGAGGCCGGCGGCGCCGCGCAGGGGCCGGTCGTCCTTGAACACGGGCAGCACGAGCGCATCGCGGGCAATCTCGTCCCAGCGGGTCAGGTCGAGCGGGAGAACCGACAGCGCCATGGAGTCAGCTCGGCTCGGCCTCGGCGGTGCGCCCCGCGGCGGCCGCGATGCGATCGAGGACGCCGTTCACGAACGCGGACGACTCCGCGGTGCCGAAGCGCTTCGCGAGCTCGACGGCCTCGTTGATCACGACCCGTACCGGCACGTCCTTGAACGCGACGAGCTCGGCGGTGCCCAGGCGGAGGATGTTGCGGTCGACGCGCGACATGCGCTCGAGGCGCCAGTTCTTCGACGACGCCGCGATGAGGTTGTCGATCTCCACCGTGCGTTCGGTCGCCGCGGCGACGAGCTCGCGCGCGAACTTCTGCGCGTCGGCCTCGACCTCGAGCTCGAAGATATCGGCCCAGGAGACAGCCGCTCCGGTCACGTCCGTCGCTGGATCCCCATCGCGCGCGTAGAGGAGCTGCAGCGCGTAGGCGCGGCCCGGCCGGCGCGTCCCGGAGGTACTCATTTCTTCTTGCGCGGTCCGGAGCGGAGCGCCCGGAAGAGGTTGGCGAGCTCGATGGCGGCCATCGCCGCATCGAAGCCCTTGTTGCCCGCCTTCGTCCCTGCCCGCTCGAGCGCCTGCTCGATGGTGTCGGTCGTGAGCACGCCGAACGTCACCGGAATGTCGGAGTCACCGGCGGCGCCGGCCGTGCCGCGCGACGCTTCGCCGGCCACGTAATCGAAGTGCGGGGTCGAGCCGCGGATCACGGCGCCGAGCGCGATGACCGCATCCACGCCGCCGCGCCTCACGACCTGCTTGACCACCTGTGGCAGCTCCCAGGCTCCCGGGCAGCGCACGATGGTGACCGCGTCGTCGCTGCCCCCCGTGCGGACGATCGCGTCGATCGCCCCGGCGACGAGCGGGTCCACGATCAGACTGTTGAAGCGGCTGGCCACGATGGCGAACGACATGCCGTTCGCGGAGAGGCCGCCTTCGATCACCGACGCCATAGGGCCGGCTTTATATCACTTTGCCTTGTCGACCACACGGCGCGACGACGTGCGTCCGGGAATCGGGATGCGGTCGACGACCTCGATGCCGAAGCCCTCGATGGCGGCGATCTTGCGGTCGCTGTGGATCATCAGCCGGATCTTCTTCAGGCCGAGGTCGGCGAGCACCTGGGCTCCCAGGCCGAAATCGCGGAGGGCCTCGCTGGTCTGCGGCTGGACCAGGGGCGTGACCGACTCGCGGGTGGCCTTGTTCAGCACCCGGTCGAAGCACGGGCGCAGGCGCATCCGGGTGCGGTTCTGGACGTACAGGAGGACGCCGAGCCCCTCCTGGTCGATGGCCTCGAGCGCCGCCTGGAGGTCGGGGCGCAACATGAACGGATCGGCACAGGGATCCATCGCCGCCACGCGCACGAGGACCGTATCCCCGGCCGCCGAGGCCGACGCGACGTCACCGCGCACGAACGCGAGGTACTCGGTGTCCTCGACGTCCGTCTCGTAGTGATGGACGGCGAAGGGCTCGCCCGGGCCCAGCGTCCCGGGGCGCAGCGAGCCGGCCGCCGTGGCCCGCACGATGCGTTCGCGCTGGAGCCGGTACGCGATCATGTCGGCGACCGACAGCAGGAGGAGGCCGTGCTTCTGCGCGAACTCCTCGAGCTCGGGGCGCCGCGCCATCTCGCCGTCCTCGCGCATGATCTCGCAGATCACGCCGGCCGGCTTGAGGCCCGCCATGCGGGCGAGGTCGACGGAGCCTTCCGTCTGGCCGGTCCGCACGAGGACCCCGCCCTTGCGGGCCCGCAGCGGGAAGATGTGTCCAGGCGAGACCACGCTGGCCGGGCTCGCCTCGTCGGCGATGGCGGCGCGAATCGTCGTGGCGCGATCCTTGGCGGAGATGCCGGTCGATACGCCATGGCGCGCCTCAATCGAGACCGTGAACGCAGTCCCGAGCGGCGTCTGGTTGTTGCGCACCATCGGCGCGAGCTCGAGCTTGTCGATCATCGCGTCGTCCATCGCGAGGCAGATGAGGCCGCGCGCATGCGTCGCCATGAAGTTGATGAGCGCGGGCGTGACGAGCTCGGCGGCGAAGACGAGGTCGCCCTCGTTCTCGCGATCCTCGTCGTCGACGAGGATGACCATCTTGCCCGCGCGGATGTCCTCGAGGGCCCGGGAAACGCGTTCGATGCTGTTCATAGCGGCCTCACCAGTTTCTCGACGTGCTTTGCGAGGACATCGACCTCGAGGTTCACCTTACCCCCGATGGTCAGATCGCCCAGGGTCGTGTGGTCCCACGTGTGCGGGATGATGGCGACGGAGAAGCTCTCGGCATCGACGGCATTGACCGTCAAGCTGACGCCGGCCACGGCGATCGAGCCCTTCTCGACGATGTAGCGGAGCAACGGTGCCGGCGTGCGAACGACCAGCACGAGGTTCGCGCCCAGGTCGCGCCGGGCCGCGAGCTCACCCGTGCCGTCGATGTGCCCCGTCACCCAGTGGCCACCGAGGCGGTCGCCGACGCGCAAGGCGCGCTCGAGGTTGAGCTTCGTGCCGATGCGAGCGGAGCCGAGCGTCGTCCGGGCGAGCGTCTCGGCGCCGGCGAGCACCGTGTACATGCCCCCGGCTCGCTCTGTCACCGTCAGGCAGGCGCCGTCGTGGCAGATCGAGTCGCCGATGGCGAGCTCCTCCACGGGCAGCTTCCCCGGCTTGATGGCGAGCACGAGCGCATCGCTGCGCCGATCCGCCCGCGCGACCGTGCCCACATCCTCGACCAGTCCGGTGAACATCTCTAGGCCGCTCCCTTCCGAATGGCGGTGAACAGGTAGTCTTGCCCGAACTGCCAGGGCTGGTCGTCCCACTGCCAGTGGTGCGCGCCCGCGAGCGTCGCGTGGCCCTTGCCCCCGACCCAGCTCTTGGCCGGCCCGCCCACGATGACCGGGGCCATGTACAGGTACAGGAGGTCGCCGAGGTCGTGATCCAGCATGTACGCGTGTACCTCGGCCCCGCCTTCGACGAGGACCGATTGGATGCCGCGACGGTGCAGTTCGTTTCCGAGGTCCGTCACGTCGATCTGCCCGTTGCGGTGGACGCGGCAGCGGATGACGGCCGCCCCCTTCTTCTCGAGCACCTTCTGCTTCGCTTCCGAGGCCTTGGGGCCGCAGGCGATGATCACCTGGGGGCCGGCCGCCACCGTGCGCGGCATGAGGTGCGCGGTCGGCGGCGTGCGCAGCTGGCTGTCGAGGACGATGCGGTGCGGATCGCGGAGGCCCGGAATGGCGTGGCAGTTCAGCCACGGATCGTCCGCGAGCACGGTGCCGATGCCGACCATGATCGCGTCGTACTGGTTGCGCAGCTGCATCACGGTGGCGCGTGCATCGTCGCCCGTGATCCACTTCGACTGCCCGGCCACCGTCGCGATCTTGCCGTCCATCGTCATCGCGGCCTTGAGGATGAACGCCGGCCGCTGGCGGGTGCTCGCCGTCAGAAAGCCGATGTTCAGACGATCGCAGTCGCGCTGGCAGACGCCGACGCTCACCGAGATGCCCTTGCGGCGCAGCTGCTGGATGCCGCCGCCGTGGCCGGGCACGGGGTCTTCGCTGCCGACGACCACGCGCGTGACCCCCGAGGCCGCCACGGCCGGTGCGCATGGCGGCGTGCGACCGAAATGCGTGCATGGCTCGAGGTTCACGTAGAGCGTCGCGCCGGGCGCCTTGCCGCCCAGCTTGGCGAGGGCATCCACCTCGGCGTGAGCCTTGCCGGGGCCGCGGTGATAGCCCTCGGCGATGACCGTGCCGGCCTGGTCGACGATCACGCAGCCGACCATCGGATTCGGGCTGGTGCGACCAGCGCCCTTGCGCGCCAGCTCGAGGCAGCGCTGCATGTGCTCGATGTCGAGGGCGTCTCCTCCGCGCCGCCCGTTGGCGCCGCTGCGGCCGCGCGTCCGCCCGCCCGCGTCACGTTTGCGCGTCGTCACGACACGGCCGGGTGCTCACCCGAGTCCTCGCTACGCAGCTTGTCGAGCTCCTTGGCGAACCCCTCGACGTCGGAGAAGTCGCGATAGATCGACGCGTAGCGCACGTAGGCAACCTGGTCGAGCGCCTTCAAGCGCGGCAGGACCCGCTCGCCGATCTCGCGAGACGGGATCTCGCTGAGCGAGAGCTCGCTGACCTCGCGCTCGACCTCGAGGGCGATGGTCGCGATCTGCTCGCGCGAGACGGGGCGCTTGGCCACCGACGACTGGACGCCGTGCTCGATCTTCGCGCGATCGAACGGCTCGCGGCGCCCGTCCGCCTTGATGACCATCGGCATCGACTCTTCGATGCGCTCGTAGGTCGTGTAGCGGCGGCTGCAGCCCTCGCATTCACGGCGGCGACGGATCTCCGTGCCGTCCTTGGAGACGCGCGTCTCGATGACCTTGTCCTCGTACGCAGTGCAGAAGGGGCAGCGCATGGCGGCTCAGTTGCGATCGAGCGCGCCGAGCTTGTCCACTCGTCGCTGGTGCCGCCCGCCCGCGAAGCTCGTCGCGCGGAACGTGTGGAGCGCATGCTCCGCCACGCCCGGGCCGACGACGCGCGATCCCATCGCCACGATGTTGGCGTCGTTGTGAGAGCGCGCCACCTCCGCCGTGAACGTGTCGTGCACGAGCGCGCAGCGCACGCCCGGCACCTTGTTCGCCGCGATGCTGATGCCGATCCCGCTCCCGCACACGAGAAGGCCGCGCGCGTTCGGATCGGAGGCGACCCGACGGCCAACCTCGGCGCCGAAGTCCGGATAGTCGACGCTGGCGTCGCTGTCGGTGCCGACATCGACGACCTCGTCGCCGAGCTCCCTGAGCTGCGCGACGAGCTGCCGCTTGAGACCCAGCCCGGCGTGATCCGAACCTGCGTACCAGGTGAACGCCATGCTCAGTCTCCCTTGTAGCGGGTCATGATGAGCGCCGCGTTCGTGCCGCCGAAGCCGAAGCTATTCGACATCGCAGCATCGACGCGAACCTCGCGCGCCTGGTTCGGCACGTAGTCGAGATCGCAGTCGGGATCCGGAGTCTCGTAGTTCGTGGTCGGGGGCAACACGCCGCGCGCGATGGCGAGGGCCGTGATCCCCGCCTCGATGCCACCGGCGGCGCCGAGGGTGTGACCGGTCATCGACTTGGTCGACGACATCGCGAGCTTGCGCGCGTGGTCACCAAAGACCTTCTTCACCGCGAACGTCTCGTTCTTGTCGTTCAGATCCGTCGAGGTGCCGTGGGCGTTGATGTAGCCGATGGCGCTCGGGTCCATGCGCGCGTCCTTGAGCGTCTGGACGAAGCAGGCCTGCGCGCCGCGGTGCTCGGGGGCCGGCGCCGCGACGTGGTGCGCATCGGAGTTCGCGCCGTAGCCGACGAGCTCGGCGTAGATGCGCGCCCCGCGCTTCTTGGCCGTCTCGAGCTCCTCGAGGACGAGCACGCCGGCGCCCTCGCCGATGACGAAGCCGTCGCGGTCCTTGTCGAACGGACGGCTCGCCTTCTCGGGTGCGTCGTTGCGGGTCGACATGGCGCGCATGGCGTTGAAGCCGCCGACGCCGAGGATGGAGATGGTCGCCTCGCAACCGCCGGCGATCATGCCGTCGACATAGCCGTGGCGGATGGCGCGCATCGCCTCACCGATCGAGTGCGCCCCGGTCGCGCACGCCGAGACGTGCGAGAAGTTGGGCCCGGTGGCGCCGGTGCGGATGCACACCATGCCCGGCGCCTCGTTGATGATGATGTCGGTGACGAAGTACGGCGAGAAGCCGTGGCGCGGCCCCTTCTCGGCCTGCGCGAGGAAGGTCGACTCGATCGTCTTGACGCCGCCGAGGCCGGCGCCGAGGTAGCAGCCCCAGCGGTCTTCCTGACCGGCCGGGACCTTCGCGCCGAGGCCCGAGTCCGTCATCGCCTGCGCGGCGGCGGCGATCCCGAACTGGAGGAAGCGGTCGATGTGCTTCAGCTCGCGCTTGTCGAAGTACTTCGGGGCGTCGGCTTCCCAGCCCTTCACTTCACAACCGAACTTCGTGGCGAAGTGGGTGGTGTCGAACTGGGTGATGGGACCCGCGCCGTTCTTGCCGGCGAGGAGCGCTGACCACGTGGATTCGAGGTCGTTCCCGATGGGGGTGACGAGACCGATACCGGTGACGGCAACGCGACGCATGCCCGCTCTCTACCGCGGGTGGCGCGCTAATGGAAGCGCCTTACTTCGCGTGCGACTTGATGTAGTTCGTCGCGTCCTTGACGGTCTTGATCTGCTCGGTGTCCTCCTCGGGGATCGTGATCTTGAACTCCTGCTCGAAAGCGAGCACGAGCTCCACGACTGCGAGGGAATCGGCCTTCAGATCGTCGATGAACGACGCCTCGGGGCGAAGCTGCTCGGGGGACACCTCGAGCTGATTGCAGATGATTTCCTTGACCTTGCTCTCGATCTCGTCCGGGGACATGGGCGCCTTCATAGACGAGATCGTGCGCTACATCAACATCCCGCCGTTGACCCTTAGCACCTGCCCGGTGATGTAGGCGGCTTCGGGTCCGGCCAGGAAGGCCGCCGCATCCCCGATGGTGTCGGGGCCGCCGATCTTGCCGAGCGGGATCTGTTCCAGGAGCTTCGCGCGGGCGGCCTCCGGGAGCTCGGTCGCGGTCATGTCGGTCTCGATGAAGCCGGGGGCGATGGCGTTGCAGGTCACGCCGCGAGACGCGAGCTCGCGCGCCGTCGCCATGGTCAGGCCGATGAGGCCCGCCTTCGACGCGGCATAGGCCGCCTGGCCGCCGTTGCCCATCTCGCCGACGACGGAGGTGATGTTGATGATGCGGCCCGCGTCCTTGGCCTTCAGGAGCGGGACCGACGCCGCCCGGATGCAGTTGAACGCGCCCTGCAGGTTCGTCTGCAGGCACTTGTTCCACTGCTCGTCGGTGAACCGCATGATGAGGCCGTTCACGGCCACGCCCGCGTTGTTGACGAGGATGTCGAGGGAGCCGTGCTCCTTCGGGATCGTCTTGATGGCCTCGGTGACGGCCGTGCTGTTCGCGACGTCGAAGCCGAGAATGGCCGCCGTGCCGCCCGCAGCCTCGACGGCAGTGGCGGTCTCCTTCGCCGCGTCCTCGCGCGACGCGAAGTTGACGATGACCTTGGCGCCGCGGCGCCCGAGGGCGATGGCGATGGAGCGACCGATGCCGCGCGAACCGCCGGTGACGAGCGCGACCTTGCCGGAGAGAGCCTTGTCGGAGATGGCCATGGTGGAGTCCTGGTTATGCGGTGTAAGCGGCGACTTCGTGCGGCTCGCCGATGGTGGTGACTTCGATCGTGTCGGCGATGCGCTTCACGAGGCCCTTCAGCACGGCGCCGGAGCCGAGCTCGTAGGCCTTGGTAACGCCCATCTTGGCGAGCGTCTGGATCGACTCTTCCCAGCGCACGGGCGCGGTGACCTGCTTCACCAGCATCTCCTTGATGCGGGGCGCGTGCGCATTCGGCTCGGCTGTCACGTTTGCGATGATCGGCACGCTCGGCGACCCCACGGCGATCGGGGCGAGTGCGGCGGCGAGCTTGTCGGCTGCGGGCTGCATCATCGAGCAGTGGAACGGGGCGGACACGGCGAGCTTCTTTGCGAGCTTCGCGCCGGCGGGCTTGGCCGCGGCCACCGCGCGATCGATGGCGGCGACGTGACCGGAGATCACGATCTGCCCGCCGCCGTTCAAGTTCGCGGGCTCGACCGGCTCGCCCGGGGCCGACGCGTCGCGGCAGAGCTTCTGCACGGCGTCGGCAGAGAGGCCCATGATCGCCGCCATGCTGCCCTGCCCCACGGGGACGGCCTCCTGCATGAATGTGCCACGCTGGTGGGTGAGCTTCACCGCGTCGCGCAGCGACAGCGCGCCCGCGGCCACGAGGGCAGACCACTCGCCCAGCGAGTGGCCGGCGACGAAGTCGAACGTCAGGCCCTTGGTCTCCTTCAGCACGCGGAACACCGCGACCGACGTCGTCAGGATCGCCGGCTGCGTGTGCATCGTGAGGGTCAACTGATCTTCGGGGCCCTCGAAGCAGAGCTTCGAGATCGAGAAGCCGAGCGCGTCGTCGGCCTCTTCGTAGGTCCGCTTCGCGATGTCATGGGTGTGGGCGAGCTCCTTGCCCATCCCCACCCGTTGCGAGCCTTGCCCGGGAAACAGCAGCGCCGTCGTCATGGCGCCGGGGTGTATCACCGCCTCTTGCGGTCGCGCCACCCGGCCCGGATTTGGTGGCCGCAGCGTCGCCGCGCGGGTTCCTGTGCGCCTGGATCTCGGCGCTTCCTCAGCCTGGGTCAGGAAGTACCTGGGTCACGAGGTACCCGGCAACCATGGCCAGTTCCCTCGGTATGCGAATGTCGTGTGCCTTCCGGAACGCGGGTAGATTGGCTTCGGTGACGGCGATCCTGGTTGTCGATCAGCATTCCGAAACCCTGTACGGGCTCGAGAATCTGCTGGTGGCCGAGGGGCTGCGCGTCATCGCCTGCGGCTCGCTCGCCGAGGCCCGCGATGCGGTGCGTACGACGAGCGTGGCCGCGGCGGTGATCCACGAGGGCCTGCCGGGCGCCACGGAGCTCCTCGAGGAGCTCCGGCGCGACGCGCGCCATGCCCACATCCCCGTGCTCCCGACCTTGGGGCGTCCTGAACCGCGCATGGTCGTGGCGTGGGTGAAGACGCAGCTCGCGAAGCACGAGGTGAACACGCAGCAGCCGGTGGTGCTCGTCGTCGACGACGCTGACGTCATGCGCGGGCGACTCGCGGGCGCTCTCGAAGCGTCCGGCTGGGCCGTGCTCACGGCCCGCTCCGGCAACGAGGGCATGCGCGCCGCGGTGCAAGCCTTGCCCGCCGCGATCGTCGTCGCCGAGACCCTCGCCGACATGGACGGACCGACGGTGATCCGACGCATGCGCCTGGATCCGCAGCTCCGCACCACGCCCTGCGTCCTCATGACGACGGGCACCGGCTCGGAGCCCGAGATCCTGGCGCTCGACGCCGGGGCGGATGCATTCGTCCGGCGGTCGGACGACCTCGCCATCATCATCGCGCGTATCGCGTCCGTGCTCCGTGGCGGCCGCGACGTCGACGTCGAGGGCGGCAAGGCGATGTCGATGGTGGCACCGCGACGCGTGCTGGTCGTCGACGACGACGAGGACGTGCGCGAGGCGCTCGGCGATCAGCTCCACGACGATGGCTACGATGCAGTCCTGGCGGCGTCGGGAACCGAGGCGCTCGAGCGGCTCGCGTCGACGGAGGTCGACTGCATCCTCCTCGATCGCATGATGCCGGGACTCTCGGGGCCCGAGACGTGCCGGCGTATCAAGGGCGCGCCCGGCGTCCGCGACATCCCGCTCATCATGATGACGGCGAGCGACGGTCGGGCCGAGATGATCGATGGCCTCGCGGCCGGCGCCGACGACTTCATCGTCAAGACGAGCGGCTGGGAGGTCCTGCGAGCCCGGCTCCAGGCGCAGCTCCGCCGCCGCCGCTGGGAGCACATGCGTCGCAAGGCGCGCGACCAGGCGCTGCACGCCTCGCGGCTCGAAGCGGAGGCCGCAGCCGCCAAGCAGCTCGCCGCGACGCAGGCGGCGCTCGCGCAGGAGCTCGCGCTCACGAACCGCCGCATCGAGGAAGCGAACCGCCTGAAGAGCGTGTTCCTGGCGCACATGTCCCACGAGCTGCGGACCCCGCTGAACGCGATCATCGGCTTCACCGAGATGATCCTCGACGGCGTCGTGCCGCGCGATGCGCCCGAGCACGACGAGTACCTGGGCGACATCCTGACGAGCGGCAAGCATCTCCTGCGCCTCATCAACGACGTGCTCGACCTCGCAAAGGTGGAGGCCGGCAAGCTCGATCTGCAGATGGAGGCGATCGATCCGCGGGCGCTGATCGGTGAAGTCCTGGCGGTCCTCCTGCCGACCGCTCGCAGCGGTCAGCTCGAGCTCCGCGAGGACTGCGCCCCGAGTGTCGATCGCGTGACCGTCGATCCGGTGCGCTTCAAGCAGGTCGCCTACAACTACCTGTCGAACGCCCTGAAGTTCACACCGCCCGGCGGCACGGTGACGCTCGCGCTCCGCCCCGACGGCCCCGACCGCTTCGTCCTCTCGGTCCACGACACGGGCCCGGGGATCGCCGCGGAGGACATCCCGCACCTCTTCACCGAGTTCGGCCAGCTCCGCGAGGGCCGGTCATCGAAGCACGGCGGCACCGGCCTCGGGCTCGCCCTCACCCGCCGGCTCGTCGAGGCGCACGGGGGAACGGTGGCGGTGACGAGCGCGCCGGGCCGGGGCAGTACGTTCTCGGCGACGTTCCCGCGCGTGCCCGCGCCACCGAGCTGATCGCCCCGCGGGACTACCGCGGCGCTACCCCCGCATACGCCCAACGGGTGCTACATCTCGCGGCGCGTGTCTGACGGTCCGCCCTGGGGTCCCGACTTCGTCCTCCCGGCCGAGGAGCTACAGCGCATGGTCGTGCCCGCGACGCTACGTGCCGAGGGCGAGCGCTGGCGCGGGTCGCTGATCGTCACCGACGTCCGCATCGTCTTCAAGACGTCCGCCTGGCTGCCGACGATGTGGACGCTACATCGCGATCCCATGTTCGGCGACGCGTACACGCTGCGCGCCGCGTGCGGCACCGTGCGCACCTGGAACCCGTTCTACCGGCCGGAGGTGATCCTCATGTCGCGCCGCGGGACGGCCTACGCGTTCACCGTGCCCGACGTGGATCTGTTCCTGGTCGAGCTGTACGCGCTCTATCCCGAGCTGGCGCCCCTCGCGGCGGCCGCGACGGGGACCTGACGCATGCGGCGCTGGCTCTACGTCCCCTACGACCAGCTCTCCGATCGCATTGGTCCACTCGCCCGCGAGCGCCCCGCGGAGCTCGGCATCGTCATGGTCGAGTCGCCCTGGAAGGCGGCGCGCCGGCCGTATCACCAGCAGAAGCTCGCGACGGTCCTCACGAACGGACGGCACTTCCTGCGCGAGCAAGAGGCGCGCGGCGTCGCGGTGAAGCTCCTCACGGCGCAGGGGCCTTACGCCGACACGCTCGGGCCCTTCGCGCGGCGGGTCGGCGGCCTCCGCGTGATGGAGCCGGCCGAGCGCGAGCTCCGCGGCGACCTCGCGCCTCTGATCGACGCGGGCCACATCGAGGTCGTCCCCCACGAAGGCTGGCTCACCACCCGCGAGCAGTTCCGCGCGAGCACGGCGGGCCCACCGTGGCGCATGGACGCCTTCTATCGCGGCGCGCGCAAAGCCCTGCGCGTCCTCGTCACGGCCGATGGCAAGCCCGTCGGGGGCAAGTGGAGCTTCGACCCTGAAAATCGCAAGCCCTACCGCGGCGACCCACCCGTGCCGCCCCCCCTCACCTTCAATGTCGACGCCATCACCGCCGGGGTCGTCGATCTCATCCGCACGAAGTTCGCGGCGCATCCCGGCGAGCTCCACCCCGAGCACATCCCCGCCTCGCTGGCCGATGCCGACGCGCTGTGGGCGCACGCGAAGTCCGCGCGCCTGCCGTTCTTCGGCCCCTACGAGGACGCGATGGCCCAGCGCGAGACGCAGCTGTTCCACACCCGCATCTCGGCCCTCCTCAACCTCCACCGCGTCCTGCCCCGGACCCTCATCACGGACGTCGCGGCGATGGACCTGCCCCTCGCGAGCCAGGAGGGCTTCATCCGGCAGATCCTCGGCTGGCGCGAGTACATGCACCACGTCCACGTCGAAACCGACGGATTCCGCGAGCTTGGAAAATGGGCCAGGCCCCCCGCGCGCTCCTCGCGGCGAGCCACCGGTCCGGGCGACGGCGGGTATGCGCGCTGGGCCGGCCACGCGTGGCCCACCGCGTCCGGCGACGGCGGTGCTTGTCCGAGCGTGCTCGGTGCCGATCGCGGGGTGCCACCCGCGTACTGGGGCACGGCATCGGGGTTCGCGTGTCTCGATGGCGTCGTCGGCGACGTGTGGCGCGAGGGGTACAGCCATCACATCACGCGGCTGATGGTGCTCTCGAACCTGGCGATGCTCCTCGACGTGTCGCCGCGCGAGCTGACCGACTGGTTCTGGGTCGCGTACACCGACGCGTACGACTGGGTCGTCGAGCCCAATGTCCTGGCGATGGGGACCTACGGATGCGGCGATATCGCGACGACGAAGCCCTACATCGCGGGGTCGGCCTACATCGATCGGATGAGTGACTACTGTGGCGGGTGCGCGTTCGATCCCGACACGACGTGTCCCATCACGCGCCTGTACTGGGCGTATCTCGCCCGGCACGAGGAGAAGCTCGAGGGCAACCAGCGGCTGCTGCCGGTGCTGCGCGGGTTGCCGCGGCGATCCGCCGAGGAGCGTGCCCTCGACGCGAAGACGTTCGATCTCGTGAGCGCGGCCCTCGACACGGGCAAGCGACTCACGCCCGCGGCGCTGGCGGCAGTGCAGCGAGGGACTGCGAAAGCGCCTCGGGCAGCTTCGCCTCGGCGAAGCGCGCCGCCGCGCGGATCGCGGAAGCGATAGCGGCCGCATCGGAGCGGCCGTGGGCGATGACGACCGACATCGTCACGCCGGCGAGGAGCGCGCCCCCGATCTCGGAGTAGTCGATGCGCTTGGCGAGGCGGGACAGTGCCGGCGCGACGAGGGGCGCCCCGAGGCGGGCACGCCGGGAGGAGGCGAGCTCCTGCTTCACGAGGCCGAAAAGGCCCTCCGCGATGCCCTCACACGTCTTGAGGACGATGTTGCCGGTGAAGCCGTCGGTGGCGACCACGTCGACGACGCCGCGGAAGAGGTCGCTGCCCTCGACGTAGCCGACGTACGAGAAGCTCGGACCGGCCGCGGCGGCGAGGAGCGCGTGCGCCTCGCGGGTGAGCGGGGTCCCCTTCCCGGGCTCGCCGCCGTTCGACAGGAGGCCCAGCCGCGGCCGCCCACGCTTGTGGACGATGCGGTCGTAGGCGGCGCCCAGGACCCCGAACTGGGCGAGCATGGCCGCCTTGGGCTCCGTGTTGGCACCGGCGTCACAGAGCGTCAGGGGGCCGGATGGCGTGGGCAGCGCGGTGACGATGGCCGGACGCTCGATCCCCGGCAGGCGCCCGAGGCCGAAGGTCGCGCAGGCGAGCATGGCGCCGCTGTTGCCCGCGGAGACGACCGCGTCGCACTCGCCCCCGCTGACGCGGCCGACGGCCACGCGCATCGACGAGTCCGGCTTGGCGCGAAACGCCTGGGCCGGATGATCGTGCATCGTGATCACCTCGGAGGCGTGGACGAGGCTGATGCGATCGGCCTCGGTCCGCCCTGCCCGCTCGAGTCCGTGCTCGAGCCGGTTGGCATCGCCGACGAGAAGGACCGACAGCGTCGGGTCCGCACGCACGGCATTGAGCGCGCCCTGGACCTCGGGGGCCGGCGCGCGATCACTTCCCATCGCGTCGACGACGATGCGCATCGTCGACTACGAGCGCCCGGTTACTCCGCGGCGGCTTCTTTGACGATGATCTGCTCGTCGCCGTACTTGCCGCAGCTCATGCACACGCGGTGAGCGTGGCGGGGCGCGCCGCACGACGTGCAGGCCTGGACCACGATGTGGTTCATGCCCGACTTCCTCATCCAAGCGGACCGCTGCTGACGGGTACGCGTGGGACCACGACGACGTTTCTGAAGTGCCATAGCTAAAGACTCCGGGCGGCTTTATGCCGGCTCACGGCGGAAGTTTCAAGCCTTTGAGTGCAGCGAGGCGGGGGTCGATCGGCGGCTTGCACTCGCAAGTGGTTGAATTGCGGTCCACGCCACACTGCGGGCATAGCCCTTTGCAGTCTTCACGGCACAGCGGGGCGTACGGAACGGCCAGAACGAACTGCTCCCGGAACAGCGGCTCGAGGTCCACGACCTCCCCATCGTACGGAAACACGTCCAGGTCCCCCGCACCGACCTCGGCCCCGTCCGACTCGCCATCCGCGGCGTCCTCCTCGTCCTCGTCCGCCGGCATCTCGTGCTTGGGCATGTACGTGACGCGGAGCTGTTCATCGATCACGAGCTTCACGGGCTCCACGCAGCGGCTGCAGGCCACGTGCAGGTGCCCCTGGAAGGGACCGACCGCGAAGACGTGCTCCCCGTCCGCGTAGAGCTCGAGCACGGCCTTGCCGTGGCCCGCTTCCGGGTCGCCTTCCGGGCGTCCGAGCGCATCACGCATGGGCAGGCCGCGCAGCCACGCATCCACATCCGTGGCCGGCACCTCGAAGGTGCGCTGCAGCGGGATGTCCCGCACGAGCACCTTGTACGGGGCCTCGACCTTCGCGACCTTCGACATAGGGCGCGCACTATAGACTATCGTCGGCGCGTGACCACACGCGCGCTTCTCTGTTGCGCCCTGCTCGTCGCCTGCGGCGACGACGCTGCCGACTCGCCAGCCACGATCGAGTTCCCCACCATGGGCTCCCTGGCCTCTCCGGCGGGTGCGGGCAGCTTCCGGTTCGGCGTGGCGACGGCGGCGACCCAGATCGAGGACATGAACGAGACCGTCGACTGGTTCCTCTGGACCCAGCCGCTCGCCGACGGCGGCCTCGGCAAGGGCACATTCATCAACCAGGCCACGCAGGGCTTCACGCGCGTCAACGCGGACCTCGACCTCGTGAAGGGCCTGGGGCTCGACAGCTATCGCTTCTCCATCGAATGGGCGCGCATCGAGCCCCAGCGCGACGTGATCGACACCGCTGCGATCGCGCACTACCGCGCACAGCTCGAGCGCATGCGCGACCTCGGCATCAAGCCGATGATCACGCTGCATCACTTCTCGAACCCCATCTGGGTCGCCAACCCCGGCGACGCGGAGTGTTCGCGCGGCGTCAGCGACACGAACCTCTGCGGCGTCGGCAGCGCGGGCGGCGCACAGGTCGTCGAGGAGATGGCCGAGCACGCGCGCCTCATGGCCGAGCAATTCGGCGACCTCGTCGACGAGTGGGGCACGCTGAACGAGCCGGTGAACTACCTCATCGCCGGCTACCTGCTCGCGCAGTTCCCGCCGGGTCGCTTCACGTTCACGGACCTGACCGGCAAGTTCATCCCCGTCCTGCGCGACTACATCGCGGCGCACGCGGCGATGTACGACGCCATCAAGGCCGCCGACACGATCGACGCCGACGGTGATGGTCGCCCTGCCGATGTGGGCCTCGCGATGTCCGTCGCCGACTGGGAACCGGCCCGCGCCGGCACCTTCTCCACGCTCGCCGAGGACATCCAGGGCCGCGAGAAGTTCGTCTACGTCTTCCACTGGCTCTTCGTCGACGCGCTCACCCGGGGCGGCTTCGACACCGACCTCGATGGCGGGCTCGACGAGCCGCACCCCGAGTGGGCCAACACGCTCGACTGGCTCGGCCTCCAGTACTACTTCCGCGCCGGCGTCACCGCCGAGACCGTGCTCATCCCCGAGATCGGCGTGACGCCATGTTTCGGTCCATTCGACAACGGGGCGTGCATCCGGCCGCCCGATCCGACCTATTGCGTCCCGCGCATGGGCTACGAGGGCTGGATCGACGGCTTCGGCCGCATCATCCAGGAGTTCTCGGCGCGCTACCCGACGCTCCCGCTCGTCGTGACCGAGTCTGGCATCGCCACCGAGGTCGGCCGCCGCCGCGCCGAGAACGTGGTGCGCGTCCTCGAGGTGATCGCGCGCGAGCGAGCCGCGGGCGCCGACGTGCGCGGCTACTACCACTGGTCGCTCACCGATAACTTCGAGTGGGCCGAAGGCTTCATCCCGCGCTTCGGCCTCTACCAGGTCGACTACACCTCGTACGACCGTACGGCCACCGAGGGTGCCGACGTCCTCCGGGCGATCGCCACGGAGCGCGAGCTCACCAGCGAGCAGCGCACGACGTACGGCGGCACCGGCCCCCTCACCGTCGAGCCGGGGTTCGACAACGTCGGCACCTGCGTGAAGTTCACCGAGCCCGAATGAGTCGCGCGCGCGTGCCTGACGCGCGGGCGACAGCGCCACGAGGTCATTCGTCGGGCTAGCGATGCAGGGCGCCCGCGAGCTCGCGCGCGAGGCCGGCCACGCGCGCCGGCGCA
>JALHPV010000083.1 GCA_022842285.1 Kofleriaceae bacterium
ATCGTCGTGCCCATCGGCAGCACGTGCACCGTCGCCGGTCTCCTCGCCGGCGTCCACCTGGCGCGCGCGGCCGGCGCGTGGCCGTGGCCCCTGCCCGTGATCCACGGGGTCCGCGTGACGCCGTGGCCGGTGACGGCCGCCCTCCGCATCACGGGGCTCGCGGCCCGCACGCTCGACCGCGCCGCCGCCCTCGGGGGACCGCCGCTGGGGCTCACCCGCCGCGAGCTCGGCCACACCTTCGTCCTCGATGGGCGCGAGCTCGGCGGCGGCTACGGCATCTCGACGCCCGCGGGCGATGCGGCCACCCGCGCGCTCGGCGGGGTCACGCGTCTCGACGGCGTGTACTCGGCCAAGGCGGCGGCGGCGCTCCTGCGACTCCACCGCGCCGGCATCGGACCGATCGTGTTCTGGTCGACGAAGTCACACGTCTATCTGACCGACGACGGACGCGCCGCCATCAGGCCGTGATCGGCTTGCGACCGAACGGCAGCGGCGACGGCGTGAACGTGGCCTCGAGCTGCGGCTCGCCGGTGCGATAGAAGCGGAGCTCGAACAGATCCGCGACCTCGTGGCCCATGGCGCCGACGAAGGCGCCCAGCTTCTTGTCGAAGTCGGGGCGCGCGCGAAAGGTCTTCCACGCTCGCATCATGTTTTCGCCCGCGACCTCGGCGAACATCACGCCGACCTGGTCGAGGGGCCCCGAGTCCCGGGTCGCGATCCGCACCGCGATGCGCGGGTCATTCGCGGTCCACACCGGCGTGGTGTCGCTGAAGTAGTTGCGCTGCGCGGTGGGGATGCGTGAGCGGTCGAGGATGCTGGTCACGATCGACGCATCCTGGGTGATCGCATCGAAGCGAATGCGATGTGCGCCGTCGATCTGGTCGTACATGACTCGATCGATCGCCCCGTCCAGGGGGCCAATCCGCCGCTTCAGATCGGCCACGACGGACGGCGGCAAGGACACTGATTCGAGGACATCGGTCCAGCCACTCGTGTCGTAGGACAGCGCGTAGTTCACCGACTTGGGCCGGAACATGATGCTGATGTCGAACGGGGTCACGGCATCGGCGCAGCGATCCCACCAGGCCGTGGCCTCCGCTCCCGAGGTCTTGCCGATCACCTCGCGCACGCGCACCAGCACGCCGGGATCGGCCTGGGGCTCGACCCGGGTCTGGAGCCCGATGGTCTCGAGGTCGGATCCGAGGACGACCCGAACGTTTTCAGCGAGCTGTGGCCCCAGGGCAGTGGTGAACCCCAACGTCTCCCGGACGGGGCGTCCGAGTAGCTCCGAAACGGCCCCGAAACGAGCGAGCTGCCACGGGATGGTCACATCCATGTAGGCCTGAGTATCACGAGGGAGATCAAGAGGGTCGAAGGCGTAGGAGGGGGTCAGCTCGTCGTCCGCTCAAGTACGATAGGCGCCCCACCAACATGTCGTCCGGATCATCCTTCGACGAGCTCAAGCAGGCCGCTGGTATCGATGCCCTTTCGAAGGGCGACGATGCCGGCTCTGCAGACATCAACGGCGGCGAATCGGGTGGTGGTAGCGCATCCGCTGCGCCAGGTGGCGGCGGCGATGGCGGCGATGCACCGATCGTTGTTTCGGGTGCGCACGCCTCGGAGATGTTCGGCCACCTCGCGGATTCCAGCAGTCCGGCCGGTGGCGCCGGGAAGATGGCCGCGAAGGGCGTGGCCGCAGGAATGGCAGCCGGCGCCGAGCATCACGAGAAGTTGAATGCGGACGTGGCCAACGACGCGGCCGAGCTGCAGCAAGGTGGTCCGGGTGGTGCCCCGGTCGCCGACGCCAAGGGGGGCGCCACCGAGGGTAAGGGCGACGGCGGCAACGCGAACGCCGGCACCGGCGGTGGTGCCGGCGGCGGCGACGATGCGAAGGGCAGCGGCAAGGGCGGACAGGCCGACGGCGGCATGGTCACCGGCGCGGGTGGCGCCTCGGGCGGCGGCAACATCGTCACCGGTGGGCCCGCTGTCGATGCGGCCGCCGAGGTCGCCGCGAGCGAGCACGCAGGGACCAAGGGTGAGGGCGGACAGGGCGAGGACGATCCCGCTGGCAACGCCGGTGGTGGCAACGCCGGTGCCGGCGATGACGCGAACGGCCCGCAGGGGCCGAGCGACGCGAACGCCGAGTTCGTCCGCAACCTCAACCCCGATGCCTATGCGGACCCGAAGCACGCCGGTCCCAGCGACGCGAACGCCGAGTTCGTCCGCAACCTCAACCCCGATGCCTATGCGGACCCGAAGCACGCTGGTCCCAGCGACGCGAACGCCGAGTTCGTCCGCAACCTGAACCCCGACGCGTACGCTGACGCCCCCGTCGATGCTGCCTCCGCGAAGGAGGTTGCCCCCACGAAGCAGCCGACGATGCCCGCGAGCTGGCGCGGCGGCGAAGAGACCTGGAACGCCTACCTCGACAACAACAACGAGGGCCCGACCAAGGGCACGGGGAAGACGCCCGCGGGGCCGGCGAAGAAGAGCGCGATGGGGGCCATCAAGGCTCCCCCGCCGAAGGGACCGACGGACAAGACGACGACGGTCGCGAAGGCCCCGACGGCCCCGACGGGGGGCGCCACGGGTGCGACCACGGGCAAGGACGTGGCCAACGGCGGTGTGATCGGCACGGTCAAGGGCGTGATGACCACGGCCGGGACCGTGGCGAAGGCGGCGGCGACCGGCATGCTCACCGGAGGACTCCCGGGCGCGATCGTCAGCGGCGTGAAGGCCGGCATCGATGGCGCGAATGCCTCCGACGCGGGCAAAGCAGATCCGAAGGGGGCCGCGAAGGACGCGAAGAACGCGAAGAACGCGGGCACGGTGGCCGCATCGGCAGCACAGGGTGCGATCCAGGGCATCGCGGCCAAGGCGGGCGGTGACGTCGGCGGCCAGGACAAGATCAAGGACGACGCGAAGGACGCGGCGACCAAGGGCACGGAGGAGCCGAAGGATGCGCTCTCGGGCGTCCTCGACATCGCCAAGGCCGCCCTTGGCGGTGCGGCGCTCGGGATGATCGGGGGCCCGCTTGGAATGATTGCGGGCGCGATCGGCGCGGGGGCCGCTGCGGCCGCTAACCAGGGCAAGGACACGGCGCCCGACGCGCCCGGTACCGCCACGGACAAGGCCCTGGCCAAAGATGCGCCGGGCAAGGACGCGAAGGAGCCGAAGGCCGTCGCCAAAGATTCGAAGCCGGCCGTGAAGGATGCAAAGGCCGCGGTGAAGACACCGAACGCTGCACCGACGGTCGACGAGCCGGGCGGCGGGGTTCAGGACCCGGCCCCGAGCAAGGACACGGGTGGCAAGGAGCCCGCGACGGCGGGTCCAGCGGGAGCCCCGAAGCCCAAGGCCGCCGTGATGCCGCCGAAGGTCGCGCAGACGGTGAAGGCCCCCTTGCAGGTCGACACCGGTGGCGGCGACATCCAGGATGCGGTCACCCGTCCGAGCGGACGCGGCCCCGGTGGTCCGGGCGGTGGCGCGCCGAAGAAGCCGCCGAGCCAGATGAAGCCAGGCGAGCCGACGTCCGAGGCGCAGAAGAAGATGCAGGCGGTCCGCGAGGAAGCCGCCTGGAAGAAGGACAACGTGAAGGCCGCGGCGCTGCCGAAGGCCAAGCGCGTGGGCGCGGCTGCGATCGAGAAGAAGGTCGAGGTCACCGCCGAGGTCAAGAAGCAGCAAGCCGAGATCAAGGCGTACCAGCAGCAAGAGAAGAAGCAGGCGCAGGCCGATCTCCAGGCCGAGCAGCAGCAGCAGGCGAAGTCGCTCGAGGAGCTGAAGCTCCAGCTCGAGACCACGGTCGTCACCGAGCTCGGTCAGATCGAGCAAGAGATCACGCAGCAGCAGACCGAAACGAAGACCAAGCTCGAGGCTGACAAGAAGCGCGTCCAGGACGAGGCGACGACGCAGGTCACCAACCTCCGTGGTCAGTCGCTCCAGCAGCAGGAAGCGCAGATCAAGCAGGCCACCGAGCAGGCGAAGAATGACTTCCGCGTGCAGGCCGACGCGCAGCACAAGCTACTCGTCGAGCAGAGCAAGGCCGAGAAGCTCAACATCTCGAACACCGCCCGCGAAGAGGGCGCGAAGGTCCTCGCCGAGGCGAATACGCAGGCGACGAACCTCGAGACAAAGGGCAGTACCGACGCCGCGGCCGCGCGCAGCAAGGCGCAAGGCGAAGCGGCGCAGGCTCGCTCCGCCGCCCAGGCGAAGGCCGCCTCGGCCCGCGCGCAGCAGAAGAAGGACGAAGAGGGCGTCTTCGGCACGGTGAAGGGTTGGTTCTCCGGCGACGCCGGCGCGGCCGCGATCTCCGAGGGCGAGCGCATCGCCGGCGACATCATCGCGAAGGGCAACCTCGCCGCCGAGAAGCTGATCAATCAGGCCAAGGAAGCCGCGACCAAGCTCCGCAACGAGGGCAAGGACAAGCAGTTCCAGCTCACCGAGAAGGCGAAGACCGAAGGGCAGAAGCTCGACGCCTCCGCGAACCAGGCGAAGGTCGCGATGGACAAGTCCATCGCCGACAACGCCAAGAAGATGGAAGAGAACGCGGCCAAGAAGGTCGCGGACGCGAAGGCGAAGATCGAGGCGTCCTGCAAGGAGATCGAGGCCAAGGCGAAGGCGTCGGCCGCCAAGATCGACAAGGAGCTCGCGGACGCGGGCACCAAGATGCAGCAGGAGAAGGCCAAGCGCATCGAGGCGGTCACCAAGAAGGCCGAGGCGATGCGGAAGAAGCTCGCGACCGCCAAGGACGGCGATCTCGCGCGGCTCAACAAGGAAGTTCACGCCGCCCAGCGGGAGATCGATAGCCAGTCCGAGAAGGCGCACGCGGAGGCCGCCAAGGTCCAGCAGCAGGCCGTCGAGGTCGCGAAGAAGGAAGCGGATGCGCAGGTCAAGGCGATCGCCGCCGAGGCCGAGAAGGCGCTGAAGACGATCGATGGGCTCATGGAGGCCACCCTGAAGGGTATCGAGGCCGATGCCGCTGCCGCCGAGCAGCAACTCGCCGCGATCGGGGCGCAGGGCACGGCGATGATCGAGAAGAGCTCGAAGGACGCCCAGACCAGCATCAAGACCGACTCCGCGAAGGCGATCGAGGGCATCCAGGCGACGGCGGCGGCCGAAACGAAGAAGCTCGACGACGAGCTCGCGAAGCAGTCCGCCGACATGGAGAAGATGAAGGACGGCACTCCAGACCCCGAGCTGGAGTCGAAGAAGAAGCGCGACGCGCTGGCCGCCGCCGAGGCCAAGAAGCTCGAAGAAGCGATGGACGGCTGGGGGACCGACGAGGACTCCATCATGAAGTCGCTGAAGGGCAAGTCGCCCGACGAGATCAAGGCGATCAAGGAGGCCTACGAGAAGAAGACGGGCCGCAGCCTCGACGCCGATCTGAAGGACGAGCTGTCGGGCGACGAGCTCGTCGAGGCGATGGGGCACGCGTCGGGCGATCCCGTGCAGTCGGCGGTCGCCGAGCTCCGCAACTCGGGCGGCGGTTGGTTCTCGGGCGGTGACGCCGAGAAGATGAAGGCCGTCCTCAACAACCCGGCGCTTACCCCCGAGCAGAAGCAGAAGATCTACGACGAGTTCGAGTCGCAGACGGGCAAGGCCCTCACCGACTTCGCGAAGGACGAGCTCGGCAACAAGGACGCGACGGATGTGACGGCGGCCCTCGGCCCGATCAAGGTCGAGGTGTTCGATCCAAAGAAGCCGCCGCCGCTCGGTCCCGACGAGAAGCCGCCAAACCGCTCCGCCATGAAGAAGGCAGCCGCGGACCTGCGCGCCGCCATGGACGGCCCGGGCACGGACGAGGAGAAGATCATGAACGCGCTGAAGGGGAAGACCCCTGCCGAAGCGCACATGCTCCGCGCCGAGTTCGAGAAGGAATACAAGGTCGACCTGATGAAGCAGCTCGAGAGCGAGCTCTCGGGCGCCGACCTCGCGGCGGCCAAGGCCGGCCTCAGGGCCGACCCCGTCAAGATGGCCGCGGCGATGCTGCAGCAGGCCTCCGAGGGCCTCGGCACCGACGAGAAGAAGATCCACGACACCCTCGCGCAGATCAAAGATCCGGCTCAGCGCCGCCAGCTCGAGGAGGACTTCCAGAAGCGCACCGGCATCACGCTCACCGACATGGTGAACGACGAGATGACGGGCACCGACAAGGATATCGCCCAGGCCTACGTCGACGGCGACCCGACGAAGGCAGCCGCGATCCGTCTCGATGCAGCCACGAACGGCGGCTTCTTCGTCAGCATGTCCGACGGCATCGCCGACACCCTCGGGGTCGACCGCAAGACGATGCAGACCGGCCTCGCGCTCACGTCGGGCGTCGGCCAAGCGGCCACCGCCATGAACGGTGGCAAGCCCACCCTCAGCTTCGGTGGCGACGCGAACGCGGTCTACGACGTCCTCTCGACGATCGAGGACCCGGCCGAGCGCGAAGCAGTGAAGAAGGCGTTCGAGGAGCGCACCGGGCAGAAGCTCGACGACGTGCTCTCGTCCTCGCTCTCGGGCGCCGAGAAGGACGCCGCCCTCGCCTACTCCGCGGGCAACATGGAAGACGCGTCGGCCGCGCGCATGAAGGCGGGCGCCGACACGTTCTGGGGCACCGACGAGAAGAGCATCTACGCGCAGCTCGAGGGGAAGCCCGACTGGCAGCGCAAGCAGATCATCGACGCGTACAACGCGAAGTACGGCACCGGCGAAGGCGGCCAGTCGTTCGACGCGATGCTCGCGGACGAGATGGATGGCCTCGATCTCGAGAAGGCGCAGATGCTCGTCAAGGACGGCAAGGTGTCGCCCGAGTTCGAGGTCGAGTACGCGCTCGATGGCATCGGCACCGACGAGGATGCGGTCAAGAACGTGCTCAAGGGCAAGACCGCCGCCGAGATCGACGTGATCCGCGCCGCGTGGAACAAGCGCCACCCGAACGGCCCCTCGCTCGACGACGCGGTCAAGAGCGATATGCCCGACGGCCGCGATGGCTTCGAGGTCGGGATGATGCTCGAGGGCGAGCCGGATCCGAAGGACCCCGACTACGCGAAGAAGATGCTCGAGCGCGCTGATCGCAAGTATCAGTTCGAGCGCGGCGGCGCCTTCTCGTCCGGCGTCATGGACATCTTCAGCGACTCGGGCAAGGACCTCGATCGCGATCACGAAGAGCTGATGAAGCTGAAGGCCGTCCTCGACAAGGGCGGACAGCTCAGCCCGGATCAGAAGGCGATCCTCGACGACAAGCTCGAGTGGCAGGACCTCAACAAAGAGAACTACGTCACCGCCAAGAACACGGTGACGGATGGCATCGCGACGGGCGCCGCGCTCGTCGCGGGTGTCGCCGTATCAGCCCTCACCGCCGGTGCGGCGGCGCCGTTCGTCGTCGCGGCGCTCGGCGCCCTCGCCGGTGGCGCGGCGACTATCGGCGTGAAGATGGCCATGCAAGGCGGTGCCTACGGCATCGAGGACATGGGCATCGACGTGGCGAAGACCATCCTCCAGGCGGCCACCGCCGGCGGCATGAAGTACTTCGGCCCGGCCATGGACGCCGCGCTGAAGGGCCTCGGCCCGACGGCCGCCGCCGTCATTCAGGGCGCGCTGTCCGGCGCGATCGGCGGCATGACCGACGCCGCCTTCGACGAGGCCGCCTCGCGCGACCTCGGCGACTGGCTGAAGAACATGCTCACGTCGGCCGGCAAGGGCGCCCTCGGAGGCGGCGCCGGTGGCGCGATGGGCGCGATCCCGAACTCGGGCGGCAAGGGCAAGTTCGCCCAGATGATGGGCCCCATCAACGAGAAGACCAGCACCCTCACCGCGATGAGCAAGGGCGCCTTCAACAGCGTCCTCGGCAGCATCGGTTCGACGATGGTCGATCCGGCGATGTACGAAGGCCGCTGGGAAAACGTCGCGATGAAGTGGGGCAAGACCCTCGGCATGGCGGCCGTCCAGGGCATGGGCGACGGGTACGTCGAGCGCCAGGAGGCGGCGATGGTCTCCCATGCCGAGGCCGCGCGCGACAAGGTCGTCGAGGCTGGCGGCGGCCCGATGGAGCAGCAGAAGGCCTACCACGAGGCGATCGAGGGCTTCCTCGACAATCTCCCGACGTTCGACAAGAACGGTCAGCAGACGGGAGACAACGGCTCGACCGTCTCGGCCAACGACAACACGGGCACACACTCGACCGCGGGCGGTGACCAGGGCACCACCACGCCGAAGCACGCGAACGACAACGACGTGCCGCCGCCCGTCGTTCACGCCAACGACAACGACGTGGCACCCCCGCTCGTCGTTCACGCCAACGACAACGACGTGGCACCCCCGCCCGTCGTTCACGCCAACGACAACGACGTGGCACCCCCGCCCGTCGTTCACGCCAACGACAACGACGTGGCGCCCCCGCCCGTCGTTCACGCCAACGACAACGACGCGCCCCCGCCGGTGCGCGCGAACACCAACGACGTCCCGACGAACCCCGACGGAACGCCCGTTCACGCCAACGATAACGACGCGCCCCCGCCGCCGGTCGTCCACGCGGCCGATGTCGATGTTCCGAAGAACCCGGACGGTTCGCCGGTCCTCGCCGAGGCCGACGTAGCGGTCGCGACGGCCACGCGCGCGAACGACAACGACGTGCCGCCGCCGCCGCCGCCGGTCCACGCGACCGAAGGCGACAGCCCGAATCCGAAGAAGGGCAAGACGCCGGAGGAACTTGCCGCGGACATGCAGGTGCGCGCGAACAAGGAGCGCGAGGCCGAGCACGCGCCGAAGCAGGCCAAGCTCAAGGAGATCGACGAGCTCGCGGCGCTCGCCACGACCAAGGAAGACTGGGACTACATCCGCAAGCTCGAGCACGAAGCGAACCGCCCGGTCTCCGAGCGCTACTCGCCGAACGACGAGCTCGCCGCTGCCCAGAACAAGTTGAAGCAGGGCGAGGTCGTCGACGTCGAAGCCGCCAAGGCCGCGGCGGCGAAGCAGACGAAGGAACACACCGACGCCGTCAAGGGCCTCACCGAGGACGTCCAGAAGCGCATCGACCAGCGCGACGCTGAAGTCCACAACGACATCGCCACCAAGGCGAAGGACGGCCCGAGGACCGAAGACGGCAGCATCGTCGTGTCGGTCGAGCAAGCAATCAGCCTGGGGATGGGCGGCGCCGGTGCCGCCGGCGCGAAGCACGACACCGCCAATGGTGGCCCGTCGGGCAAGAGCGAGGTGGAGACCCGCACGGACCGCATCGGCATCGAGAACACCGACAAGCCCGAGCTCTGGAAGACGCTCGGGGACAAGTCGATGGGGCAAGAGTCCAACGCCATCTCCTACGGCGTCGACGGCATCCACTCCAACGACGTTTCCGAGCACCCCACGGCCCAGGTGGCGAAGGCCAGCGAGCTCGCGCTCCAGGTGGCGGCGCAGCGTGATGCGTCCGAAGTCGGCACGCTCGGCTCACAGGGCCCGGCCGGGCCGCTGAAGATCGAGCGCAAGATCGTCGACGGCAAGGAGATCCTGTCGGTCGGCGTGCCCGTGAAGATGATGGTCGACGGGAAGCTCGAGACCGTCATCGTCACCACCACGCAGGGCGTCGATATCTCGAGCGGTATGGGCGAGGCCCGCCAGCTCACGACGGAGAAGACGGCCAACGGTGGTCGCAAGAGCCAGATCGACTCCGAGTTCATGGCCCAGCTCCAGAAGGACGGCCAGCTCATCACCGGCGAACAAGCCCTCGCGGTCGACCTCGCGAAGAATCCCGACAAGTTCAAGGACAAGCGCGTGCTCGGCATCGGCGGCGGTCCGACGTCCGAGTGGTCGATGGAGCACGCCCTGAACGGCGGGGCGAAGAGTGTCGAGGTGGCCGGCAAGATGCCGCGCCCCGACCCGAAGTCGCCACAGGGCAGAGAGCTCGGCAATCTCGAAGAGCACATCCGGTTCCTCGTCGAGTCGAACCAGCCGGTCCCTGCGGATATGACGGCCCGTCATCACGAGATCGTGACGGAGCATGTGGGCAAGCAACTCGCGGAGCTCGACAGGCAGCAGGAAGTTCTCAACGACCCCACGTCGTCCAATCGCCAGAAGGAGCTCGCCGAGCAGGCGATCAGCCGCCTCAAGGCGGATGTCGATCCGTTCCTCGGTTCACGCGTCGATCGCAACCACCAGACGCTCAACAACAAGGACATCAAGCACGTCCAGGCCGACGTGATGCTGATGAAGCCCTCCAAGGAGGGTGGCGGCGCGATCGACGTCTACTACGCCGACGGCACGATGCGCACCGTCGACCACGTGGTCCCTTCGATCGGCTCGGATCACAGCGCGCCTGGTGGCGTGGACCACATGCTGAAGGCGCTCGACCCGGACGTGAAGATGATCCCGGTCATCGCGAACGGCCGCGTCGTCGGACTCGAGAGCAACCCGCCCGGTCTCACGATCAGCGGCGGCGCGCTCACCGGCTCCACCGGTCTCAACATGCCGGACACCCTGCTCACGCGCATTCCGCCCGAGATGCGTGACGCTTTCATGTCGAGCATGATCGACCACGCGAACCGCTCGGGCGTCAGCGATGGCTCGAAGGGCATCGTCCCGGGCATCGAGAATGTCGGCGCCAACCCCGCCGAGATGCAGAAGGCTCTCTCCAAGATGAAGCCCGAGGAGCGCGCTGCCGCTCTCGAGGCCTTCCTGTTGAAGCACGAGACGAATCGGGCCGACAACTTCGGCGGCGAATCGCGGTTCTCCGATCGCGACCTCAAGATGCCGAAGGTGCAGAAGCCGGAGGCGGATCAGACCGTCCTCGACCGGGTCCAGAAGTCGACCGGCGTCGACGGGCAGCGTGACCAGGTCGACGCCCACGGCACGTCACTAAACAACCTCGCCGCCAAGCTCAAGGCCGAGGAGATCCACGCCGCGAAGCAGGCCGAGTGGTCGAAGATCGACGATCTCGCTGCCACAGCTCGCAGTCCCGACGACTGGGAAGCCATCCGCCAGCTCGAGCGCGAGATGGGGCGTCCTGCCTCCGAGCGCTACTCCGACAATCCCGAGCTCGCCGAGATCCAGCGCATGCTGAAGGATCCGGCGCTCGACCCGACGCAGCGTGAAGCCCTCGTGAAGGAGCTGATGCCGCTCGTCGCGGGCGACATCAAGCCGCCGACGCAGCAGATCTCGGTCGATCCGCAGAGACCCCACAGCGGTGTCGAGCTCCACAGCCACTTCATGGGCAACGTGGATCCCGAGGGCTTCCAGCAGGCTCTCGCGGGCTCCGGCCGCGAGCGCCTGAAGCCCGATCCCACGGGCAAGTCCGTCAGCGCGCGCGTGGGTGAAGTCTCCGACTGGGAGCCGCTCCTCGATAAGATCAACGACCTCCGCCAGAAGGAGAACTTCAGCCACAGTACAAAGGACGGAAAGATCCAGACTCGCGGCAACAGCGGCGACGCAATGAACGTCGTCAAGGAAACGCGAGACAAGATCAACGGCCTCAAGGCGGAGCTCGACCGCAAGGACGTGTCGCCCGAGAGGGTTGCCGAGATCACGCAGCAGATCGACGACCTCGCGAAGAGCGCGGTCAACAAGGCGCTGCGCGCGAGCGACGAGACCGACTTCAACTCGAGCTACGAGATCCGCGACGAGCTCGTGAAGGACTTCTACGGTTCCCAGCGCGAGCAGGAGATCAAGAAGGGGCTCCCGGAGAACGCGACCAAGGAGGAGCTGGTCAAGGCGTACTCCGACGCGTTCGAGGGTCGTCCGGACGTGCAGAAGCGCGTCCAGGACTCGTTCGACGCTCAGGAGAAGATCGCCAAGGCGCGAGCCGAGCAGCAGTCGATGCGCGTGGAGATCGACGATCTCAAGGCCAAGCTGGCCCAGGCCGAGGCGGGGTCCGACGCGCACACCAAGATCAAGAAGGATCTCGAGGTCGCGACGGCCAAGGCGCAGGACCTGGACAACATCGCGAGCGACAAGAATCTCGCCAAGAAGGCGGCCGCCATCAAGGAGCAGCTCGGCTACGACGCGTACACGAAGGACACCCTGCTGCGACTCGCGCAGGACGACATCAAGTACACGGAGCAGTCGAACAGCGTGAACAAGCTCAGCGCTCGCTTCGACAAGGATCAGATCGCGAAGCTGAAGCAGGAGCTGATCGCCGAGCACCCGCATCTCGCGGACAAGATCAACGGCCTCGACGTCAAGCACCTCGCCATGATCAACACCAACCTGTTCGGCGATCGGTCCGCCAACGGGATCGACACGTCGGATATCGCGGGCGCGTTGAAGAAGCCGAAGTCCGACGAGAACTTCCAGAAGGAGCTCAAGGGCGCGCTGGAGCAGGTCAAGCGTGGTGACGTCGTCGGCGTCGATATCGCGGGGGCCGAGCATCACGGCGTCGACAGCAAGGGCAAGGAGCGCCTCGAGACCCTGTACGAAGCGCTGCTCGACGCTCACAACTCGTCGAAGGCGGAAGGCAACCGGCCGGAGCCCATCGTGCTGCGGCCGCACGTTGGCGAAGGCGCGAACGACGTGACCGTCGGTGACGACTTCTACCGTGATGGCAACCGCCAGCTCGGCAAGGATGGCGTGCCCACGCACGTGGAGCGCGCGCGCAAGAACCTCGATCAGATGCTCGACGTGTTCGAGGGCCTCGCGAAGAAGAACGGCGGCAAGCTCCCCGACGGCGTGATCGTCCGCTTTGGCCACGCGACCCACGCGACGCCCGAGCAGGCGGCGCTGATGGCGAAGCTGGGCATCATCGCCGAGGTGAACCTGACGTCGAACAACCAGACTGGTTCGGCGCACAAGGATCCGAAGTCGGCGACCGAGGACCACACGAAGCCGGCGACCCCTGACCTGTACGACGGCTCGGTGCCGAATGACCTGAAGAACCACTCGCTCGGTTCGATGATCGCGAACGGCACGCAGATCGTGCTGAGCACGGATGCGCACTCCGTGATGTCGACGGACCTCGGCAAGGAGTACAAGCGGTCCGCCGACTACATCAACGAGGTGCTCGCGGGTGATCGCGAGATCGAGATCGCGCGCGGCGTGAAGGTGAAGTACGCAGACATGCCACCGGACATGCAGAAGCGCTTCACCGAGGCGTATGGGCAGCTGATGGCCGAGGCCGATAAGTACTACGACAACCGCCCGATCCAGGGTAATCCTGACGGGCCGTGAGCAATCATCCCGTCATCGATCATCGCTCCAAAGGCCGGGCCCGCAACTTCGCAGAGATCAACTACGCCGTCAGCCTGACCCCGTGCCCGGAGTGCGGGTCGCGTGCGCGGCCGCGCCTCCACTACTCGTCGGATACGAACGCGATGACGGTCACGGTCGATTGCGGGGCGTGCGGCGCGCGGCGCATCGAGGAGTTCGCGACCGACGGAGACCCGGCCGAAGGCATGCACGAACAGATGCAGCTCGGCATGAAGGCTCCATCGGAGATCATCAGTCCGCAGCAGTTCGCCGCCGAGCTCGATCGCCTGTTGCCGCTGGTGGGAGACCCCACGAAGCTCTCGGGCGCCGCGCATCGCGCCAGTAGCTCCGCGGCCTGGACTGCGGTCACGGCGGCGCACGAGCTCGCGAAGTTCGGAGAGCACACGCTGGTGCTGCCCACGGCATGGCCCCAGCAGGGCACCAAGCGCGAGACGGCTGCGGCCCGCCGCGACGAGCTCGTGGCGCTCGCCGAGAAGCACCTCACCGAGCGACCAGCTGGCCAGGAGCGAGGGCTGGCCGACGCCAAGTCCCTCGCGGCCACGCCGTCGGGATATCCCCCATCGATCGCGTTTCGGCTCGCCGTCGAAACGGGCGCCCTTGCGGGCGTCGATGACAGCCTTGCCCTCCTCGGTCGCCTGAGCAGCGAGCAGGCGCTGGCGCATCCCGTGACCTTCGCGCAGAAGGCCGCGAGCATCCGGCGGACGCAGCTCGTCGACCGCGCCAACATCGGTCTCGCTGCGGCCGAGGGTAGCCGCGTCGCGGTCACGCCTCTTCCCTCGAAGTCCGACGGTTGGACGGCGTGGCGCGATGCGATGCACGTCGCCGGCAAAGCGCGTGTCAACGCGCTCGGGGCGAAGGCGCTCGACGTCGCGACGGCCGCCTTCGACCTCGAGCGGGCACGCCAGCTTCAAGAACGCATCGCGTACCTGCGAGCGAGCGCCCCCGCCCATCCAGGGCTCGCCACGGAAGCGCGTGCCGCATCGAAGTCGGCCGAGGGCGCGCGTACGCGACTCCTCGCGGCCCTCGATCCCCTGGTTGTCTTCACGGCGCTTGCCGAGACCCACGCCGCCATCGAGTCATGGGCCGATCGCGAATCCTACGAGGCCGCCTCGAAGCGCCTCACGCTCGACCACCTGCCCATGGATTACCTCGTGAAGCAGAACGAGAAGCTGCGAGAAATCTTCGCGAAGATCGCCGACAACCTGCCCCACTAGCACCTTCATCTGCCAGGCTAACGGCATGTCTTCGTCTGGCCAGGCCTTTCTCGCCGCGTACGCGCACGCCAAGGTCACAGCCCTCGCCGCGACGTATTCGCTCCTCGATCGGCTCAAGACCGATCCCTCGGCCATGGCCAACAAGCAGCTCGCTCACGCGGTGGAGTTCGCGAGCAAGGCGATTACGATCGAGAAGAAGATCGCGGACGAGGCTCGCGCGAAGCTTGCCTCGGTCGGACCGAAGTCCGCGGAGGGCACGAAGCTCGGCCAGTTCGCGCATGCGCTGTACGCCGCGTGGAGTCGCGCCGAGCGCGTCGCGTATCTGCGGGGGAGCGCTGACCACCCGATGCTCGCCGGGGCTGCGAGCTCGCTCGCCGTCGAGACGCAGATGGCCTATGCCGATCTCGACGCCGAGCTCGCCAAGTCCACGGTCCCGGCGATCGCCAAGCGTCGGGAGCGGCTCCGGAAGTGGATCGGCGTTGCGCCTCCGATCGAGGCCACGAAGAGTCCGAGCTACGACACGCTCTTCGCGCACATCGCCGACTGGAACCAGACGCTCGACCAGACCCTCAGCGGCATCGCGAAGGACCTCGACGCAGACGCGACCGGACACGACCCCCGGCCCGCCATGAATCTCGGCGCCCGCGACGTGAAGGGCAATGGCGACGAGCTCACCATCGACGTTACGGACTTCCTCGCGAACGCGCCCGCCCTGCTCGCGAGCGCACCCATCACGCGACTTCATCTGCGTGGCTCGCTCGACGGACGCGCTGATGCGCTCGCGGGAGTCGCCGAGCTCGGTCGCATCACCGTGCTCGATCTCGGCAAGCTGAAGCTCACCGACGACGATCTGATCGCCCTGCTGAAGTCGCCCTATCTGCGTCAGGTCCGGACGCTGGATCTGACCGAGAACCAGATCACGGAGCGCGGCATCGATGCCCTCGCGGCGGCCACCGCCGGCGTGCTCCCGGCTCTCGAGTCGGTGGGACTCCAGCTCAACAAGGCACACGACCCGTCCGATCAGCTGCAGTTCGTCGACGAGACGACGCAGGCACCGGTGAAGACGGACGCGGGCAAGGCGCTCGAGGCGAAGTACGGCCCTCTGCGCTGGCTACATCCGCACGACTAGGATCGTGGTGCCGACAGCAGCCTCGTCGGTGACGAGGCACCCCGCAGCGCGTCCGCCTCACCCAGGTGGTACGCTCCGGCCGTGTCCGTTGCGCCGCATGTGATTGCTCAAGCTGCTGTCCCGCTCGTGAAGCAGCTCGCCACCGCGACTGCCGATGAGATCTCCGCGGCGCTGCGCCCGCGCGTGGAGGACTACGCCGCGGTGTTCCTCGGCGACCTCGTGAAGCTCGCGCAGGATGGCTACGCGGTGCTCTGGGAGTCGCCGCCCGCGCGGCTCGCGAAGCCCGGCCAGACGACGATCCGCACGTCGGCCGCGTTCGCGAGTCAGCTCACGACGGACAACGAGGTCAGTCACCTGTTCCCCGGCGGATATCGCCGCATCGCGAGCCGCCTCGTGCCGGACCGCGTGTGGCTGCGCTGGGATTACCGCGAGCCGGGGGCCGAGATGGGCATGGCCTACGATGGCCTGGTGCGTCTCGGCGATCGCTGGGTCTGGTTCCCGAAGCCGTGGCGTCTGCTCGACAAGATCGCTAGCTAAGCGAGCTATTTCGAGTTGGACGTGGGCTGAGGCTTCGACGCATTCGTCGGCTTCTTCCCGGCCTCGGCGGGCGCCGCCTTCTTCGCGCGCTTCTTCGCGACCGTCTGATCGATCCGCTGGATGCACCCCTTCAGGTCGCGGTCGTTCTTCACTTCAGCGTCGTAGTAGCTCGGGTTCGATTCCTCGAGCTTCACGGCGAGCGAGGTGGCGGTATCGCAGCGCTGGGCCCGCGCGGCGGCGACGATCGCCTTGTGCTGCTTCTGCTCCGTCGATTCATTCGCCGCGTCGGCAGGGGGCGGAGGCGGCGCGGTCGTCGGCTGCGGGGGCGCCGTGGTCGCGGGGGCGGCCGGCTTCTTCGGCGCTGCCTTCTGCTTGTCGGAGCTGACCTCGGTCGTGGGCGCGGGCGCGCCCGCAATCCCGAACGAATCGGCCACGCTCGGACCGCGAGCGTCATCGTCGACGAGGCCGAGCTTGTCCTGCGCCTCGTCCTTCTTCGCTTCCTTCGTGTCACGGGCGACGATGTTCGCTCGCTCCTTGCGCGGCGACTCTTCCTCGAGCTCCTTGGGCTGATAGTCGGGGGTCGTGACCGCGATCCCGCGCGGTACGGCCTTCACGGGCTCGGGCCGTCCCTTCGAGCCACCCTCCTGGAGACCGACGACGTACCCGTCGCCCTGCGCCCGCTTTTCGACCACCCCCGTATCGAGACCACCGATCACGGCGGAGCCGGCGCCAGGCGCCGCCGCCACCGTCGGGGCCGCCAGCACCTCGCGCTGGTCGGCCGGAGCGGACATCTCGGGCGCCGCCATCTCGCTCGCGGAGACACGGTCCTCGGCGAGCTGCTTGCCGTTGCGCATGTACAGCGAGCCGCCGATGGCGACCACGAGCACGAGCGTCGCGGCCGCCGCCATGGCCGGGTGGGCAACGAACGAGCGCACGAAGCGCGCGAACCAACCCTCGGACTCGCTCCGCTGCTTGGGGGCCCGGCGGGCGGCCTCCTGCATCAGGAGCGCGGAGATCGACTGCGGAGGGTCGACCTGCTCGGCGAGGAGGCGGCTCTCGCGGATCGCGCTCCGGGCCGAGGTCATGTCCTCGAGGGCACGCTTGTCGGCCTGCGCCTGCGCGCTCGTCCCGGCGAGATACGCCTGCAGGCGGGCTTCATCGGCGGAGCTGAGCTCCCCGTAGAGCCTGCCAATCAGCAGTGCGTCGATATCCTCGCGGTCCAACATGCCCTTCTGGTCCTCTTATACTACGGGTGTACTCGACGAGCGACGGACGTACGAACCCCGCCAAGTCCTGGCAGTCCGAGCACTTGGCCGCTACTTCCGGCCGCTCGATGGGTTCGTTTGTCGCTCGTTGATTACAGACGCAGGACCGGGGCAGACGATCTAACCGGCTGTGACGTTGATGCTACGGGGCCTGTCGCAGACGGTAAGAGGTTGAAACTACTAGTCCTTGTTGGGCTGGCACGACCACTCGATGCGGTCGATCGCGAACGCGTCATCGCCACAGGAGGCGGCCGAGGCCTCCGCGGTTGCCATGCCATTCTCGGACAGTGAGAGCTTCGCCGATCCCGTCTTCGTGGAGCGGCGCTTCTTGGAGTCGGGGGCGCAGACCACGCGCCACTCGATCTGGCAGTCGACGGGAATCGTGCAGCTATTCGACACGGTGAAGGCCACCGCGTCATCTCCCTTGTCCTCTTGCGTGAAGGCCGTGCAGTCGTCCAGCGACTTCTCGCGGCCAGCCGTAGCGATAGCGGGGACACAGATCGACAGGGCGAGGGCGCAGAGAGCCCCTCGCTGCCACAGGGTGGAGCGCATACGAATGCCTTCTCTTTGAACAGCGAGCGCCGCCGGAAATCGGCAGCACCATCGCGATGTTCGGAGCGTAGGACAGCCGATCCGCGACTTGGTTCCGACTTTTTTCGCAAAGGTCGTAACCGCCACGCGTTCCCCCCGCACAATCGTGGAGTCCGTGACTGCTACCGCGTACCTGGATGACGTCCTGCTCGTGGACCGGTGTCTCACCGGCGAGCCGGCGGCCACGCGGGAGCTGTTCCGGCGCCACCAGAAGCGGGTGCACGCGTGCTTGTATCGAGTGCTCGGTAGCAATCGCGATATGGATGACCTCCTCCAGGATGCGTTTCTCCAGGTGTTCCAGTCATTGAAGGGCTGGCGCGCCGAGGCGTCGCTCGCGACCTGGATCGACCGGGTGAGCGTACGCGTCGCGTATCGCTACCTGACGAAGCGCGGCAAGACCGTGCAGACCGACGAGCTCGTCGAGGAGCTCGTCTCCGTGGAAGGCATCGCCGGCGCGCGCCGGCAGACGGCGCGGGATGGCGTGAAGCGGCTATACGCGGTGCTCGACGGGCTCTCGCCGGCGGCGCGGCTCGCGTTCACGCTGCACGAGATCGATGGCCGCACCATCACCGAGGTCGCGGCGCTCGTTGGCTCCAGCGTGACGGCCACGAAGCTGCGGGTGTGGCGCGCGCGAAACACCGTCGAGAAGGCGGCGGCGCAGGATCCGATCCTGCGCGACTTCCTCCAGGAGGCCGCGTGAACCTTCGCGACAAGCTTCCCGTCGAGCCGCTCGATGACATCCGCCTCCAGAACCTCGAGCGTCGGGTGGTCGCACGCGCAGGCGACGCGGTCACGGAGAAGATCGTCCTCGCGCGGCCCCGCTGGAGCATGGCACTCGCGCTGGTGACCGTGCTCGTCGTCGGGGCGGGCGTGGCCGGCTGGATGCTGCGTGGACGCGATGTCGTGCCGGGCATGGTCGCGACCGCCGAGC
The DNA here is from genome assembly GCA_022842285.1 of Kofleriaceae bacterium. Lineage (GTDB taxonomy): Bacteria > Myxococcota_A > Polyangia > Haliangiales > Haliangiaceae > JABFXX01. The sequence continues at coordinate 18,838 of JALHPV010000083.1, forward strand.
CGATCACGGTGAAGACCGGGGCGGAGCGGTCGACGCTCGATATCGGCGACGCCACCATCGAGAGCGATCCGGACACGGCCTTCACGGTCACGTGCCCCGATGGGAAGGTCGTCGTGGCGATGACGCGCGGACGCGTCGAGCTCGAGGTGGCGAAGCGCACCGGCCGACCGCCGCTGATCGTGCGCGCCGGCGATACCGATGTGGTGGTCGTCGGCACGCACTTCGTCGTCGACTTCGGTGACGGCACGGGCGAGGTCGACGTGTCGGTCAGTGAAGGCATCGTGCGGGTCGAGCGGCCCGCCGGCGCGGCGACGAGCGTCGCGGCCGGTCAGGCGTGGACGACGAAGCGCGGTGTGCTCGCGATGGCCGACCTGCCGCCGGGGGGACCGACGGCACGGCGGGGCAGCTCGATCGACTATGGCCTCAAGAATCGCGTCGCGGTCGTGCCCGATACCCGCATCCCGCCCGAGGTGAAGAAGGAGGCCGCGAAGGTGCAGGTCCGCCCTCCGCGCGAGGAAGAGGCCGCCGAGGACCTGCCCATGCCCGACCCGGCGAAGCAGCTCGAGGGGATGATCCGCCGGCAGAAGGTGGAGCCGGCGTTGAACGTCGGCACCGTCGACGGCACGCGCGCGATGGCGAAGTACCGCGAGATGATCACCACGCAGAAGGGCGATGCGGCCGCGTACGCGTACTACAGCATGGCGGTCACGCAGCACCTGAAGCTGGGCCGCGATACGGATGCGCTGTCGTCGATCGATGCGCTGATGCGCCGCTTCACCACGAGCGAGTACCACCTGCCCGCGCTGTGGCTGCGGACCCGCATCCTGTGCCTGCGCAAGGTCGACGACCGGTGCCGGGCAGCCGCGGAGGCCTACATGCGGAAGGCGGACGACGGCACGGTGACCTCGAATGTCGCCGAGGTGATCACGCTGACCGGCGCGACCCAGTAGTAGAATTTTTGGCGTGGGGGACCGCGCCACTGTCGTGCTCGAGCTTGCCGAGTCGACCCTCGCCCGCGACCTCGGTGCGGGTGGCGTGTTCGTCCCGGGCTGCGCGCTGGCGATCGACACGGACTGCATCCTCGTGGTGCGAGGCGCCGCGGGCGAGCTCGCGCTGGAAGCGCGCTGCGTCTTTGTCGACGGGAACGGCGGCGCCGGCTTGCAGATCTACAAGTTCACGGCCGAGCTCAAGGATCAGATCCTGGCCCTCGCGGTCGCGAAGCCCGCCCCCGCGCCCGCCGTCGAGGATGACGAAACGGACGACGAGGGCCCCGCCCGGTCGGCCCCGAAGAACGTGCACGAGCGCCTGCGTGGCCTCACCCTCGTGCAGCAGGTGAAGATGGCGCGCGCCGGCGAGCAGCACGAGCGCATCGTGCTCGAGCGCATCTACGGCAAGACGGTGTGGGAACCACTCCTCCACAACCCGCGCATCACCCCGCCCGAGGTGGCGCGCATCGCCCGCATGGGCACCCTGCCCCGCCCGCTCCTCGAGCTGATCTGTGCGAACGGCGCGTGGCTCCAGGTGCCCGAGGTTCGCCGCGCCTTGCTCGGCAATCCACGCCTGGGGACCGATCAGATCATCCGCGTGCTGCGCATGCTGCCGAAGCACGAGCTGAAGCTCGCCTCGACGCAGACCGCGTATCCCTACGCCGTCCGCGATCACGCGAAGAAGCTGATGAAGCTCGATTGACTCTTCGGGCCGGCGGTAGCGGCGACGACATGCGATACACGGTACCCATGCGATCCGATGGCAGGCGACCCGACGAGCTGCGCAAGCTCGAGATCATTCCGCACTATCAGAAGCACGCTGAGGGCTCGGCTCTCGTGAAGCTGGGTGACACGTGGGTGCTGTGCGCGGCCTCCGTCGAGGAGGGCGTGCCGCCGTTCCTGAAGGGCAAGGGTCAGGGCTGGCTCACCGCCGAATACGCGATGCTCCCGCGCGCGACACATACGCGTTCGAAGCGCGACCCGGGCGGCCGCGGCGCCGAGATCCAGCGGCTCATCGGCCGGTCGCTGCGTCAGGCGGTGGACCTCGGCAAGCTCGGCGAGCGTACGATCAAGGTGGACTGCGATGTCCTCTGTGCCGATGGGGGCACACGCGTCACGTCGATCACCGGCGCCTGGATCGCGCTCGCGTTCGCGTTCACCAAGCTCGTGAAGAGCGGCCTGCTCGCGGATGCGAGCGCGCTCAAGCCGCCGGTGGCCGCGGTCTCGGTCGGCATCGTGAATGGCGAGTGCGTGCTCGACCTGCCGTACGTCGAGGACAGCACGGCCGAGGTCGACATGAACGTCGTCGGCACGGAAGACGGGACCTTGATCGAGGTGCAGGGCACGGCCGAGCACGGCACGTTCTCCCGCCGTCAGCTCGACGCGATGATGGACATGGCGACGATCGGCATCAAGGCGCTCACCGCCGCGCAGCGAGCGATCACCGGATGACGCGTCCGCTCGTCTTCGCCACGCGCAACCAGGGCAAGCTCGTCGAGCTGCGGCAGCTCCTTCCCGACATCGCCGTGCTGTCCGTGGACGAGGCCGCGGCGCGGATCGGTCGCGAGATTCCCGATGTCGTCGAAGACGCCGACACGTTCGTGGGCAACGCGACGAAGAAGGCGCGTGAGGTCTCGGCCATCACCGGCTTGCCGGCCCTCGCGGACGACAGCGGCCTCGAAGTCGACGCGCTCGCCGGGGCTCCGGGCGTGTTCAGCGCACGCTACGCGGGCGCAGGTGCCTCCGACGCCGCGAACAACGCGAAGCTGCTCGTGGCCTTGACGGGGGTGCCGCCCGAGCGTCGCACCGCGCGGTTTCGCGCATGCCTGGCGCTCGCCGACGTGACCGGCTCGCTCGGCGCGAACGTGATCACCGCCGAGGGCACCGCCGAAGGCGTCATCCTCGACGAGCCGCGCGGTTCCGGTGGCTTTGGCTACGACCCGCTCTTCCTGTTCCCGGAGCGAGGCCAGACCTTCGCCGAGCTCGGCGTCGGCACGAAGGGCGACCTCTCGCATCGCGCCAAGGCCATGCGCGCGATCAAGCCGCGCCTCCTCGCCTATCTCGCGACTCCGTGACCTCGCCCTTACCGAAGTGAATCCGACTCGCAACCGAATCTTGCTTCCGCCGCGTAACCCTCTGGTTCGGCGCGACTCCAACGGCGCATGAAGCTAGCAACGTTCGTCATGGCCTCTCTTCTTGCTCTCGGTGCGTGTGGAGGTAAGGACAAGCCCAGTGAGACCATGCCCGAGACGGGCGCCGGTGAGACCGTGGCCACGGCGGATATCGTCGATACGGCGGTCGCCGCCGGAAACTTCACCACGCTCGCCAAGGCCCTCGAGGCGGCGGACCTCATCGCGACGCTCAAGGGTCCCGGACCGTTCACCGTGTTCGCGCCGACGGACGAGGCGTTCGCGAAGCTGCCGGCCGGCACCGTGGAGGCGTTGCTCGCCGACAAGGAGAAGCTCGTCGCCGTGCTCACGTACCACGTGGTCGCGGGCAGCGTCGACGCGGCGGCGGTCTCGGGGATGACCGAGGCGGCCACGGTGCAGGGTGGCATGGTCAAGATCGACGCCTCGTCGGGCGTGAAGATCAACGACGCGACGGTCATCAAGGCCGACATCAAGGCCAGCAACGGCATCATCCACGTCATCGACACCGTCCTCCTGCCCCCGATGTAGTTCGATTGTCACGATCCCTGCATCCAGGTCCGCCCCCCGGGCGAATACCTGAGCATGGGGTCAACGAGCTGGAGCGAGATGGTGCGGGCGCTGACAGCGGCGCTCGCCGTCGCGGCGTGCGGAGGGTCCAGCGAGGCCCAGCCCACGTTCGATGCAAGCCCGGCGGACGCACCCGAGATGATGGGGCCGGACGCCGCGAGCACCGACGCCTCCCCGGACGCCAGCTCGCCCCCGGATTCGGCACTCCCCGATGCGCCGCCCCCGGACGCGGCGTCTCCTGATGCGCCGCCCGATGCACCCGCCATCACGGGGAGCGCACTGCAGCTCAACGATGTCTCGGTCTTGATGCCGTTGCCGTCGACGCTCGCGGAGCGCGACGAAGGAATGCTCGCCGCGACGTCGGCCGGGCCGCGGGGCGCGCTGTTCCCGGCGACGACCTTGGACGCGGTGAAGGCCCTGTCTCCGAGCACCGGGGGCCTGGCGTTCGACAAGCTGCGGGTCGTGGCGATGCGGATCGACCCGTGTTTCGCCGTGCTCGCCCCGACCCCGGATGGCGTCGGGTGCGAGGCGCAGATCCGATTGGTGCTCCAACCGATCAGTCAGTTCCTCGGCGAGGGCGGACGGCACCCCGCGGAGAACTTCGGCACTCACGCGGTCCACACGTTCTATCGGCTGACCCGCGCCGAGGTCTACGCGCTCAAGGACGACCTCGTCTCCCTGCGGCTGGCGAGCTCGAGCGGCGAGGCCCTCGGCCCGCTCGCGCCCCACCCGCTGATCGAACAGCAGGGCCTGACCGGTGAGTTCAGCGCGGGCCTGCGGGCACTCATCCTCGGAGCCGCCGGGGCCGAGAACCTCACCCGCGTCGCGGTCATGAACCTGGTCGCGAGCCAGCAATGGGACTTTCAGATCTTCGATGTGATCGACCCCTCCCAGGTCTCCCCCCGCCCGATCGCCACCCTGCCCCCCGTCACCACGAAGCAGTCCGGGTCCGCGTCCAACATCAGTGCGGGCGACTCCACCAACGGCTCGGGCGATTCGCAGTTCATTCCAGCACCGGCGGGACCCGACACGTTCAACGAGCTCGCCGCCACTCCGTTGGCCAACCAGCTCTCCGGCGAGGCCCGACGGGCCCAGTTCGACGCCCTCATGCGAACCGAGAACCCGCAGCGCACGACCGCCGAGACCGTCGCCTGCGCGAGCTGTCACTTCACGATGACCGTCAAGAGGCGCGTCGCGTGGCGGTTTGGCCTCTTCGACAGTGTGAGCGCCGATGCCTTCGTGGCGAACCCCGCCGTCGTCACGCCTGCCGATCTGAAGCCCACGTTCACGACCTCCGAGTTCAGCATCCACGCCTTCAGCTACCAGAGCTCCATTCCCATGATCGTCCAGCGCACGGTCAACGAGAGCGCCGCGGTCCTCGACTACTTCGCCAGCTCACCAACCCCCTGACCCGGTACTGGGGCCCGTACCTCGCGTACGCTCGGCCGGTCCCGTGCTGCTGGTGATGTACTTGCTCGTGATCGTGGGAGCGGTCACGTTCGCCGTGGTCGGGAACGCGCGCGCCAAGTCGCTCGCCCAGCACACCGCCGAACGGCTCCTCCTCGCCGCGCCCGCGGACTTCGTCGACGGCGCGTATGTCCGGGTCGAAGGCGTCATCGAGGCCACTGATCTCGGGCTCGCGCCGGCCGACGCCACTCGGTACGTCGCCCTCCGCCTCTACGTCCGGGTCGATGGGCATTGGCGCGTCAGCACGGACCTACGCCCCTTCGTCCTTCGCACCGAGCACGGTCCGATCGTCGTCGAACGGCAGGCCGAGGTCGCGCTCGCGATGCGTCCCCAGTTCAAAGGCTCGCTCAAGCGTCTCCCCGCTCGGTACCTGCCATCCGAGGTCCGCTTACGAAAGTTCCGGTCCCTTCACTGCGAGCAGACCATCGTCACGCCGGGCATGCGCGTGTGGGTCGCGGGCGTCGTGTTGCTGGAGCCGGCCCCGCCCACGAGCCGCCTCGGATTTCGCGATACGAATCAGACCGTGCGGCTTCTGTCGCACGCGGAGCACCTGCTGACGATCGGCGAGGTCCCCCGGTAGGGCTCCTACCCCGATTCGGCCTCGAACAACTCGTCCTTCTTGATCTCTTCCTCGTCGTCCGCGACGACCAGGGCAGGATGCGCGACCTCGATGTCGATGTGCTTGGCCTGGGGGATCACGGCCCGGACATCGCGCTCGATGCCCTGGATCTCCGTGGCGATGAGGTTCGTGGCCACGGCGGCGAGCCGGCGGAGCGTCTCCTCGCGCCGGGACCCATCGAGCGCGTGGCCCGTCAGTGCCCGTCCCATCGTCGCGGCGATGTTGTCGTTGTCGAACGTGATCTCGGCCTTGAACTGGTACGAGTCCGGCGTCAGCTGCCGCGTCTTGACGTCGCGAATGCTGCGCACGCTCGCCCGCCGCAGCACGATCTCCGTGAAGGTGTCTTCGACGCCCTCGGGCACGGCGCGCCCGAGCAGGTGCTCGCGGTTCGCGATCACGAGGTAGAACGCGACGACCCCGAGCAAGACCCCGATGCCGATCGAGCCGATGGCGTCCCACATCGGATTCCCGGTGGCGTAGGCGAGCAAGATGCCCGCGGTCGCGACCACGATGCCGAGCACCGCTGCCCCGTCCTCGAGGAGGATGGCGACCGTCGCGGGGTCCGCCTGCTCGCGGACGTAGCTGAGGAACGGCGCGGAGCCGCGCTGGCGATTGACGGACACGAGGGCGTAGAGCAAGACGCCGCCCTCGATCACGAACGAGACGCCGAGCACGACGAACGTCGTCGCCGTCAGCTGCGGCATGTGCGGTTCGATGAGCGAGGTCACGCCGTGATAGATCGTGACGCCGCACCCGATGAAGAAGATGCCGGCCGCGGACAGCACGCCGAAGATGAAGCGGTCGGCGCTGTAGCCGTAATGAAAGCGATCGTCCGACTCGCGCTCGCCGCGCTTGAGCCCGATGAACAGCAGGAGCTGATTACCCGTATCGGCGAGGCTGTGAATCGCCTCCGAGAGCATGGCACCCGAGCCGGACAGCGCGAACGCCAGGAGCTTGATGGTCGCCACGAACGTGTTCCCGGCGAGCGCCATGATCACGGTTTTGGCGGAGCTCGACGCGGCCATGCTACGGGGCGCAGCTTACGCGTTCATGCGGGCGGCAGTGAGATGGGGAGCGATCGGATCGGTGCCCCGGGCGCGCGAGGGCGAACGAGGTCCATCGTGCGGTGCGGGTTCACGTGCCACAGCGGCCGACCGAGCGGGCCCCCATGCGTCCGTCGTGCGATTCGAGGCAACCGGTCTTCCCGAACAGCCAGGTGCCAACCGACTCGGCAAGCTCGGTCGTCCCGCTCGGAGCGCACCGCCACGCCGCTACCCGCGCCGGCTTGGCCCCTGTCGTCTCGACCTCCACTCGCTCCGAGTTACACACCAGCGACGCGTGCTGGCTCGGCGTGCCGCACGTGCCGGGCGTGCTCTTCCCGTCGGCAATGCGCTCGGCCTTGCAGTCGTGCTTCACGAGTTCGAGCTCCATTCGGAGTTGGCCCCTCGTGCGGGAATAGGTTCCCTTCCACGTGGTGGTCCAGCTCGTCCGGTCATCCGTGTAATGCGATGCCGTCGCGGACGCCGTGAGGTTCCCTTCGCTGCGCGTCCCGACCGCCGTCACCTCGACCCGCCTCTTCGCGTGCAGGTCGGCGGTGATCGTCACCTCCTCGTCGATGCTGATGGCGCCCTCGCCATCGCCGATGTGAGTGTTTGTCGACTCGACGCGCCGCGCCTTCAGGCGATCGGCATGCGCCATCGGCGCGACCAGCAGTCCGAGGAGCACCAGGCATCGCGCGCGCAGGTTGTGATCGGGCATGGCAGTGCTTCCTCGGGTCGAAGTGCCCC